>FAXN01000021.1 GCA_001493195.1 Sulfurovum sp. enrichment culture clone C5 | reverse complement strand
AGTAAGTAGTGCTAGAAAAGTATTTAATGAAGTTAAAGCTAACTTTGATAATTATGACTTTTTGAGAGGTTTTGCAGTACTCAATCATTTTCTTGTAAATGACCTTAGTTCACTTTATATGGATATATGCAAAGATAGATTGTATTGTGATGACGTAAACAATCCATCACGCAGAGCATCACAAAGTGCAATGGCTATGATTGCAAAAAGCATGCTCGGTCTTGTAGCACCAGTGCTTACTTATACGGCAGATGAGATACTAGACTTTGCAACTCCATTACTAAAAGGCGATGCTAAAAATATCTTTGATTTTGAATTTGTGGATATCCAAGAGGTTAATTCTAGTCTAGACGTAACAAAGTTAATGGCTATTAGAGAGAAGTTTTCTGAGGAGATCGATAAACTCAAAAAAGACAAAGTTTTAAAATCAACTCTCGAAGTTGAGTTGTGCGGGGATTATGACTTTGACATCAAAAATCAAAAAGATTTAGAAGATTGGTTTATGGTTTCAAATGTAAAAAAATCTAGCGATAGTGAAGTATTGGCTAATTTTGAAGTTGATGGTGTAAAATTTGAGATAACAAGAGCAAGTGAACATAAATGTCCTAGATGCTGGAGATTTAAGTCTGACTCTGAAGAGTCTTTATGTACCAGATGTGCAGAGGTTGTAAATGTTTGATATGACTAAACCCATAGGTAATGAAATGATAGCAATATCGATAGGTTTTATCTTTGTGCTTATCGGCATTGGTCTAGGCATTGTTAAATATTATAAAAACAGACTACAAAAGGAGCAAAAGTGATAACATTAGAAGTAGCACTAAAATTATCCAAAGCAGAGCAAGAAGAACTAAAAGAAGAAATTTTAACAAAGGCAAAAGCTAGTGACCTTAATGCTTATGTAGGCTTTGAAGAGCATGGCAGTGGTGTTCCAATTTTCATAAAAGACAATATTCAAGTCGATGGTTGGAGCGTTACTAGCGGCTCTAAAATATTACAAGGATATATTGCTCCGTATAATGCAACTGTGATAGAAAAACTTGGACAAAATGGAATGATGTGTTTAGGCAGATCAAATATGGATGAGTTTGCTATGGGAAGTACAACCGAGAGTAGTTACTATGGAATTACTAAAAATCCACACGATAGTTCAAGAGTTCCAGGTGGAAGTTCTGGTGGAGCAGCTGCCGCAGTAGCTGGTGGAATCGCCGTAGCCGCTCTTGGAAGTGACACTGGGGGTTCTATAAGGCAACCAGCTGCGTATTGTGGATGTGTTGGTTTGAAACCTACTTATGGAAGAGTGAGTAGATATGGACTTGCGGCTTATGCATCAAGTTTGGATCAAATAGGACCAATCACTCAAAATGTTACCGATGCTTCTATATTGTATGATGCTATCAGTGGGCATGACGAGAAAGATTCTACAAGTGCAGATATGGTAAGTGAACCAACATTCCCAAATCTAAATCCACAAAGAAAACTGACAATAGCAGTTATCGATAACTATATAAGTGAAGCAAGTAGCGAGATACAAAAAGCATACGCTAATACAGTAAAAGCACTAGAAAGCTTAGGTCATACGATAGTGCATAAAAATATGCAAAATACTAAATATGACATTGCGACATACTATATCATCGCTACTGCCGAAGCGGCTACAAATTTGGCTAGATTTGATGGTGTCAGATATGGAAGACGAGCAGATGCAACAAATGTTGGTGATTTGTTTATAAAATCTAGAAGTGAAGGTTTTGGAGAAGAGGTAAAAAGAAGAATACTTCTAGGTAACTTTGTATTATCTTCTGGATATTATGATGCATATTACTTAAAAGCTCAAAAAGTGAGACATCTAATCAGAGATGAGTTCAATAAAATATTTGAAGTTGCAGATTTGATTCTTTCTCCAGTAGCTCCTAGTGTGGCTCCAAAAATTGGTGCGGTTGAAGATCCACTCGAAATGTACAAAAGTGATATGTACACAATAGCGATTAACTTAGCAGGACTTCCAGCACTTTCACTTCCAGTTGGACGTGATGAGAGCGGAATGCCAATAGGTTTGCAATTCATTGCAAAAGCGTTTGATGAACAAACATTGCTTGACGGTTCTCTTAGTTTAGAGAGAGCAATAAATTACAAATAATTTAAAGGAGACTATATTATGAGAATCAAACAAAGAGCTTTAACATTTGAAGATGTATTACTTGTACCACAACACTCAACAGTGTTGCCAAAAGAGGTTTGTATAAAAACAAAACTAACAAAAAGAGTAACTCTAAATATTCCTATTGTTTCAGCGGCTATGGATACAGTTACTGAATACAAAGCAGCTATTGCTATGGCAAGACTTGGTGGGATTGGTGTAATTCATAAAAATATGGATATAGCTTCGCAAGCAATGCAAATCAAAAAAGTCAAAAAAAGTGAGAGTGGAATCATAATAGATCCTATTTTTACCTCTCCTGATAAAAGTGTTGCATTTGCTGAAGAGATGATGAGAGAGTATAGTATATCAGGTGTTCCTGTGGTTGATGATGATATGAAACTTCTTGGTATTATCACAAATCGTGATATGAGATTTATCAAAGATATGAAACTAATTGTGAAAGATGTTATGACTCCTGCTCCATTGATTACGGCTAAAGTTGGTATTACACTAGAAGAAGCATCAAAAGTTTTAGAACAACATAAAATAGAAAAACTACCTATCGTTGATGATGATGGAAGATTAAAAGGTCTTGTAACCATTAAAGATATAGAGAAAAAAGTTCAATACCCAAATGCCAACAAAGATGAGTTTGGAAGACTTAGAGTCGCTGCTGCTATTGGTGTTGGTCAACTTGATCGTGCAAAAGCACTCGTTGAAGCCGGTGTAGATGTACTTGTGCTTGATTCTGCTCATGGACATTCTCAAGGCATCATTGATACTGTTAAACAGATAAAAAAAGAACTTGATATTGATGTAATAGCAGGAAATATCGCAACAGGTGAGGCAGCAAAAGATTTAATAGAAGCCGGAGTAGATGCTCTTAAAGTTGGTATCGGACCAGGTTCAATTTGTACAACTCGTATCGTTGCAGGTGTTGGTGTACCACAAATAAGTGCGATAGATAATGTTGCTCTTGTTGCAAATGCTCATGGTGTTCCTGTCATCGCTGATGGTGGAATAAGATATAGCGGAGATGTGGCAAAGGCTCTTGCAGTTGGAGCAAGTAGCGTGATGTTAGGTTCTGCACTTGCTGGAACATATGAAGCTCCAGGGGAGATGATAATGTTTAACGGAAGACAATTCAAAGAATATCGTGGAATGGGTAGTATTGGTGCGATGACAAAAGGAAGTACAGATAGATATTTCCAAGAAGGAACAGCAACTGATAAACTTGTACCTGAAGGGATAGAAGGACGTGTGCCATATCGTGGTAAAATCTCAGATGTAGTTCACCAAATGATAGGCGGGCTTAGAAGTTCTATGGGATATTGTGGATCAAAAGATATAGAAACTTTTTGGGCAAAAGCAGAGTTTGTTGAGATTACAAGTGCAGGGCTAAAAGAGAGTCATGTTCATGACGTAACTATAACAAAAGAGAGTCCTAATTATCATTTTTAAAACATAAGTTTGGGATGATAAAAAAACGACACCAAGGGAAAATTATTTTGAAAATATATGGGATAAAAACTTGCGGAAGTGTCAGAAAAGCTTTTGCTTTTATGAAAGATAATGGTATTTCTTATGAATTTATAGACTTCAGAGCAACTCCTGTTGATGAGTCAAAAATAAAAGAGTGGATAGATAAAAGTTCACTCGATGTACTTCTAAATACTAAAGGCACAAAATATAAAACTCTAAATCTAAAAGAGTTAAATCTCGATGATAATGGAAAACTTGAATGGTTGGTAAAAGAGAATATGCTTTTTAAAAGACCAGTAATTGAATTTGAAGATAAACTTATTGTTGGGTTTGATGAAAATCAATATATGCAAATTTTTATAAAATAATTCCACCATTTATTTAATTAAATTTATTGTAATATTTAAACATCTTTTATCTCGAGGTTTGTATGTCAATATTTAAAAAAGCTTTAATTCTTTTATCGGTTTTTACTATTCAACTGTTTTCTTGTGCTGGTGGATGGAGTGAAATGTATGTAAAAGACGAAACATATAATTTTACCTCTCCTTCTATGATAGGACTAAATCCAAACAATTCGTTGTATTTTTTATCAGGTGATTATAGTGTGTAAAACCGCTAAAATTATAACACCTACGACAAAAAATAAAAACCTTTATAGTTTCAACCTTTGCCGTTAATTTTTTTAATAATTCGTAATAAATACTTCTTTTACTGTCTTATATCCTTTATCAGATAGCGTATATGTTATTTCTTTTGTTTGTATTATATTAAAGTCTTTATATAAGTCTCTAACAACATCACAGTCATTGTAACTTATAAGAAATTTGCCCTTAATTGCTTTTAGTGAGTCTCTCAGCTCTATATGTTTATCAATATTAAAGCCACCAGTATTTTTATAATAATGTTCTGTTCCAACATATGGTGGATCACAATAAAAGAATGCTTCAGGCTTGTCATATGTTGATATGAGCTTTTTGAAGTCCATATTTTCAATCGTTACAAATTTAAGACGCTCCGCCCATGTCTGAAAGCTTTTATATATATCTTTTGGTCGTCTACTTTTGGCCGACATTGCAAAGTGTTCACCTTTTGAACCAAAGCTTTGAAATATGAGATAAAAATAAAAGGCAGCACGCTCTACATCATTACGTGGTTTATAGTGTCTTTTTTTGATGTTATAAAATATTTCTCTACTTATTAACATATTAGAGAGAGTTTTAGACAGTGTGTCTGGACGTGTTTGGATAATACGGTGGAGATTTATTAATTCACTATTAATATCATTAACTACCTCTCTGTATCTTTGCACTCTAGGTTTAGTTTTGGCATATAATACTGATAATCCGCCTCCAAAAACTTCTATATAGAGACTATGTGATGGCATTATCTCTATTATATCTTTGGCAAGTTGGCTCTTGCCGCCTATCCACCCAAATGGTGATTTAAGTTGTTTCATTAACTGCTCCTGCAAAATATGACATTTTGACCCTATTTTTTATATAGATGTCAAAATATTGTTAAGATTTTGTTGCAGTCGTTCGTAGAGGGTCGGCTGTAGTTCTATTTTTCCTCCTTATAGATTATTGATTACATCTCGAGCTTTTTGCCTCGACACCATAAGCTCTTGTTTTTTATCTGCTGTTAATGTTTCATATTTGTCTATAGTCATATAGAAATCAGTGTCTGTGAGATATTTTTGTGCTTTTTCTATCTCTTGTTGATTTAGTTTAGCTACATCTAAAGGCGGATTTAAAATTTTAAGAGCTTCATCTTTTGTAATTTCTATCCAGTCATTTTTAATGATATGTTCTTGTCCTTTTTCTATGCCAAAAACTTCACTATCCTTTTTAAAATATCTCATATTAAGTCCTTTCTAATATTAATGGCGTGTTGTATGTAGTTAGTGCAATATATTTGTATGTATCACCAGGGAATACTATGGCTGAATTTTGAAAAAGAGTGGAAGAGTTGTATGCATATGATCCTTTTAGTGCTACTCCATTTATTTCTATATCAAATCTATTACTCAAGCTTGCATTAGTAGAAATAGCAGATATGTGTACATAAATAGGCTTACTTCCAGTGTTTGAATAAGTCACGCCTATGGTTCTACTTGCTGTTACATCTACCCATTCTCCTGCTGGCTTACCAGTATCAATCGAAACTACACCATTATTAAAACTAAGATATCCTACACCTGATGTAAGTGCAGCTATCGCACTCAATATCGTACTAGCAGCTTGGAATGCTCCATTTCCTGCGAATTTAACCCAAACTAAACTAGTTGTATTAAGTGTCACATTATCTGTTGTTTGCACCCATGCTGTATCGGCATTTGTAGTTCCTTGCTCAACAAACACAAACGCTCCAGTAACTTCAACCGCTGTATTTGTGTCCAGTGATCTAGTCCATGCAGAAGCTGATACTATATATATGCCATTTTGTGATGCAGTTGTTTGATCTTTAACAAGCACTCTATCGCCAACCGCTACTGCTATAGTATCTATTGTTTGAGTACCGCTAAGCGTGATATTCGCGGTTGTTGCGACTTTTACACTTGCTTTTGGTTTGAGTCCCTGGAGAAGAGTATCTATCTCTGCTTTTGTATAATTATTGGAAACTAGATTCTCTATCTCTGCTTCTATTTCTTCGGTTTTTACCTTAAGAAATTTGGTTCTAGCACCAAGTTGCTTATGTGGCAAATTATCTATACCATTTGCTCCACCTTCAATAAAATCAGTCTCTTCAAACTGATATATCCCATCTTCCCATATTTCTGTTTCTTCTAAATTAGCCATTTATGTATCCTCCGTATGTGTAATTTGCATTTCGTTTTATCCTTCCATCGTGGATTATTGTGTTTTGTGCGTCTATGTTAATTAACTTACATCTCGCAGGTGCAAGTATTTTAAGTTGTGTTATTAATTCTTCTTTTTGGGATATAGATATAGCTCTAGTTAATTCTATTTTATACATCGCCCAATGTGTCAAACCATAATTCCTGTATGTCGTAATTCCATTTCTTTGGATTTTGCCATCATGTTTTGGACATGTGGCATGCGTGATAATATTTGCTTGTGGATCAAAAGTTTGCAACATTTTTTTAATTGCACCGATAGTTCCAACTTTGTTTTTGCTCCATATCGCTTTTTTAAGCACCTCCTTCGCTTCGCTTTGTGTGTATAAAGTAATATCAACATCAAACATTGCTGCAATATAATCAAGATATCGAGTATCTATGCCGACGAAAGGTGCTTTAGGAAAAGATAGTGTATCTATTCTATTTCCCAAAAAATCATCAATCTTTTTTAAATATATAGGTTCATTAACAGGTAAAATATTCACGCTTCCACCTCTATATCCATACTCCAGCCATTATCGTCGAGAGAATGACTAACACTTTTAATTATATATTCTCCATCATCTTCGCCAGCATCCGTTAAATTTAACACTCCTCCAGCAAAAATTAAAGAACCATATTGTGTCAAAGAACCATTCTTAAGACTTCTGTTTGCTTTGGCTAAGCCAGCCGTAGCGACTTGCTTTGCTTCTGTGTCACTTTTAAAGTCATCAGTGATCTTAAGAACCGGCTTTTTATCTTTTTCTCCAACAAGTACTTCTTTATTCTTATTGCTTTTGATGTCTCTATATATGGCTTTAGCTGCTACATAATAAGTTCTATTAGAATGTTTAATGCGTATCTCACCACAGTTAATAGCAGAAACATTAAATCTTGGTAATGAACTATTTTTATCTTTGCTTCTATGCAACATCACCACTGTTTCGTTTTTGATATTAAAAACAAGATCATATCTATCACTTATGCGGCTTAAAAAATCCAAATCGCTTTCGTTTTGCTGTGCTATATATGTTGTTGTCAAGTCATCACAGTCAGTTTTAACTTTGAGTTTATGTCTATCTGCTACTATTTTGGCAATTTTTGCAACAGTAGTTTTTTCATATTTTGCATCTCTTTGTTCTTTTAGAGCCTCACCCCAGTTCACAGATGTCGCAGTAATAGTTAATATACTTAGATCTTCTCTTTCAGTTGTTTGAACAAAATATCGACCAACAAAGCTAACGCCTGTTTCTTTGTATCCGAGAGAAAAATCCAGCACATCACCAGCTTTTGGTCGCTTAAAATCTCCAGTTACAACGATAGTTAATTCGTCCGCCACATCGCCATCGTTGTCTGTCAGTCTAAAAGATGCTGTGTCTGTATTTAACGAGTCGGTAATATCTTTTCCATTTGCTGTGAGCAAAAAAGCTGGAGTTAATTCCATAATGTTTTTGCCTCCTCTTTTTTGATAGGTGCACTCCATTCTGGCAGTTTAATTATTACGCCAGCACTTAATGTAGAACGATCGAGAATGTGACTATTTGCTTCAATCACTATCATAATAGGCTCTAATGTGCCATATTTAGCGTATACGATAGTGTCGAGTCGGTCGCCATCAACAGATATATAATCACTCATATTATCACCACCTTAGTCATAGTAAGCCTCAAGAACAAAAGAAACCTCTTGCTTAAGAGGCTGGCCGCCTTTGTCAAAATAACTTCTTTTGATCGTAATATCATCAATAGTAACTTCCAATGCTTCGCCACTTAGCATTACAAACCAAACTGGTATTTTTTGCTCTGCCATCTTTTGAAAAATAAAAGCACTTGCTTTGTCATAATATAAAACCGCATCAAAATCTATTTTTTCATTCCATTTTCCAACAGCTTGAGTGTGCGGATGGTTACCTATACGCTCCTTTCTTGAATATTTATATTGAATTTGCTTCTTGATAGTTTCAACATCATTAATATCAAAAATATAAAAACCTAACATACAAACCATTATTTGACCTTCTTGAGCGATAAGTTAGCGTTTCTATCAGCATTTGCTTTGAGTTTTTTGTCTACCATTTTGGCAATTTCAGAGGCACTTGCATTTGAGTTTTGGACAACCACATGAGTATTATATGTGTTGTGATTGTTTTGAGTTGTTTTGGTATCATTTTTAACCGTTTGCTGTATTGTATTTTTCGCGTTTGTCAATAGTTTTTTTCTATCTTCTAAATATGCCTTGGCTCTAATAGCCTCTATGGTCATAGGATGCTTGTCAAAATAGGTTGGATTGGTCTTTGTTTTTTTTGTTACTGTTGTTGATTTTTTTAAACCTGGATCTAATTTAGAAAGTGCTGCGTTTGTAGCTTTAAGTCTAGCTTCAAGAGCTTTAGCTGTTGCTTGGTCTGTTCCTTGCCAAACTCGTTCTTTAAAACCGCCAAAAGTCGTTAAATCTTTTTTACTGTTATCTATTCTCTCTTGAAGATATTGTTTATTTTGCTTTAACTCTGCTAATGACATACTTTGGATATGTTTACTACCTATATCGGCTTTACCCATTTCCGCTATTTGCCAGTTAAGAGCCACAAAAGCAGTTGCCAAGGCTGCGATACCTGCAGCTTCAGCAAATCCTATCGCACCTATGCCACTCATCGCATTTTTAAGCTTGACTATTTTTGTGGCCGCTCCTCCAGCACAGTTACCAGCATCGCAAGCAGTTTTACCGACACCTGTTAACGCATTTTTAAGAGTACTAAAGCCTGTTATTTTTTTAAGAACACCAAAACCAGTGGTTATAAGTCCCAGTGGTACCATTATAGCACCTAGTACACCAGCAACCAGTGGAGCACCAAGTATGATTGCACCAAAAAATTTTGTCATTATTGGATGTGCTTTAGAAAAGTTGCCAACAGTTGCTGTCGCACTACCAAGTGCTTTGGTAAGCCAGTGTATCTCTCCACTCCATTGCTCCACAACACTAGCAAAAACATTATCCTTTGTACCACTAAACGCTTCCCATAAAGCTCGAAGTGTGCCAAGACTTTTTTCTACTCTCTTATCTAAATTAGCTTGTGCTGCCATATCAGCCTTAAATTTTGCTATACCGCTAGATCCTTGTTTAAGCATCATAGATATAGCATCTCCTTCTGCACCAGAACCAAATATAGATTGAATGATGCTAACTCTCTCCGCTTCGGATTTGATTTTTTTGAGTTTCTCTAGCTGAGCGACCATATTATCAATACCTTTAAACTTGCCAGTATCATCAACAAAATCTAATGTTATTCCTCTTGCATTTAACATTGCTCTAAGTTCTGCGACTTTTTTTGAACGATCAACTTCAAAAGTCATAGCAGTTTGTAGTGCATTACCAACTGCTGTCCCCACGGTTTCACCACTCATACCAGTTTTGATTAGCATTCCATACAAAGGCTCTAAATCTCTACTTGCTTGTAATCCTTGTAATCCCATGAGTTTTAATGCTCCAGCACTTCTGCCAAAAGCATATTTCATCTCATCTACTTTTACACCCATATGTCCCATGCGTTGCATATCATCAATAAAAGCTATTAGATCTTTATCTGCTATTCCTAGTGCTTCTTTAAATTTTGCCACACTTTCAGCTGCTTCTGCATAAGGTATTTTTAATACAGCAGCAAGATAAGCTGCAGATTTTAATCCACCATTGGCGATTGTTTTTTCCTCTACGCCCAAAGACTTCATCGCACTTGCCATCTCGTAAAAATCTGCTGTAGTACCAGGAAGTTTGTTCCCTAATTCTGTCGCTTCTTTATCTATAGCACTAAACCAAGCACTTACTTTTCCATTGGATTTAAGCATAGTGTTTTCAAGCTGAGTTCTGGCATCTTCTAAATCTGCATATGGCTTGATATAGCTCATTGCTCTTTCTTTTTTTGCTTCAGAATAATTTTTGAGTGCATTACCAACAAAAGTTGTGGCTAACCCTATGCGTATAGGAGCATTTGTTAGTTTTTTAACTTCTCCCCACACTTTGGCGATGACAGGAGAAGCATTATCAAGTGCTTTAAACGTTAAGCCCACATCCATGTTTGACATGCTATTTTCCTCCTAATCTTCTGTTTTTTCAAAAAGAGACAACATCTCTCTTAATAATTGATCGTGCTCATCAACTTCCATTTCTAAGCAATCCAAAAAGCCTTGGCTCATATTAATGCCCAGTAAGGCTATGCCCTCAATATATTCTTCCCAACTGGCAATAGAAAAGCCGCTAGCCGTTCATCTAATAGATTATAGTCTTGATAATCTAGATCGTCGAGTTCGTCCTCGCTTAACCCTGTTAAATTAGAAATTAAGGCTACCTCTCTATCCTCTATGTCTACAATATGCTTAACGGCTCTCACATCTCTTAGCTTTGGAGTTCGCATAAAAATAGTTTTATCATTCGACAAAGGAATCATATTGTCTTTTTTTGTTGTTTCTTGTAATTTATCACTCATGTTTTTATCCAATCAAAAATGCAGTTTGGTCTGCCCAAATATCTTCGCCATCAAGTTCACATATCATATTGTCAATATCTATAAGATTTTCGACATATCCATCAACCTCTTTTTTATAGAAATTAACGCTTATTTCTAGTGTTTTTTTGTTCTCTTTGCCTATTTCGACATCAGCTGATGCTGATTTAGCGATAGTGCCTCTAAGCGTAACAAGAACTTGTTTACCGCTACTCGTGTATCTAATTTCAAAGGCTGCGAGTTTGTTTTTTCTTTTTTTCAAAGCTTGAACATAAACTTTATTTTCACCCAACAGTTCAAGCGTGCTCTTCATCTGCTTAAGTACGGTTGTGTCAATTGTGTTTTCCGCTACCCCACTCATGCTAGTGAATTGTGTAAATTCTATATCGGGCAGTTTGCCTTTTGCACCAGAAGCTATAAAGCCTAATCCCTCTACAACTATAGCCGCACCGTCAAAAGCTTCACCTTTTCTATTTATCATTATCTACTCCTTTAAGATATTGTTTTAATGAGCACTTCGCCCCATCTGTCACTATAATTGAAATTAACCTCTAGGCGTTTAACGATAGGACTGTTTTGAGCTTCGGCTTTGAGATAAAATTTACCAGCAGTGATGTTAGTCTTGGTATTAAGCTCTTCATCCCAGTAAACATCATAGCCTATCATCACTCTTGCACCTTTTAGAGCCAATAGTAGTTGCTCTACGCTATCTTTAACACTTTTAAGAATGTCAGCTCTTCTGTCAATCGCCCAAAAAAGACCATCAAGAGCAGCTTCGGATATCCTGTCAAAAATTCGAACTCTAGTATGATCTTGCCATATTGGATCTATGCCTGTCGTCTCGCCACCCCATGTACGAAAACCGTTATAACGAATAACAGTACCAATATGAGCACTTCTTAATCTATCTGCTTCGCAGTCTTGACCAGCATTAAACTCAATCGGTCTAGCTGTTCCACTGATACCATTCATGACACGATTAGAGAAGCTATCGGCAAAGCCATATTCCCACTGAGCATCAGTCCATGCCATCATGCCAGCTACTCTTGCACTATCAGGCTGTGTAATAGAAGTACTAGTTAATGTGTCCCAAACTTGAACATAAGGATCTCTTAGTAAAACTCTTTTTGTGCCAAAACTAACTTTTTTAAGTAACGCTTCACTCTCGTCTGCCACATTTAGATCTACTATAGAAAATGCTAATAATCTGTCTGCCACGCTGGTCATTTCTGTTGCCACATCTAAATCATGTGAAAATCTTGGTGCAATAATTAATTTTGGTTTAACGCCAACTATGCTTGCTACCGATTTTAAAGAGTTTAAATTCTCTATAACACTTGTTTTGACAAGTGGATTGTTATAGAAAAGCTCAGCAGATAGTAGACTCTCTGCTTGTGTGATTATTACAACTTTAATGATTATTGGACACTGAACATTTTGGTCTTCTATGCCATCTAATGCTTCTAGTATTGTTCCTGCTATATCACTAAAAGCAGCCTTTGCTTTACTTACGCTGCCATAGTATAATGGTTCTTCGTTTGTTGCTTTTGTATATATTTCACCATCTGCGACACTTAGCACCGCAGAACCTACTAATGCAATTGGCGTAGATGATACAATCGCCAATGATCTTGCTGCATCTGTGCTAGTGGTTGTATTCACTCCATAATTTGCTGCCATATGAACTCTCCTTATATAAAAATAATGTTTGGTTGAATGACTTCGCGTTCATTCGCGATGACATCGATAGCATTTGTTGTAACCTTATAAACACCCTCAACATGAGCAGTGTCATAAATTTTAGAAAGTGGCAAATCTGCCCCTATCCCTAGAGATAAATTACCAAAAGACTCTTTTATGGCGTTACGGATATCTATGATATTAAAGTCAGAAAGTATTTCTATTGCTAACTCTATGTTTGCATTCACGATAGTTGCTTTTGTTACAATTACCGTGTCACACAAAGGAATGACATCGTCGCCACTACATATATTAGATATCTCTGTGGTATAGTCATTATCACTATGATAAACAACTTCGACAACACCAGCTGTTGGATTTAAAATTTCAACTTCTTTAATGTTGTTACTTACGCTTTTAGTCCAAAAAATATATGACTTTTTAGATCCAGCAGTACTTTGTGCATAAAGTGACAATATACATCTTTCTCTAAGTCTATCATCCTCCTCATCTTCTAGTCTGCTTACTCCATACAGTGCTGCAATAGCATCTAAATCGCTACTGGTTGCAGTCCAAATATAAGATGCTCTAAGTGCGTCATTGATTCTAGCTCTTAGTAGCATCTCTCTATAAATGAAAGCTTCTACTATAAGCGAAAAAGTATCACTCTCTAAAAAAACAATATCAATATCTCTTATCTCTTTAAGATGCTCAACAATATCATTTTTAAGTGAATCGTAATCAATTTCTTCTATAGCTTTAGGCACTAGCATATACTATCTCCAGCTTTTGTATTTGGTTTGCATCCGCACTTTCTAATTCCAGACTAATTGTCACCTCTCCGCTTACAGCGTCAATATTTGGTATAGCTTTTCTTATCTTTGCTCTTGGCTCCCATTTTTTAAGAGCCTCATACACGTAAGATATGAAAAGCAGTTTCCACGTTTGATCTGCTCTTTTGTCAATTAGCGTATGAAGTTTAGATCCAAATGTTGGCAACATAACTCTAGTGCCTAACGGAGTTAGTAGTATGCGTTTGATAGAATCTTCTAAAGTTATTAAATATGACATTTAAGCTCCATTGTTTCCATCGCTGTCAGTTATTACTCCAGCACTTGTGATGTTGCCACCATTCTCTATGTTTCCACCAACTGTTAAATTTCCGCCAACACTTACATCATTTTGTATGCTGATGTTTGCACCAGTAATTTCAAGTATATGAGATTCGATATCATAAACTATTCGTGTACCATCGCTATACTCTATTACCTCTCTTGTTTCGCTTACGCCACTTGGTATTGGCACACCATCATGGAAAAAACTGCCAGTAACATGTCCAGCATCTATCTCTCCAGATATCGCCACTTGATCTCCTGGAGCTAGCGGTATGAAATGTCTCTTAAATTTCGTTGCGATCATAAGCACAGGGATAGTGTCTGTCTCTCTTCCGTTTACTTCAACTTTAGCAGATGCAGTATCGACATTAAAACTAGTCACTTCTCCAACTTTTTGTGCAGTAGACATTTTTAGACTCCGATATGCTCTAATAATGCGGCTTTAAGCGATTCCATTTTGAGATCAGGTGTAACGATTTCAAGTTCTGCAACTTTTGCCTTAAGCTCTGCATATGTCATAGCTTCTATGACATCAGGACTCAATATTTCTTCTTTTTCTTCCGTAAGCTCTTTAATGAAGCCTTCGTCAATATATTTTTTTGCGTCTTTTTCTTTTAGTTCTATTGTTTGGTCAATAGCACAAAATATTCCAGCAATTACTGATATTTTTAACACAGTATATTTTTTCATTCTTTTACCTTTGTATTAATTTTGATTTCCAAATGCATTGCTACACTAAACAGCGTAGTGTTTAAAAGCGTTGCTCTTTGAATTTTTTTAAGAGATATATCAAATGATGTTTTTGCTATTCTCTCTCTCTTCTCTTCAATCAACTCAGCTAAGCCATTTTCTTTGGTGTAGCTATTTGCACTCATGACAAGGATAAAACTTAGCGTATCTTCCGACGCATTGTCTGGATGTGATCCATCAAACAGGATATATTCTCCTGCTTGATTTATCACTTCAGGAGACGAAATTGGAGTAGCTTCTGTAAATAGAGACTCAATAGCCTTAAATGCATCTACATATCCCATTCACTAGTCCTTATGCCTGTTTTTATAGTGCTTTTTTTGATTTCAGTTCCAGTACTCTCAGTTGCTGGTAGCAACTTTGCTTCTTTTATAGCGTTCATTGCTAATTTCTCTTCTATGGGATCAACATCTACCTTAAGATGAAGCTTAAGTCTTACTATAGCTAGATCAATTAACATTGTCGTTTTGATTGGCTTATTGTCTGTTAGTTCTTTTGCTTCTGCACATGCTGTTTCGCATAATTCTGGAGTAACCTCGTTAGCATTAAATAACGATGTTTTAGCTCGTGCTAGCAAAAGATCTTTACACACTATGCAACCCCGCTAAATTTGAATGCGAGCTGCCAAAGTCCATAGCCAGCATTAAGGAAGCTTTTCGTACCGAACAAAGAAGCATCTTTAACAAACTTATGATCATCGCTAGACTCGAATATCCCATCTTCGGCAACTTGAATAATGAAAGGTTTGAGTGGTTTAGTTGTATCTAAAATATACCAACTTAAGTCAGTAATTTCTGGCAACACTAAATAGTCAAGCATTTTATAGGTCGTATTGTTTTCTCCACCAGCGTTATACTCTTTTGTGATGGCAGTTATTGCGTTCGACAAATTGTTAGGGCCGCAAACCAAAATATTCGGCTTAACTCTTAGTGATTTACCACTTTCGTTTTTGATGGACTGCATAAAAGTAACACCAGCGATGATATTTGCTGAGTTTAAAACACCTTCCGATTTATTTGCATATATAGTAGGTGTTGCAACCGGTCCAACTGCATGATCAGTGGCAAAAAAGTTTTTACCATCATAGCATAGACTTGTTGCACCATCAATAAGCACTTCTGCTACTAGTTCACTCGGAAACTGTTTAGCATTAACCGCCATCTGCTCAATTGCAGGTTTATAGAGTCCTACTTTATCATACTCTATGTGTTTTTTTGGTACGGTTACTGACGCCTCAAAAGATTTATTGTCGATTTGATAACCAAAATCTTTTAAACTTTTAAGATCTCTATCACCTATCCATTCTTTCATGTTTGGAAAATTTCCCAACCAAACATATTTTTCGCTCAAATCTTTACTTTCTACTATAGTCGCCAACTGTGCCGCTTCGCTAGTAGTGTCATTAAATGTTTTTTGAAAAATTGCTTTAAATCCGATACTTGTTTCTTCAAATGTTGCCATTATTTGTCTCCTTTTGCTAGTTTGTATTCGTCATCACTTAAGCCTAACATTTTTGCTGTTGCTTTTTCGCTATCGCTTAAATCTCCGTTATTGTTATTATTTTCATAGTCACCACCCTTGCCAAATATTTGAAGTTTTTTATTTACTTCTAACATCTCTGCTTCAATTGTTGCAAATTTATTATCGTGTGCTTTTGTATTTGTCTCAACTGTTGCGATGTTTGTTGCTATCGTCGTTAGCTGGTCTGTTGCTGTCTTTAAATTTTCTGTCAAACCTGATACAGTTTTACTAACTGTGTCAAACTCTGCTTTTAATTCTTCTAACGTCATATTGTTTTGCTCCTTTTGTTTATCATTGAGTGCATTGTTTAATAGATTAGGACGATTAACAAATCCCACGCTATCCAAGCCACCCACTTCTCTATCGTTACACATCATAAAGACTGGGCTTAAATATCTGTATTCTTTTCTGTCGTTTGATTCGATTCCTGCAGGTGTTAGATCTAAGGACGCGTATATTCCGTCGTCTCTTTTCTCAAAGCTTTCCCACGGAAACCAACCGAGAGCTTTATCGAAGTTGTGATTTGCATCAAGCACTATATCGATCTCGTTTTTTTGGATATCTGCCAAGAGTTTATCACCGTCGATGATAAAGCCGCGTCCATCCAGACCGATAACTTCGCCGACTGGCGATACCATTACCTTTTCTCCCTGCTTAAAGTTAAGTTTTAAACCTTTTTTGAGTTTCAAGATGCTCCTTTCTTTTTTTATATAAATTCAAGGGCAGTTTAACGCTTTATATACTTACAAGTCACTCTATATATGGGTATATGTAGTGACTTAACTTTTTTTTGTTTTAAACTTCTGACATGTCATATGATCCTAAAATAAAAAAAGCTGCGGTTAAAAAATTTAACAGTGGTATACCAGTATCAGATATAAGTATTGAGCTTAAAGTGAGTGAAAGAACTTTACGTAACTGGCTCAAAAATACATCTCAGAAATCGATAGAAGAGCAGATTTCCACGCTCTCAAAAAAAAGACAATCAGAAGCAACTGTCCGTAAAATCTCAATGTTGACTAAGTCACTTGAGAGACTTAATCGTATTGAAAAGAAAAAAGAAAAACCAAAACCTACAATCCAAATTCCAGAAAATACATATGAGATTAAAAAAAGGATGCTCGAAGAGAGCTATGGCTTGTATCTATATCAACAAGCTTTTATGTTGGACGAAAGCCGTTTTAGAGTTTGGCTCAAGTCAAGACAAATTGGTGCGACTTATGGATGTGCTGGAGAGTGTTTAGCAGATGCTATGGGTGGACTAGATCAACTCATTATCTCAGCATCAGAAGAACAAGCCCTAAAATGGTATACAGAGATTAATGTTCATGCTAGTAAGCTTGGTATTGTTTTAGGTGGCTCCCAAAATAAGATTACTACCCCAGCAGGTACTACAATATATATCTTTGCAAACAATTTTAGAACTATTCAGGGCTTTAGTGGTTCTGTATGGCTTGATGAGTTCGCATGGTATACAAATCCGAAACGAATTTGGGAAGCGTTTGTTCCGTCTATAACATCAGTTAAGGTCGGAGACACAAGAGCTAGAGTAACTATCTTATCTACTCCTTTTGAGAAAAATTCACTTTTTGAAAAACTAATTGTAGATGTCACTAAGTATTATATGTTCTCTCGCCATATCACTACCATATACGATGCAGTTAAACAGGGCTTAGACGTAGATATAGACACTCTTAGGGATTTGTTTGATAGTGATAGCTGGGCAATGATGTATGAATGTATCTTTGTCGATGACGAGAGTGCACTACTCCCAGTTTCACTTATCCAATCATGTATAGATCATAAACTCAAAGTTAAATCATTCTCCACGGAAGAGCTTCGAGCAGGTTACGATATCGGTCGTAAAATTGACCTCTCTGTATTGATAGCCTTTGCATTAAGAGATGATAAGTTTGTGTTAGCAGCTTACGACACATATCGTAAGGCTAGTTTTGATGCACAAAGGAAAGCGTTAAATGACTTTTTGAGTCTATATCAAAATAGTGTTATAAAAATTGACGCAACTGGAATCGGAGCAGACTTGGCAGAGGGTATGCACAAAAAATACAAAAAAAGAGCAACAGAAGTGCTCTTTACTGCACCATCAAAAGAAAAAATGGCACTCAATATTAAAAAAGCGTTCGAAGATGGAAAAGTGAGTATTCCGAATGATCCTCTTCTTATAGCAGATTTGCATGCGGTTAAAAGAAAAGCAGGAGCGAGAGGTTTTATCTATGACGCAGACCGAAATGAACATGGGCATGCCGATAGATTTTGGGCGGCGGCACTCGCTCTTAGTCATGAAGACTTTATTGGAAATAAAAAAGGCTTTAACTATCAAGCAGTTGCCTCTTTTATGAAAAAGAATGAAGCAAAACAAAAATTTTTAAACAAATACAAGGATGAGACAATATGAATAAAAAAGAGTTTCTAAGCACACTTAGACCCAAAGGCACCTACACTCAAACAGACTTATCTTTATATTCTAGTTTAAGTGCTGGCGTCATTAAGACCATTTTGATATATAAAAAGTTATCTGATTCACTACCAATCTTTGCTCTGATTGAAGATAAAGATACCAGCGTTGGAAGCGAAGTTGAAACAAGAGTGAGTGGGATTGAAAACAAATACTACACACACAAAGTAGATGAAACTTACAATACCAGTATAGACGAAATTATATCAGCTGCCATGGAAGCTGTAATATATGGCATCGGCATTATTGAACTATCTGTCGATGACCAAAATAATATCATTTTTACGAAAATTGATAAAGAGAAGCTTTTTTTTGAAGATAATGTTCCTTATCTTAAAAGTGGAAAAACAAAAATAAATATAATAGAGCCTAGATTTCTGTTATTCGAGCGTAAAAAACCAATATTAAGAAAAGTCTTGTGGATAGTCTATGCGAAGCATTTTGTCTTATCTCACTATATGAAATTCGCTGAATTTTTAGGCGTGCCTCCAATAGTGGCAAATGTAGAAGACAGTTCAGACGAAACATTAACTGCAGTTGGTGATTCTATCCGTGGGCTTAAGAGCGGTGGCTATACTGTCTTAGGTAAACAAGATCTGCTTAAAGTATTAGAAGGTCGTGGCTCTCAAGCCGACTTTCTAAAATTTGTACAGTATGCCGATAGTGAAATAGCAAAAAGCATAAATGGATCTACCCTTACGAGCAATACAGGTACAACAGGCTCTTACGCTCAAGCAAACATACACGCAGAAACAAAAAGAGAGATTACGGCCAGGGATGCAAAATATGTTACTGGGTGTGTAAAGCGTGCCTTTAAACTTATTGATATAGATATAGATTTTGCTCTACTCATAGAAAAAGATAAGGATCTATTGCAAAGAGCAAATATAATCAAGATAGCTTCTGAGATTGGCTTTGAGATGACAGATACTGACATCAGTAAAGAATTAGATCTTCCGCTCAAAACAAAAACAACCAAAATTAGCCAAAATTTTAAAAAAATAATTAACAAACGATTAGCCATCAATGCTAAAAAAACACCTATGGACAATATAGATAAAGCTTTAGAATCTGAAGATTTTTTAACGGTTCTAGAAAAAAACGAAATCAAGATCAAAAAAGAACTTGAAAAAATCCTCTTAAAGGCTGAGAGTTTTGAAGAAGCTTTTTCGGCTCTTATCGAAGCATACCCAGATGTTGATATGAATGAACTCGAAGACACTTTTACATCAGTCATGATATCAAGTGAACTTTTAGGAGCTGAAAATGAGTTTTAAAAACATTTATATACAAACACAAGCAAAGATACTACCTGATTGTAGTTTTTTGATTGTAGGCAAATTTAACGCTAGTTTAACGGGGGTTTTAAGATGAGTAATGATGAGATATTCCAAGTTAAAGTAATTGTGCTGACATTCGCTACATATATTGCTATGTTATTACATTATTTAGGACTTAGTACGGAAATATTCGTGATATATGCTTTTTTGTTAGTTGTAGACTACTTAACTGGTATTGGCAGGGCATATAAGCTCGACATTAAAATAACAAGCAAAGAGATGTGGGCTGGAATCATAAGCAAATTGTCTTCTCTTTTTGTACCTATATTACTTGGCATGGGGTTTAAAACAGTAGGGGCAGACGGAGTAAAAGCTCTTGAGGTCGGTATGATAATTTTATCTTTATCAGAAGTTTATAGTTCTATTTCTAACATACACGCTATTAAAACAACCAAAGACTTACCAGAGTTTGATGCCCTTGCAAGTATTGCTAGGTGGCTCAAAGCCAAAATATTATCTTATGAGGAGAAGAAATGAATAAGGCGGTTAAGGAACTCCAACAGTTTCTCAATAAAAATGGCTCAAAATTGGTTGTAGATGGAGATTTAGGATCAGAAACAAAAAAAGCGATTACTTCCCTATGTATTCCAGTATGGCTTAAAAATGCGATGAAATATATAGGAGTTCATGAAATACACGGAACACAAAATGATGTTACTGTTATGAAGTGGCATAAATTATCTGGTGGTTTTTCTAATGATGAAATCGCATGGTGTGGAAGTTATGTAAATGGAATAATGATTGAATCGGGGTTCAAGAAAACCGTATCAAGTCCTGCCAGAGCCTTATCTTGGCTGGAGTTTGGCGTAAGTAGCAAGCCTGTGATAGGAGCTATTGCTGTTAAAAGTCGCATAGGGGGCGGTCATGTTGGATTTTTAGTTGCAACAGAGGGCAAGTATGTTTATATACTTGGCGGTAATCAATCGGACGAAGTAAACATAAGAAGGTACCTCGTAAGTGACTTTAAGGATTATCGCGTTCCACAGGGATATCAAAATTGCAAATATACAACTTTAATGACAATCAACGCCGAAACTGGCGGAAAGGAAGTTTAATGGCTATCTGGTTTCAAAATAAAATAAGTCAAGGAATACTGGTACTTTTTTTAGTAGTTGGTGTTATAGCTGGTTTTGAATATTGGCTATTAGGAAACAAAGATAAAAAAATAGAGCTGCTTCAAACAAATCTTATAAAGCTTGAGAGTAAATGCACTTTTACTCCAGAAGAATACAAGCAAGCAAAAAATGAATACAAACAAGCAAGACAAACGAACGATAAAGAGTCGCAAGCGAAGATAACATATATAACAAAATTCAAAAAGGATGACAATGAAACAAAATGCCAAGCGGCTAATCGTCTTATTCGTACTACTAGCCACAGCTTTTAGTCTAGTTGGTTGTAGCCAAAAAGAGTATATCAAACCACCGATTATAAAAGACGATCTCAAACCGCAACGACCTGATTTAAATTTAACGACTACGGATGACATCTTGGTAAACACAAAAATACTAGAGCAAAATTACGCAACAGTAATACAGTATGCAAAAGATTTGGAAGTTTATATTAAGTTGATTTTGGACAAATAAAATGACAGCCATAGACTTTGACTCACCGCCTGATCAGATTATAGATTATTTCAAGAGTAAAAAGCCTGAGCTACACTTCGACTATGATGAGATAGCACACTCTTCTCATCACAAAGCTTTCACGGTTGCAAAAGTCACCAAACTAGACTTACTCAGTGATATACACGAAAGCCTCACCAAAGCCATAAAAGAGGGGCAAGACTTCAAGACGTGGAAAGCAAATCTTGAGCCGACACTTAAGCAGTACGGCTGGTTTGGTAAAACTGAAGTTATGAATCCAGGTACTGGTGAGTTTAAAAAAATAACAGTTGGCTCTAGACGGCTCAAAACGATATATGATACCAATATGCGAACAAGCTATGCACAAGGTAGGTACTACTCTCAGATGCAAAGCAGTGCCCCATATCTGAGATATTCTGCTATCTTGGATTTTCGTGTACGTCCTGAACACAGATTACTACATGGTATTATATTACCAAAAGATGATCCATGGTGGGACACAAACTATCCACCGAACGGATGGAATTGTAGATGTCGAGCTATGACCGTCTTTGAAGATGACCTCACTAATAGAGGTTGGAATATAAGCAAAACAAACAGTTTGCCAAATATTGCAGATAAAGACTGGGCATATCATGTAGGCAAAACAGATAACACCTTAAGAGCGTATGAGAATAAATTAAATGCACTAAAACAAAACTGTAACGATGGCATAAATGCCAAAAGCAATAGACCATGTGCAAAGAAGCTTTATGAAGTGGCTAAGAAGGAGACTATTTTAGATAAAACAAAATTCAAAAAATGGTTTAAAATGCCAAAGGATAATCTAGCTATCGCCAATATTCCATCGCAAGTAAAGAAAATTTTAAAAACAAAATCAGATACGGCACTGCTTTCAGTAGAGACACTGAAAAAAAATAAAGACCACCACCCAGAAATAGAATGGTATGAATATTTGTTGCTCAATTCGATTGTAGAAAGATCAATAATTGGAGTTAAGGACGGAGATAGCACATTGGTGGTAGTAAAGTCATTTTGTGATGATAGTGCATTCTATTACGCTGTGCTTAAAGTAACAGAAAATAAAAAAGAGATATATATCACTTCATTTAGAAAAACCAAAAAAGAAAATATTGAAAGAAAGATAAAAAATGGAGATATATTATGGGACAAAAGGTAGGACTCTCAAAACCTACACGCGATCCATACAAAGTATGTTCTACGGCCGAGAGATTCACCGTGTTTCTTTTGTCGTATTCAAATCATACAACAATTTAACTAAAAGGAATATAAAATGTCTAGCACTCAAATTCAAGGTCTAGATAACGTCAAATCAAAACTAGCAAAGCTATCAAGCCTCATAAATGGTTCAGGTATGCAAGAAATTATGAGAGATATCGGAGAAAAAATAAAACTTGATATCGAAATGTCGTTCGAAAATGAAAAGAGCCCTTTTGGAGAAGTCTGGAGAGTAAGAAAAGCGGTCGGCAAAGATTATAATAATAACAATAATAGAAAGTTATTGCATGAAAAAGGTAATCTTTCCTCAAACTGGCAGACCAAGGCAACCCCAAAGCAAGTCACAGTAAGCAACAATACCGTTAAAGCCTATGGTGCTGTTCAAAACTGGGGTAGTAAAAAAAGTAGTGGTAGAGGTAGTGGTATTCCTGCTCGTCGTTATTTGCCTATAGACGACAATGGAGAGCTTGAGCCAAAATTAAAAAAATCTATTGAAAAGATAGTGGTAGACAAGATAGAAAAGGTACTAAACTAATCTTTTTTGATATCTTTAAGTTCCGTATTTTCTACCGTACTAAAAAGATACTCTTTCCAATAATCATCAAACCTTATAGCTTCTACCGTTTGAAAAGTGTAACCACATCTATCACACTTGCGAAACCGCTCGTTGGTTTGCCCTTTAACTGTACCAACGACTCTAGTCTTACTATATGCACATTTGGGACACAACATATTTATATCCTTTTTAACGCAGTAATAACTCTGCTTGCGTCAATTTTACTTAAGTTACTTAAATGTAACGGCATTGATTTAATTGTTCTTTTTATAAATTTACGCAAAGCCAAATCGCTCTTATCTCTCGCTTTATCCTTCCAAAGTGTATCTATCACATAGATTTGCTTACTACTAGCATACCCGATATCACTTTCCCTTGTTCCACTTATTCTCGGTTCGCTTTTGCTATTCATTACTTCTACTAGATTGAGCAACTCACCAATTGATAGCTTTGCACTGCTATCTACTCCGTATCCATTTTGCAAAAAGTGATTCCATGTATCAAGCCCTTTTGCCTCTTTACAAAAAGGATGTTGGTGTACTTTAGCCAGTAGGTTTTTTCTGAATGCTTTTTGACCTTCTGTCATTTTATCTCTTTGGAACTAATCTATTAGGATATGAAAAACAACACTCACTGCATGGATATGTACTTATAAATCCGCCACAAAAAGTACACTCTATACAAGGGGATGTCATATTTTCTTCTTTAGCCTTACTCTCATATTTTATAGCATCTTCGATACAGCCTGCTTCATAGGCAAAATTAATCACATCCACTATCTCTGTTGATAGTGTTCCAAGTTTCTCTTTTACTTTTTGTATTACTTTTTCTTTTGTCATCATTTATCCCTTTTAAATGCAAAGCCTCTATGAGTTCCATTTGTTTTGATGGCTGTCATTATTCTGTCTTTTCTGTAGCCATCTCTAGAGGCCGCACACATTGAATCATACATTTCCACCACCTCTCTAGTTTTAGGGTCAAGCTTAAAAACACGCTTAGCGTGAGGTTGTTTGTGATGTTTAAGTCGTTCGCTCCACGGCATTTTATACCCTTTTTTGCCTCTTAGTTTTACTTTGTTTTTATTTTTTTCTAATCCATGTCTGCGAATTTCTTTTGTGACCCAATTTTCATTGGTATTTGTTATTTCTGCGATTTTTGGTGCAGAGTACTCTAAACACCAATACCAATAGAGCAAATCACTTCTCTCAATATTTGGAAATTTTTGTGTTTTCATCTCTTACTTCCTATTTAACAATAAAACAAATGTAATCAATCGGTAGTTAATACCAAAGGTTATATATGGATTAAGTCTTTTACCCCATCCACCAAATAACTCATACTTATCTTTATTCTCTCCATTTTCACTATTATGTCCAATATAATTTATTTCAAATCCATATCCAAATAAACTTACTGATATTATATTTTGAAAATTATCCTCAGACCACATGGACAATTCAATTTTAAGTCTTCTATGTACTTTTAGTGTTGCTTTTATATCATTCAGTGCATTGTGAGCATCTAAAAAAATGTTATAGTGTTCGCAAACATTAATTAGCCTATGTCTCTCTAATTTTATAGCTCTAAAATATTCAGCATGTCTTACGAGAGATAGCACATCAAGAGTTTCATGATTAAAATAGTCGCCAAATGTGGTATCGCTTAATTTGAACCAATCTTTTATAAATTTGATGTCAAAATCTACGTTATATCCAGCTATTTGCAGTGTGTTAGCTTCCTGTGTGTATGGACTTAGAAAATCCAAGAATTTCTCAAGTTGATCATCAGCGTTTGGAAAATGTTCTATTTCCTCTATGGTTCGTCCGTTTATCTCAAGTGCTTTGTCATCACATGCACAGTTTTCTTTGTATGAGAAAGGATCCAGGAGGATATCTATCTCGTCTATTATCTTATGATCTTCGACTATTAGACAAGCTAGTTGTACTATGCCATGCTTTTCGGGAGACAATCCTGTTGTTTCTGTGTCTATGTATGCTATTTTCATACTGCCTCCTTTATTTCATTGGTAACATTGGTAACATTGGTAGTTACCAGTGAAAAAACTCTTTTCTTGCCTAACTTTTTGCTTTGATAGTATTTTCCATCAAATTTGTCGATCATACTTCTTGTTGTTTTGTCATCAGTCGTACTGCCTAACTCATCGCATAATTCTGATAAAGTCATATTGTCCTCCTCTTTTAATATTTTTTGTATCTTAGTGATAAAATCACTTTCATATACACTCATCATTGCTTCGCTCTCGTTGATTTCCGTTAAATTTAACGTTTTTAAATCCAAGCTCCAACCTTTATTTACCACTCCTGCTCTCATTTTTTCAGCTTTCATGAAATAATTTATCATTCCGTCCGTTGAGCTCTTTTGCTCCATGGAATACATGATGTCACTACTATTCTTGATTTGATTGCTGCCTTGGTAATTTCTACCACTTTTATTGGTATGGTGCAGTGCTATTATCGTTCCGCCGGCTTCACGAATATTCATTAAAATTCTCATTATTTTGGCAGCTTTAACATCATTACTCATATCCATTATTATGTCTTTTATACTATCTGCCACAAGCAAAACATTTTCATATATTTGCCCTATTGCAACATTTGACATCTCTTCTAAAAACAAGTCAGCATCCATGGTCATACTTGAGCGATGTAGATAGTTCAAGCTATCATATCCATCAAGCATACTTTCTATATTTCTCTCTTTTATTGTATTTATGCCATTGTCATGATCTATATATATGACTCTCATACCAGCCTTTAATGCTATTTTAGTTACACCATATACTAGATAGGACTTACCAGTTCCTCCGTCGCTATACCATACGCTTATCGTTCTCTTCGGCAAAAAGTTATCGATCAAATATTCCTGTTGCACATTCAGATGATCTTTTGTTAGCGATTGAGATTTTATCAATTCCCATATATCCATTATCATATTCCTTTAAAATATAGAGTTAACACTCCATAGAGCCTATATAGGGTGGGTTTGTTGACCCACTGATAAGCTCTAGCAATGTTATGCTATTCTCTCGTATGTCGCTAGGATAGGGTCTATCCCTCTTTTTTCTATTTCGTCATTTACTTTTGCCATTATCCCCACTAGATCATCATCTTCTATCTCAAAAGATTTAAGCTCTTCATCCTCTTGGTATATAACTTGAAATATCATTTCACACCGCCGCGATATCTAAACTCACATGTTTCCAACTCTCGTCGCTTGCTTCTCTTTTGTAGAAGCGGATATAGCTTTTTGAACTTACTATCTTTTTAGACTCTTCAATGAGTGCCACACCTTCAACCCACTTTGGATGTTTGATGTTATAACTTCTGAGTTCAAGTATTCTCTTCACATCAACCTTACCCTCTTTATCAACACTAAAAGCCTTATTGATTAACATCTTAACCTCTTCACTACTGCCCACTGTGACTTGTTCGAAGTACTCATCAAATTTCATTCTTGCTAACTGTAGTTTTTCATCGAAAGTCAGCTTATCGCTTATTGCGATCTGCACTTTTGCCGTGGAGCTAAAATTCTCTAATGTAATATTGCCTTTTTTGCTTTTTGCTTTCGGATCAAGATTATATTTTGCCATCAACTCTTCAAAATAATCTTCGACTTTTTGCTCTGCCTTAGATCTAAACTCACCCATTATTCCCTTAAAAGCCACTGCTTCATCAAGCAACTCATTCACAAGTCCATCTCTCATCACATCATCTTTTTTTACAAGGTCTATATGTACCTTATCACCTTTACTATTTATCATATACTCACTCATTATTTTCTCCTTCAAATAAGCTTTTTGTTTTATTGTCTCTAAGATCATCACCATTCCAACTCATCATCGCTAACGCTGCAAGTTCTTTTATTGGACCTCTAGCAAAGCATTTATTGCATCTAACATAGCATTGTGGCTGTTCGCCTCGAGTTGGTTTCTCATCTTTTTCAAATACTCTAGCACTATCGCCACCGCAAAAAGGACAATTTCTCACTTTTTCACTCCTTTATTTTTATCTTCAAGTGTTAAACTAGCTATTAAAACCCATGCAATAATGAGAAAAATAGCTACAAAAAAATCTTCCATCCCTTACCTCCAAATCCAAGGAAATATTTTACTTCTTGTGCATGTTTTTCTACTCTCTCCACAATACCACTTACTGATTTGTATCTCTATCCATCTTCCAATTTTATTGATCACCTTATACTCCTTATCTACTACCCATACATGAAGGTTTTGGCACTTTTGCATGTATATAGTCCACTCCGCCAAGATGATTGTCGTGTATGATTTTGCCTTCATCTACAACTTCATCTGTCGGTTGTTGTTTTTTTGCACCCACATACCAAAAATTATCAAACATATCGATAAAACCTCTCGCTATCGCGGGGTCATTTGTTTGAACGCTATATATATTTCCTGCTTCATCTTTTGCTTCAATTCTTATCATTTTATTTTTCTCCTCTTATTATTTTTATATAAGGCACTACTATATCTTTGTCGTCAAGTGGCATCGCCATTGTTACTGGAAGTACTGTCTTTAAAAAATCTATAGTTTTTGCATACGAAAGGGGATTGTTCTTAACCACCAACGAAAGTAGCATAAATGCAGCAGCTTCAAACTGTTTGTGTGTACCTTCCATCACAACTTCTTTTTCTGTTATTTCTATTTTCATGCTATTCCTTTAAAAATTTCTACAATAAGGACAAACATCTTTGACTACTAAAAAGTTCGTTCCTGTTAGATTTTCGCCAGCTTTGATGGCATTAGTAAACTTTCTGCACACTTTTACATTTATCTCGTCTTTTAGTGCTGGACAGTTCACCATTCCTCTTTCGATGTTGCTGTATGCTTCGTTTATTTTCTTAAGAATCTTCGCTGGGCTTGCTTTATATCTACCGTGTAAAATCAAGCTAAGAGCAGTTCTGCTCACATCGGCTCTTTTTGCTACAGCAGTTAAAACGCCTTTTTCGACAGCCAATGCATCTATTAACGCCTTTATCTTAATAGCTTCAGCCATTGTTGCTTCCTTGTATGTTTCTATCCCAAATTTTATGTTTAGTCAAAGTTGGACTATAAAGTCCGGTATCCTTGAGCAATATGTATGTTTTATTCTTGAATGTTTTTTCTTTATTCATTTTTTTGATATACCCACCGCTCTCAAGATTTTTGACAAAATACCGAAAATTGTTTTCTTTGATATCTACAACCATCATCACATCGCCACATCTAAACACTCTATTGCGACGCATGAACTGCCACGCCTTATGCTGTGCAGAACTTGGTTTTTTGCTTCTTTTTCTTGGTTTATTTTCTAGCATGCTCTACTCCCATCTCATTAAAAGTAGCGAGACTAACACTAGTAATATCATTGATTAAGCACTCTTTTTCGAGTCTCACAAGAAGTACCAATATCTGTCTTAAATTTGGATATCTCTCTGCAAAATATCCTACTAGATCATCTTCGATATTAACATCGCATTTTTCACAAAACTTTTTTACATCATCCACGCCAATTGCTTTAAACTCTACAAGTTCAACAATACGACTAAAATAATGTCTTTTCCTCTTAAAAATTCCAAGAGCACCTTCCATCCCAATAAAATAGAATATACTAGTGGTCTCATCATGGATTGCTCGAAGTAGCTCAGTGAGTGTATTTTTATCATTTTCGATTAAGATATCTATCTCGTCTATGATTATTATTCTTTTTTCTCTTCGTAGGTCTTCAACTATCCTATCATACATTCTTCCGCCACCACCAGTTATGTCTAACCCTAATTCCGTGCATAACTTTTCAAGGAGCTTTTTTTTACTCCATGTTGGTTCTGCTCGAAGTAAGATAGCATTCTTTTTGGCGGCTATTCTCTCCAAGCTAAAAGTTTTACCTAACCCAAAATTACCGTATCCAAGCCCAATTTTAGGTGCTGTTATAGGCAATGCTTCAAGTCTTGTAAAACTTTCAAATATTTTGGTATAATTACGTGTTTCGATAAAACCTTCTTTCATCGACACCTCCTTTTGATTTTTTCAAAGCGTTCTGTTAAAACGCTTGGAGGTAGCTACCGCTGTAACCACCGCCAAACATTTATCCAGCTATTTTCTCCTTGACTTTATTCATTGCTATTTCGTATAGATCTTTATTTGTATTAGCTAACATCTCATCTTTCTCATCCCACTCACCATTGATTTTTCGTTGTACAAATCTATCAACCAACCCATCATATTTTTTGACTCCAGTATTTTTAACTGGTTCTTCTTGTATTTTCTTTTTGATTTCAGCTCCAGTACTCGTATTTTTAGGTTCTCTAAATTCACTCAAGCTATCACTAAATGCTTCTGCTACTACTTTATCTACTGTCTCTTTTGTGGTCTCTGCTTGCTTTTGCAATTTATTTGCTTTAGTTTGTACTTTTCTATATTCTCTATGTGCTTCTTTGATTGTGTTTCTTTGAGCATCTTTATTAATCGCCCAGTCTTCTGCTTCGCAAACGAACTTACCGCCAAGAGTATATATATAGACTTTTGAGAGACTATCATCAAGAATTACTTTTACTTTTTCTCCAACATATAGTGCTAGTTTGCTATGAGCATATATAGCAACTATGCCGTCACGACTTATTTTGATGCCATCTTTACTCACTACTCGCTCTAAACTCTCGCCCATAAGTAGATCTAATCCTCTCATATCTCTTATAGCTCTCACATCACCGATATCTTCATTCCATTTTGCCATCGGAGTCATCTTTATGCCTCTGTGAACCTTTTGATTTTCGTAGCTTATGATCCATTCGTCTATCAGCTCTTTAAGCTTTTCGCTGCTAACTGGCACACTCACAAAAAGTTCTGCATTCTCTTTTTTGAGCATCGCTTTGGAGAAGCTCTCTCCGCTATATTGTTTAGCTCTCCACTCTTTGATAGCCTTATGTCTTCGCTCCAAACTTTGTCCTGCTACGATATCGGCTCGCTCTTTTGTGTTGTGTCCTACAAACCCCTCTATGCCCTCAAAGAGTCCTCTTGTCATAGTGCCAAAAAATCTTTCAATGTGTGGTTTTTTATGGCCGCTGTATGGCTCTACCTCTTTTTTACCAATACTAAGTCTTATACACATATCCTGTATGTGATTACTTACATAATCCTTACCATTGTCGGTTATTATCAGCTCAGGTACTCCGAGCTTAAGCATACCCTCTCTTAGATTTCTACTTACTCCATAGCTGCTTGTTGTTTTTTCCATCGTGACACAAACTCTACGACTATATATATCTATCAGTGCGTAAATTGTCCATCTTTTACCATCACTACACATCACATCGGCGACAGTAGCGTCTAGCTCCCAACCTGCATTTCTGTATTTGAAAGCCTCACTAGCACTTCCAAAGGCAGGCATATACACACCTCTTGCTTTGTCTGGATTGTTCATAATATCCCACATCATGCGATTATCTTTTTTCCAACCCTCTACAAATCGCTCTACAGTTCTTATACTTGGCATATCACTATGTATAAGACAACATCTTCTATATATCTCTGCTAGATTTGGTCTTATATCTCGTCTAAACATATAGTTGAGTATCATCTCTTTATGTTCATCTCTTAGTGCTACTATACCAGTAGGTCGTCCACGATTATCAAGCAATGCATCCACACCGTCTAGTCCTTGTTGCACAGCTCTTTTATATTCTCTCATCCATCTCTTTAGATTTATCTCATTTACTCTTATCTCATCAAACTCTCTACCAAGTTTATCTATAAATTTAGATAGTGTAAGTCCATTCTTACGCTTTATGGCGAGTAGGCATACTTTGCCCTTGAGCAGGGCTTCTCTTTTGTGTCTATCTGTTATTTTTGGAAGTACATGTGTCAGTTCAAAATCATCATCATTGGTAACGTTGGTAACGTTGGTAACATTGGTAATGTTTATATTTTCATTTTTGTTTTCATCTTCTAACCAAATTTCATAAACCTTACCAATACCGCCATGACCATCTACCATACGATATTTATATTTTTTGGAGTCTCGTTGACAAGCGGCCCGTATAGCTCTTTCACTTATATTAAGCTCTTTTGCTGCTTCTTTTACACTCACCCACATATCACACCTCCTATTTTTATTTCGTCAATTCTTCAAATCTTTTTAGAAACAGTTGGTATCCAGCTATCGGAGGCATTGGATGTATCTCTTCTAGTCTTTTATCAGACTTATAATCTTCAAGCCCAAAATGTTCTATTACCGTATTCTCTGTATATAAACTTGCTGCTTCTATATACAAAGCTGTTAAATCAGCTTTTTTGATGATTGGATTTTTGAGATCTACTGAAAATTTTTTTTCTATAGCTGTAGATAATTTGTTTTCATAATATTTATAATCATCCAATAAATATTTAAGAGGACTTACCACATCTCCCATGTATGCTTCTGTGGCATCATGTAATAACCCAGCCAAAGCATGCTCTTTAGGCACCAGCTTAGACACCAATACGCTATGTTCTGCGACACTATAAAAACGCTCTATATGACCACCAAAACGGCATATATTAGATAATGCATGAGCAATATCTCTGATATCTATTATATTATCGTGTATATCGTCATCGAAGTAGAATTTTTTTAGACTTGAAGTTATGATAAATGAAGATTGTTCTCTCACGCCACACCCACTGTCGCGTCTACATCTATTCCATCGTTTTGCATTATTCTCGCTGCCTTTTTACTTATATAACCAGTTACAGTGAGTGACGTATAACTTATTCCTTTAGCTTCACAATACATCTTTAGTGTCAATCCAGTAGCTACTCTCACTCTATGCGAGATACTGTTTTCTATCTGCTCTTTTGTTGTTTTAATTTTTGCCATATTTCCTCTTTTTTGTATAAATAGTAAGTGTAGAGCCAAGCCGTGAATATGATCAATTTTTTATTAAAGGAGATAATTTAGATTTGTACCGTTATTTTCTGCATTTCAAGGGGGCATATATTCACGGCTCGGCTCTACACTTTTGTTATTTCATTTTTTTTAAAAGAACTTATATATCGTTAAATTTAACGCTTTAAAATGTTTTAAATGCTAAACTTTTATATACATTTAGAATTATAGTACAAAAGTCTTAGTATTGTCAAGACATTTGTACTATTTTTTTAAAAATTTTTAAAAGGTGTGCTATGACAGTTAGAGAGAAACTTGATAAAACCAAGGCTGATTGGCATTTACGAACTGATGAGGAGCTTGCAATGAGGCTCAAAACTAATAAATTAAATATAGATAGCTGGATAAAAAGAAACAAATTGCCTGAAAAATGGGAGTTAAAAATAGGACAGATGTATGAACAGCATATCTATGGTCATAAAAACATACAAATATCAGGAGATATGAATATAGTTGGACATAATACAAATAAAAAACATAACGAACTTTTTTATTTAATAGAAAATTATGCCACACCAAGGTTAATTGAAGAATTCACAGAAAAGCTTTTAAAAATTAAGGAGGTTGTAGATGGGTAAAATAACAGGGAATAATAATATTAATGTTGATGGAAATCATAATAATGTAAATATAAATCATTATGGAGCTGAAAAAATAAAAACAATAGTTGAAGATCATCAGCATGATAGTGATATTCATTTAACAACTGATCAACAGTTTACGTTGAGCGAAGAAATTAAAAAAATAGCAGACATGATGGATGGCATAGATGGTATCAATTATTATCAAAAAATATTTGGACTATTGAAGAAAAAATTTAAAGTACCAAAATATTCACTAATAAAACAATCCAATTTTAATGAAGCAGTCAAATATATCAAGGCACAAAAAAATATATACCGAAGAAAAATTAGAAGCTATAACGCTACAAAATTTAAAGAGATTACTATACCTCTCATTATAATAAGGTGGAAATATTTAGGAAGAGATGATAATGAACTTATTTTGTTTGCTTCAGAAAAATTATGTAAAAAAATAACTGACATTAAAAAATTAAGTGCTAATGATATCGATACTTTATATGATAGGGTTTATTATTTGAAAAAATAATTATTAGAGGTAATAAAATGAATAAACATAAATTTCCATATTTGCCTAAGTGGCTCATTATCAAATATAAAATAGGTCTTATAGTTTGCATACTTATATTATTTATTTATGGTGTTTATAAAATTATCTAATCAAAATGTTCCTTGAATGTTCCTTGAATGTTCCTTGAAAGTTGCTTGAAGTCAACGTTGGTAATACCGTCTACCAATGTCGTTAGTATCGACCGATATCGTCTATAGCCCTTATTTTGGGACTTGGATAAAATTTCCGAAAAATTGCCAAAAACTTCCGAATGGCAAAAAAGTTTTTATTTACCAACGTTCCTCTTTAGCCCACCACACCGAATAAAAACGCCTTTTTAGAAAGTGTCATATTTTCCGTCTTCCCACATAGTGCTCATGCTGATAGACTTAAATATTTTGAAAAAGTTAAAAAAAGTGAAAATATAAAAGCTTGGCAGAGCTATCTAGGTAATAATATATCTAGTAAAGATATAGAAAATATATTTTATTCCAATCTAAGTGTTAGCCAATCTTATAAAAAGTATTCTTCTAAAATAAATAAACCTCAACTTACTGGTTATATAGATTTTTTGGATTTGCAAATGCCTTTCGTAACACAATACTACGAATCAAGTTGGGAATCAAAACCACCATTGCCAAAAAATTATCAAACAGTAGTATCTACTGGATTAAAGCTTTTTAATTCAACAAATGATAAATTCTTAAAAGAAAGATATACATTTTTGCTAATGAGACTTTATCACTATGCAGGAGAGTATCAAAAAGCACTGGACTTTTATAGCAAAAACAAATCACATATCCAAAAAGGCTCAGTTGTAGGTGAGTGGACAAAAGCACTAAAAGCCGGAGCTTTACAAAATCTAGGTCACTTAAATGAAGCAAATATACTTTATGCTGATATATTTAAAAACAATAAAACAAACGCATATCTTGGATATTATGACTTTAAAGTTACTAGCGATAGTCAGTGGAATCAACTTTTGAGTATGGCAAAAAACAATGACGAAAAGGCCGAATTATATTTTTTAAGAGCGATGAATTGGCAAAATTCACATTTGATGGAGCTTGAAAATATAGCCAGTATTGCTCCTGAGAGTGTATGGTTTGAGAGACTTAGTTTTATGGTAATGCAAGATTTGCAAAATCAAAGATACAACATTATGCAAGCATCTGCCGAAGGACAAGCTTCTTATAAAAGTGATTCAAAGAGTTATAATGAGCAAATGGCTTTTTATAAGAAAATATTAGGTTCACTGAAAAATCCATCATTTTTTAGTCAATATGCACTTTTGTATATTGATGTACTTGAATATAAAAATTTAGACAACTCTAAAATGTCAAAACTAAGAAGTATTGCTGGAAATAATGCTATTTATGTCTCTTTACTGGAGTATTTAGACAAACTAAACAAAACCAAAAATGTCAATGAAGTTGATTCTCTCACAACAAATCTAAAATCACTTATTTCTTCATTGCCTCAAGAACAGCAAATATCCCTCATTAGATATAGCGTGTTGCAACTTTCGACTTTGTATCCAAAAAATAGTGTCAATAGAATAGTTACAAGAGAATACGCGACAAATAAGTATTTTGGCAGTTATAATGTAGGTTATCTGTTAAATGAAGCAGATGCCGATGAATTTGAGCAGTATATGAGTCTAAAAAATCGTACATTTTTACATCAAGAAGTATTTGCTAAACTTTTGGATAAAAAGAAAGATGAATCTTTTGCAAACTTTATAGCAGGAACACTTTTTATGCAAAAAAATAATTTCAAAAAGGCATTGTTTTATTTAAGTAAAACAAAAACTGATGATATTGCGGTTTCTGATTATAATCCATTTAATGCAACTATTAGTGGCAACAATAGAACAGGTAAACAAGTTAGTTATGATCAAATAAAATTTGCTACTACTATGCTAGAACTTCAAAATAAAATAAATTCAAATTTGGCAAATACAACGGATTATTATCTATATGCCACAGGATTGTACAATAAAAGCTGGTTTGGAAGTTTTCCTAGAAGTTCTGTATATACTAGAAGCACATATCTTGTGGTTACAGAGAGAAAAATAGAAGATATGAATTTGGCACAAAAATATTACACAAAAGCTTTGAGTATTTCAAAAGATAATGAGATGAAAGCAAAAATATCATACCAGCTTTTAAAAATAGAATTTAATAAAATGCTAATTGGAAATGCAGGTGCTAAAAATCAAATCTGGGGTGCTTCGTTTAATGATATGAATGATCTTGAGGACCTTGTAGATTTAAATCCAAGTTTTAGACAAAAATTAAATGATTATAAGCAGTCATATAATAACACAAATTATGGGAGAGAAGCAATAAGAAGTTGCGCTAGTTTTAGAAGCTTTTTATGAAAAAATATTTAATAGGGTTTGGCTCATTAATCATTATATTTTTTATAGTCATATGGCAATACAGCTTAAAAACTCCAAACGCGGAGTTTTACTATTGGCAACAAAAATATGATGTTCCCACAAAAAGTACCACTAAACCATCTTACATTAAATGTATAGATATAGGATTTGAAAGGGACGTTGAGTTTAAGGTAACACAGTTTGCTACTCAACCAAATAAAGAAATAGTTCCAGTTGTATATATAGATAATGATGTCTTGTTTATGGCAAATTCCAATGAATTGGCTATCAAAATAGTAAAGATGCTAGATGAGTTATCTAAAAATAATAATTTTAGCTATAACGCTATCCAAGTAGATTGTGATTGGACGCTTGGGAGCAAGGATAACTATTTTAATTTGTTAAAAACTATCAAAAAGATATCTAAAAAATCCACAGAAGCAACCATCAGACTTCATCAAGTAAAGTTTTATAAACAAACAGGCGTTCCTCCGGTAGATAGAGGCGTTTTGATGTATTACAATATGAGTGATTTTTATTCTCCTGATACAAAAAATTATATTTTAGATTTAGATATAGCTAAACAATACCATTATGGATTTGATACATATCCATTACCTTTGGATTTGGCATTGCCAATATATTCACAAGCAAGAGTAATTCGTTTTTCAAAAGTTATAGGAGCGATAGAGGGTGTAGATATCAAAGATATAGACAGTCACTTCGATAAAATAGGCAAAAATATTTTCAAAGTAACACAAACTCATTATTTCAAAGAAAAATTACTATACAAGGGCGATGAAGTGCGTTTGGATAATGTAGAACATGACGAACTTATAAAAGCTACAAAAGAGTTATCTAAAATTATGAAAAAACCAGAAAAAATTATCTTTTATCATTTTGGCAGTAAATGGAAAAAGCAAGAACTTGATGAAATTGTTGATATTTTTTGAAAAAACATCAATAAGTATATAAAACTATACTAATATACTTTACTTTTAAATAGCACTATATATAGGCAAATAAGATAAAATTAATAAAATTACTTGACATTTATATTTTATTGTGATAAAGTTTTTAAAATATTTAATAAAAAGGATAACTAATGGAGAAAGAAACTATAGCTCTACATGCTGGATATGATAAAAAATTCGGACATGGAACTATGAGTGTGCCTATATATCAAAGTACTGCATATGCTTTTAGAGACAGTGAACATGCAGCAAACTTATTTGCACTTAAAGAACTCGGACAGATTTATAGCAGACTTACAAATCCAACCAATGATATACTAGAGGCTAGATTTGCTCAAGTTGAAGGTGGAGTGGCAGCACTTGCAGTAGCATCTGGGCAAGCGGCTATTTTTTATGCTATTGCAAATGTTGCAGAGGCTGGAGATAATATAATAATATCAGATAAGATATATGGTGGATCTGTGACATTGCTTACCCATACTATCAAAAGATTTGGCATAAATGCTAAAATTTTTAAAAGTGATGATGCAAGTAATCTAGAAGAACTCATAGATTATAAAACAAAAGCTATATATTTTGAATCACTTTCAAATCCACAGATTGCAATTGCTGATGTGGAAAAAATCGTTGATATTGCTAAAAAGTATGGAGTTTTAACTATTTGTGACAATACAGTAGCGTCACCATCACTTTTTAATCCGATTGAATGGGGTATTGATATAGTAGTACATTCTTTATCAAAATATACAAATGGACAAGGAAGTGCGGTTGGCGGTATCATAGTTGAGCGAGAAGGACTAAATGAGTTTTTCAAAAAATCAAATAGATATACTCACTTCAGTACACCTGATGAGAGTTATCATGGGCTTGTTTATACTGATGTTCCTCTGCCAAATTTCACACTTAGAGTTAGGCTTGCACTTCTAAGAGATATTGGTGCGTGTTTGCCAGCATTTAGTAGCTGGTTATTTATACAAGGACTAGAGACATTATCCATCAGAATGGACAAGCACTCATCAAATGCTCTTACGGTTGCTAAATTTTTAAGTTCCCATCCGAAAGTAAAAGCAGTAAATTATCCAGGACTTGAAAATCATAGTGATTATAAAAAAGCACAAAAATATTTTAAAGATGGTAAAGCATCAGGTCTTATATCTTTTGATGTTGAAAATTTTGAAGAAGCAAAGAGAATTATAGATAGTGTTGAGCTTTTTAGTGTCGTTGTAAATATAGGAGATAGCAAATCACTTATTACTCATCCAGCAAGTACAACACATTCACAAATGAATAGTGAAGAGTTAAAAGCAGCAGGGATAAATCCAGCAACAATTAGACTTAGTATCGGGCTTGAAGATACAAAAGACTTAATTGCTGATTTGTCTAAGGCGTTGGGGTAAAACTTATGTCACTTATATCCTCTAAAGGTATGTATGGGATTAGAGCTATGTATGAACTTAGCAAATTACCACAAGATAAACCAGTGCCAGTTAGCCAAATAGTAAATATCACTGGCATATCTCAAAATTACCTAGAACAAATACTAGGGCGTCTTGCTAAGGCAAAGATGTTAAATGTTCAAAGAGGTATAAATGGTGGATATTTACTCTCAAAACCAAGTAAAGAAATTATGGTTAAAGATATAATTTTTGCTCTTGAGGGAAAACCAAAAGTTGCCAACAGGGACAACTGCCACATAATAAACTTGTTTTTGGATGATTTACAACACTCCATAGAGGCTCATCTAAATATATCTTTGGATGATTTTGAAAAGTATAAAGAGAGATTTAACTCCTCTTTGCATTTTAATATTTAGGAAGTAATTATGAAATATGCTACTGATGTTACAGGACTTATAGGCAATACACCGCTAGTTAAACTTAGAGTTGCTAGTGAGAATGGAGCTGTAGTACTTGGAAAATGTGAATTTATGAATCCAACTCACTCTGTCAAAGATAGAATCGGTATCAATATGATAAAAAATGCTGAAGATAGAGGTGTTATAAATAATGATACAACTATCATAGAACCAACAAGCGGAAATACGGGAATTGCACTGGCAAGTGCTTGTGCTGCAAAAGGTATGAAGCTTATCCTTACTATGCCAAGTTCTATGAGTATAGAGAGACAAAAACTTCTTAAAGCTTTGGGTGCAAATATAGTTTTGACTGAACCTCAATATGGCATGAAAGGAGCAATTGAAAAAGCCAATGATCTTCAAAAAAGCACGCCAAATTCTATCATTATGGGGCAATTTGCAAACGAGAGCAATCCAGAAGCACATCGCAAAACAACTGCACTTGAGATATATAATGATTTGGATGGAAAAGTAGATATATTTATAGCTGCTATCGGAACAGGCGGTACGATTACAGGAACAGGTGAAAAACTAAAAGAGTTAAATCCAAATATAAAAATCATAGCAGTTGAGCCACTATCATCACCAGTACTTAGTGGAGGTGCTCCAGCACCACATCAAATCCAGGGCATCGGAGCAGGATTTGTTCCAGTTGTATTAAATACCAAAATATATGATGAGGTTATAACAGTATCAAATGAAGATGCCATTTTGACCGCTAAAAATTTAGCAAAACAAGAAGGGTTATTAGTTGGAATTTCCGCAGGAGCAAATGTATATGCTGCGTCAGTTGTAGCATCAAGACCAGAAAACAGAGATAAAGTTATAGTTACAATTCTTTGTGATACAGGAGAGAGATATCTAAGTACCACTTTATATGACGACTAGAGTTTCAACTCTAAAGTCTAGTTACGATAAAATATCCAAAATATTTTTTCAAAAGTAGCTTATGAAAATCAAGACAGATATAGCACATTTTAGCAGTCCACTATACTTAGAGAGCGGTAGGATATTGGAACCGTATGATATAGCATATGAGACATATGGTGAATTGAACGATGACAAGAGTAATGTAGTGCTTGTATGCCATGCGTTGAGCGGCTCTCATCATGCAGCAGGAATATATGAGGGCGAGAAAAAAGCTGGTTGGTGGGATGACCTCATTGGCGATGGAAAGGCTTTGGATACTTCAAAATATTTTGTTATTTGTACAAATGTGGTTGGAAGCTGTTTTGGTTCAACTGGACCTATGAGTAACTCATATCCATCACTTGCTCCTTATAGATTAAAATTTCCAGTAGTTACTATCAAAGATATGGTAAGAGCCCAAGTTCACTTACTTTCAGGTTTGGGCATATATAAGTTAAAAGCTATTATTGGTGGCTCTATGGGAGGTATGCAAGCACTTCAATTTGGAGTTGATTATCCAAATTTAGCAAAGCATATAATATCTATGGCATCAACTTATGAAACAAGACCTTGGACGATAGCATTTAATAAAGTTGCAGTTGAAGCCATCAGAACAGACCCTAGATTTGAAGGTGGATATTATGCTAAAGATGCTTTTAGTGAAGACGGACTTGCAGGTTTGGCGATAGGCAGAATAGCAGGACATATTTCATTTCTTTCTCCAAAATCTATGGATAGAAAGTTTGATAGAAATTATGTAAATACTGATGGACTTTTTGAGCTTTTCGGAAGATATGAAGTAGAGAGATATATGGAGTATAACACAACAAATTTTAGCAAAATTTTTGATCCACTTAGTTATCTCTATATAGTTAAAGCCATAAATACTTTTAGTTTAGAGAGAGGATATGATTCACTTGATGATGCAATCTTGCGAATAAAATCAAAAGTGCATCTTTTTAGCTTTAGTTCAGACTATCTATTTTTCCCAGAAGAGATGGAATTTATATATAATGTTATGAGTAAAAATTCACAAGAAGTAACTTACAAAGAGATACAAAGTGATTATGGGCATGATGCATTTTTGGTTGAAGTCGATAAGTTTGAAGATGATATCAAATCCATTTTAGGAGAGAGCGATGACAAATGAAAGTTTTGAAGAAAAAATAGCAAATGCAAAATCCATAATGGAAAAATTAATGAAGCAAGATATATCGTTAGAAGACAGCGTGAAGCTATATGAAGACGGTATCAAAAACATACAAGAAGCAAGCACTATACTTGAAAATGCAAAAGCAAAAATCAAGATAATTGAACAAAGTAGTATCAAGGATGATGCTTGAGTAGTCCGCTTGTAGTAGCAGCTTTGCAACTTCAAACACTTGGATTCAATCCATCAAGACTAGAGTTTTATTTTAAAAATGCACACGCTAGGGGTGCAAAAATAATCGTTCTTGGAGAATATGTTTTAAATCATTTTTTCAAAGAATTAGCTTCCATGCCAAAATCAATGGTAAAAGAACAATCAGACAAACATTTAAAACTCTTAAAATCATACGCAAAAGAGTATGATATGACTATAATCGCACCTATTGTTTTACTCAAAAAAGATGGTTATATAAAAACTATTGCCAAGATTAGCCCAGTTGGCGTGAATTATTACGAGCAACAAATTCTCATACCTTATGGGCATTGGGATGAGCAGAGTTTCTTTACAAACACGATAGAGACTTTAAAACCACCAATGATTTTTTCACTTGACGGATTTAAGATTATGGTGATGGCAGGATATGAGATGCATTTTCCACCATTTTGGGATTATGTGAGATCAAAAAAAATAGACCTAGTTATACTTCCTACGTCTTCAACATTTGGCTCACACAATAGATGGAGAGAGATTATCAAAACACAAGCTTTCCTTTATGAAACATATGTGCTTAGGGTAAATAGACTTGGAGAATATAATGATAAAGATGTCAAGTGGAGATTTTATGGGGATAGCATGTTGGTTCGTCCAGACGGAGAAGTAGAAATGATGCTTGAAGATAAAGAGTCTATGCTAGTCGAAGAGATAGATAAAAAGGTTTTAAAGCATCATAAAAAAGAGTGGAGATTTGAACAAGCACTAAATATGAGAAAAGAGTTACCGTAAATGACACAAGAGAAATATTTTCACAGACAAATCCAACTTTGGGGTGCAGAGATACAACAAAGTTTACAAAACAAAAGAGTTGCCATCATAGGTGCTGGTGGACTTGGTTCATCGCTTGCACTTGCACTTGGCACTAGCGGAATAGGGCATATAGATATAGTTGATTTTGATAAAGTATCACTACACAATATCCACAGACAAATAGCATTTACCATAAAAGATGAACACAAGTACAAGGCAAAAGTAGTTGCAAGTTTAGTCCAATCAAAAAATCCTTTTGTAAATATAAAAGCTATAACTTCCACTTTTGAAGAGTTTAGTGATTTAGAAGGTAAATATGATTTGATTATCGATGCTACTGATAATCTTCAAACAAGAATGCAAATAGATACTTTTGCAAAAAAACAAAATACTCCATGGATATATGGCAGTGTTGAAGCATGGCATGGTTATGTTTGTTTTTTTGAAAATTCAAGCTTCAATTCATTTAATGTAAGTGATCATAAGCCAGCAGGAATTGCTGCTCCCATCGTTATGCATATAGCTTCACTTCAAGCAAATTTGGCACTTCGTTATTTAGCAGGACAAAGCGTAGTAAAAGACAAACTGTATTATCTATATTTTGATGATAATGGAGAGCTTGTAACTCAAAAGTTCGGTTTGCCAAAGTAGAGCGAGAATGTAAATGGATTTATTATTTCAAATATTAATGATTAGTGAAATGATTGCCTTTATTGCATTTCTTGTTTCAAGTATTAATCTTTTATTTCCAAAAAAAAGAATAAAAAGTAATTGGATCTTATTCTTTGTATCTGGGATAATGTTGTTTTCTGGATATTTATTTATATTATATACAATAGGTTTTGGTGACTAATAAAATTATTAGCTAATATTTTTTATATATTGTGTAAAGAATACAAGTTTAAATGGTAAAATTATAAAAAATCAGGGGTTTCAAATGAGTACAAAATTCTTTTTTTTGATGATATTGTCGTTTTTTGTTGCTGGTTGTACACAGGAAACACAAAATAACATAAGTAGGTCTATTCAAAATTGGACAGGAACAAATGGTGTTTTAGAAGTTTATGCAGGCGAGAAACTTGTTCATAGATTTTTGAAAATAGATAAAATGTCAACAGCAACAGGAACAAATGATGGAGAAGCTAGGTCGTATAGATTTGGTTATGGGTATCATGATATAAATCTAAATAACACTATTGATGCAAATGAAAAAAAAGTTTATTTTGAAATTTCAGACTATAGCTCAAACTATATCTTTTTCGAATCAAATAATTAAGGAGTAGCAATGAAGATAATTTCAACACAAAATGCCCCACAAGCCATAGGACCTTATTCGCAGGCAATCATAGCCAATGGAATGATTTATACTTCAGGTCAGATAGGTCTTTTGCCAAATGGTGAAATGGCTGGGAATGGTATAGTTTCTCAGGCAAACCAAGTATTGAATAATCTAAAAGCTGTTTTAGAAGCAGGTGGGAGCTCTATGGGAAATGTTATAAAAACTACAATATTCTTAGCGGATATGGATGACTTTGTGCCAGTAAATGAGATTTATGCTCAGCATTTTGGAAGTCACAAACCAGCACGTAGTACGGTTGCTGCCAAAACGCTACCTAAAAATGCATTAGTGGAAATAGAGTGTATAGCATTGGTTGAGTAGGTTGGTATAGTTTTTATTAAAGAGTATTTCTTAAAGAATATTAAAGATTATTTCGATATAATCTCACACTTTTTAAACAAAAAACATACAATAAAGGGTTTGCAATGTACGCAATCATAAAAGCAAGTGGACAACAGTTCAAAGTTAAAGAAGGCGATATAGTTTGCTTTGACAATATGAGCTTAGAGCCAAAAAGTGCTGTAGAATTTAAAGAAGTTCTAGCACTAGACAACGGTACTTTAACAGTAGGTGCTCCATTTATAAGTGGAGCTGTTGTTAAAGGCGAAGTTATCAACGAAGGTCGTGATAAAAAAGTTATCATTTATAAAAAAAGAAGAAGAAAAGATTCTAAATTAAAAAGAGGTTTCAGAAGAGACTTCACTCGTGTTAGAATCACAAGCATAGCACAATAAGGAGAGTATAGATATGGCACACAAGAAAGGTCAGGGTTCTACCCAAAATAATAGAGATTCAGCTGGTCGTCGTTTAGGTGTTAAAAAATTTGGTGGCGAAGCAGTAATTCCTGGTAATATCATTATCAGACAAAGAGGAACAAAAGTTCATCCTGGTAATGGCGTTGGTATGGGTAAAGATCATACAATCTTTGCACTTATCGAAGGTACTGTAAAATTTGAAAACAGAACTTCTACTCAGAAAAAAGTTTCTGTAATTCCTGCATAATAATTTCTAACAAATTCTCAAATTTGAAGTCAAACTTCAAATTTGGTCTTCACGCGAGAGTTCTCGCGATTATTCTCTCTTTATAAAATATTCTAGCTTTATTTAACTTTTTAAGTAGATTTGGCATCGCACTTTATTTTATTATAATATAATTTTTACACACAATAATCTATGGAGTAATGGTATATGAGAAAAATAGTTTTGATTTTTATAAGTACATTCATTGCATATGCAAATAGTTCAATACAAGGTGATTTTAATGGAGATGGAGTACAAGAGAGTGCTTATCCAAGTTTAAAAAATTGCAAAGACGATTATGATAATATAATGTGTGATTGTTTTTTAGAGTTTTCAAATCCAAATATAAAACCATTGTATGTAGGTGAATGTGATGGTGGCGGTATCGGTATGGATCTGTTAAATGAAGGTAATTTGAATAGTGACGGAGGAGATAAAATCGGACTTATGCGACATTGGCCTACTAGTGCATGGAGAGCTTATGAGATCTTTAGTGTGAATCAAAAG
>FAXN01000020.1 GCA_001493195.1 Sulfurovum sp. enrichment culture clone C5 | reverse complement strand
CTTCAAGTAAATCTTCTCCAAAACTCTCACCACTAAGAGAATCACTATTTCCTAAAACTCCAACTATATTTCTAGCAACACTATCACAAACTACAAGGCTAGCAAGTTCACCACCAGTTAAGATGAAATCCCCTATAGAAAAGACCTCATCTACTTCGCTTTCTATAACTCTTTCATCAACCCCTTCATATCTTCCACTAATTAAAATCAAATGCGGAAAACTAGAAAGTCTTATGGCATCTTTTTGTGTAAATTTTTTTCCAACTGGGCTAAGCATCACAACTCTGGAATCTTTACTTTTAACAGAACGTATCGAGTCTATTAGCGGCTCTGGCATCATAAGCATACCAGCACCTCCTCCCACCATAGGAAAATCAACCTTATTGTGCTTGTCTTTTGAAAAATCTCTTGGATTTACAAAATCAATATCTATTAAACCATTCTCTTTTGCTCTAAAAAGAATACTTTCATTAAAATAACCAGATATCAAATCTGAAAAAAGAGTTACAAAAGAAAATCTCATTAACTATTCTCTAAAATACTTTTAGCATCAACTACATATATCTCTTTTGACGGTATATCAACACTGCTAATATATCTAGGAATATATGGTATTAAAAAACTTTTTGATAAATCTTTGTCAACTAGGGTCTGGGCTGTTGTAATTTCCAAATAATCACTATTTGTTAATCTCTCAACATCTTTTACAACTCCTAAAATTTCGCCATTTTCTATCACAGTACACCCAATTATATCAAACCAAAAGTATTGTCCTTCTTCTAAATCGCAATTTTCTTTTGTTTCTTCTGAAGTAGTATAAATTTTGGCATTAGTAAGTTTTTTTGCACTCTCTAAACTCTCATAACCTTTAAATCTGGCTATAGAATTTTTAGCGTCAAACTTTATAAATTCAACAATTCCACGATCTGTTTTAAACTTTGAGCCTATTTTAAATTGATTTGGAAAGTCTGAATGTATATGAAGTTTCATATCGCCATGCAATCCTACTGTTTTGCCTATTTGAGCGATAAATATATTATTCATTTGGTTGTACGCTTATGCGATAATTTTTCCCACCTTTAGCCTTACATCCAGAAACTACAGCTTTAATGGCATTTATCATCTTGCCATCTTTGCCTATAATTTTACCAACATCATCTTGATTTACATATATTGTTAACTCTTCGCATTCATCTGTAGAGTCAATTGTTTTGACTTGCACAGATTCTGGATGAGTTACTAGAAGTTTTGTATAAGATTCTATAAAATCTTTAACCATTAAGTATTATTTTGAAGTAATTTTTTTAACTGTGTCGCTCATTTGAGCACCAACGCTAATCCAGTAATTTAATCTTTCTTGATCTACTACTAGAGTTTTATCTGATGATACAGGATTATAGTGACCGATTGATTCTATCCAACCACCATCTCTTCTTTTTCTGCTATCAGTTACTACTATTCTATAAAATGGTCTTTTTTTTCTACCCATTCTTGTCATTCTAATCGTTGTCATATTTTTCCTTAGTTGTTTGTAATTTTAAGTGCTGACAACTCTTTTCTTTTTTACAAAAAGACTCATAAACACTTTTTGGAAGCGGATTATACCATAAATTTTATAAAATAAATATTAATCTATTTCCGCCCTGCTGGAAATCCGCCACCTTGCATTTGTTTCATCATATCTTGCATCTGTCTTAATCCATTTTTGCCTGAAAGTTGCTTTGCCATTTTAGCCGCACTTCCAAATTGTTTTAAAACCCTGTTGACTTGCATTTGATCAAGTCCTGCCCCTGTGGCTATTCTTCTTTTTCTACTATTTGTTAGTAGCTCCGGATCTTCTCTCTCTTTTTGAGTCATTGAATTTATCATTGCTTTTATCATTTTTAGTTCACTTGAATTTTCCAAATCCATTTCGCCCATTTGTTTTGCAACACTACTCATACCTGGTATCATTCCCATCAAAGACTTCATAGAACCTAGCTTTTTAACAGATTCTACTTGTTCTAAAAAATCATTAAAGTTAAATTTTCCTTTTTTGATTTTTTGTGAAAATTTCTTTGCCTGTTTAGCGTCAATTGCTGCTACAGTTTTTTCTGCAAGAGTTTCGATATCTCCACCACCAAGCAATCTACTCGTAATCCTATCTGGTAAAAACTGCTCAAGGTCAGGCATTTTTTCACCCATACCTATAAATCTCAAAGGCACACCTACTTGCTCAGCAAGTCCCAAAGCAACTCCACCTTTACTATCACCATCAAATTTGGTGAGTATTACGCCACTTATTCCAATTTTTTCTTGGAATGTTGTAGCCGTTCTAACAGCATCTTGACCCGTCATAGCATCTGCTACATAAAATATCTCATCAGGATTTGATACTTTTTGAACTTCATGTAGTTCATTCATAAGCTCATCATCAATCGCAAGTCTTCCTGCTGTATCGATTAGCACGACATCAAAAAGCTCTTTTTCGGCTTTTTCAAGTGCAAGTTTTACTATATTAACTGGTTTTGCATTCTCATCAGCAACCAATGCTACATCAATTTGAGAAGTTATTTGTCTAAGTTGCTCAACAGCTGCAAGTCTTTGCAAATCGGCTGCAACCACCATTACTTTTTTCTTTTTTTGTTCTTTTAAAAAATATGCAAGTTTCCCAGTTGTTGTTGTTTTTCCACTTCCTTGCAAACCTGTCATTAGTACAACTGTTGGTGGTTTTGATGCAAAAACAAAACCTTGTTTGCCACTAACGGTTAAAAGAGTGTTTATTTCGGTAGATAAAACTTTTAAAAAATTATCTTTTCCAACACCTATATTTTTTGTTTTTAGCTCTATATTTGCCAATAAGCTTTTAACGACTTTGTGATGAACATCTGCTTTAAGAAGTGATTTTTTAAGTTCATCAAGTGCACGAGCGAGTGCTTTTTCATCGTCATGAAAGCGAATTTTTCCTATTGCATTTTTGAAACTTTCTGTTAGTGTATCAAACATATACCATACCTTAAAAATTTATATATTATTTTGTATATTTATTGGCATAATTGTACCCAAGAGGGGCTTAAAATAGTTACTTATACCTTGCTATATCTTTTGGCTCAGGAGAAGTAAAGTCATACCCAAGAAGTGATATTCTCTTTGCATGAAGCAATATCCTTTTTGCTTTTGTTCTACTTCCATACTTTTCATCGCCAACAATTGGATATCCCATATGTGCTAAATGAACTCTAATCTGATGGGTTCTGCCTGTATCTATCCTAATATCAATTTTACTTTTTTTACCTTGAACCTCAAGCGGTTTTATGGTTGTTTTGGCAGGTTTTCCACTTTTGAGATCAACTTTTGAAAAAGCTGCTCCACCTTTTTTTATTGTAGTGATTGGCACTTCGATCTCTTGTTCTTCATAGATGATGCCATCCACCCAAGCAACATAATCTTTGATAACTTTTTTTTGTTTAAAAGCTTCTATTGCTTCACTTGTAAACACTTCATCTTTACTGAGTAACAAAACACCGCTAGTTTCGCGGTCAAGCCTATGAAGTAACTTTAGATTTGGCATGATTTTTTCTACATCATAACTCTCTATAAATGCTGGTTTATCAACTGCTACTATATAATCATCCTCAAATATGATACTTATATCTTGTGGCATCTCTATTCTAAATTTAGTATCTTCGTCTATATCTGCTCTTGCAATTTTAACCTTTTGATCTCCAACATAAACAAGACCTTTGTCTATAAGCTCTTTTGCTTTATTGTTTGATATACCCTCTTGAAGAGCCAGTAATTTATACGCTTTTTCTTTTGACATTTCTTTTTCTTTTATTTGCAATTTTTTTTATTTTTTCTAACATTGTATCTATATTCGCACTACTTTTGATAGTAGTTTTAGGAAGCAGATTTGGATAACTTATAGCTTCTCTCAATTCTTCTTTTGAAACTATTTTTATACCTTCAATCCCACCAAAAATCTCTTTTTGATTGAAATAGTTTTGTCCACTTATGATTTTACAGCCAAATTGAGCAGCCTCAAGAGCATTATGCCCTCCAATCATTTCAAAGGCACCACCAAGAACCACAAAATCACTAATGGCATAAATATTGACAAGTTCTCCAAGGACATCCACAAGTACCATATCGCTATCAAAATCATCTCTTTGGCTATATCTATGATAACTCCACCCGTAAAGTTTTGATAGAGAACTCATCATTTTATCAACTTTATCAAATCTCTCAGGATGACGAGGAACTATGGCAATTTTTGAGTTTGGTTTTTTGAATTTTAACGACCTAAATCCATCAAGTATCAAACTCTCTTCATTTTCATGGGTACTAGCACCACAAACAAATATTCCATCTGGTTTTTTAAGTTCTTTCGTAAGTTTAGCAATATTTGCAAACTTAATATTCCCTGTAACAGAAATATTCTTAGCCCCAAGCTCTCTAAAACGTGCGGCATCATCCTCGCTTTGCACATAAATCTCATCAATTTGTGCAAAAATTCTTTTATATAACCACTTAAATCTTAAATACTTAGGATATGACTTTTCGCTCATTCTAGCATTTACGAGAAATGTTTGAGCTCCTCTTTTTTTAGCAAATAAAAACAGTAGATACCAAAGCTCGGCTTCTAGGACTATAAGTATTTTTTGTGGTTTTGCCCAAAAGAAAAGCAATGGCTCAAACGGCAAATATCTACTCTCTTTTGAATATTTTGATATTTCATCAAATCCAGTTTTTGTAATAGCACTAAGTCTAAGCAATTTTTGTGGGATTTCTTTTACCAACCCAGATATTGATTTGGCTTCACCAAATGAGCATACATGTATCCATATGCCATCTTCTTTTAAAGGAGCATTGTTTTTAAGCCAAAACCTAGCAGGTATTGACTCTCTATACTTTGATTTAATTTTTGAAATTATCCAAAGAAATGGAAGCGATACAAAAAGAGCAAGTGATGTGGTTATAAAATAAAATATTTTAAACAACAAGTATTAACTTTCGCTACTTTTGCTTTCTATATAGATTATTCTGCCACAATGAGGACAAGTCACAATCTCTTCAGATTTTATAACATCAGAATAAGATTTATCACTAATTTTCATATAGCAACCATAACATGCTTGTTTTTGAACAGGAACAACAGCGCTATTGCCTGCCCAATTTCTGATTTTTTCATAGAAAGACAATATTTTTTGATCAAAAGTGTTTATTTTTGCTTCTCTAGCTGCAAATAATCCAGATTTTTTCTCTTCGATTTCGCTTTTTAAAACTTTTGAACTATCAACAGAATCTTTTTGTGACTCTTCTAATTCTTCAAGATCTTTATTTAAATCATCCAATGATAAAACTTTTTTCTCATTTATGCTGCCAAGTCTTTCTATCTCTTCATTCGCAAATGAGATTTTTTCTTTTGCAATATCTTCTTCCAAAGATAAAGCCTTCATCTCTTTTTCAGTCGAAACATCTTTTGATTTTTTAGTAATGTTTTTCAACTGCTCGCTTAATGTTACAATTTGCTCTTCATAGATTTTTATTTTGGCTACATTTTCATCTATAGAACTTTTTATAGAATCTATCTCGCTTTGAGCACCATCTATTTTATCTTGAGATTTTTTAAGCTTTTTTTCTATAGCCTCTAATTGGGGATTGAAACTATCAATCTCTTTATCGATTACAGAAAGCTCTATAAGCTCTTTTAAATTTTTGTTCACTGTTCGTCCTTCTTAAATTTTAAGCATATATGTTTGCTTACTTGTTCATATTTTCATTTAGATAAGTAAATGGATTTTTAGAGTTTGAAATTATAGCCAAAATTGGTAAAACTTCCAAATGCTTAAACAAAATATCAGCAAAAAATCTCTCACTCTCATAATGACCAATGTCAATCATCATGATATTTTGACTTTTAGCTTTGATAGCATCATGATATTTTATATCGCCAGTCAAAAAGCAATCGGCTTCAACATCATCTATCATAGAAGCTCCACTGCCTGTCATTAGTGCTATACTTTTTATATTATCTTTTGGATTTACAGCTTTTATATATTCTAGTCCTAGTTTATCTTTTACAATATTTATAAGTTCATCTTTTGTCCAATTTCCATCTGCTACGCATATATAATCGGTGCTATTTTTATCTTTAAATCCTAAAATATCTTCAAAAACATATCTGTTTAAATGTGTTTTATCAAAATTTGTATGCATTGCAATATGGGCAATATCTTTTTTTAACATTGTTTGTATTAGATTTGATGGGTACTTGGAAAAATCAAGAGACGAGAGTTCTGCAAAAATTAGCGGATGATGAGTTATGATAAGACTATTTGGTTCAACTTGCTCTAAAAGTTCATTATCAATATCCAATGAGAGATAAACTTTGTTAATTTCCTTTTCAAACGAACCAACATTCAACCCACTATTGTCCCATTTTTCTTGAAGAGAAAATGGACTTATGGAATCTAAAAAATTGTAAATCTCTAAAAGTTTCATCTGTTTATCTACTTTTTACTCTGTCATTTCTTTGAGCTTCTTGTGATTTATAAAGCCAAGCACAACCTTTACTTAACTCTCGTATCTTTAAAATATAGTTTTGTCTTTGTGCTTGAGATATCGCTTTTCTGGCATCAAGCACATTAAAAGCGTGAGCTGCTCTCATGCACTCATCATAAGCAGGAAGTGGTAATTCATTTTCTAAACACAAATTGCATTCACTACTTGCATCTTCAAAATCCTTGAGAAGCTTCGATGTGGTTGCTATCTCAAAATGATATTTACTAAACTCATATTCGCTCTCTTTGTGAACATCTGCATAAGTAGTAATATTGTCTCCAAATCTATTCCACACTATATCAAAAACACTCTCCACGCCTTGTAGATACATAGCAAGCCGTTCTGTTCCATATGTAATCTCAACAGCCACAGGATCACATGCGATGCCGCCTACTTGTTGAAAATATGTAAATTGAGTTACTTCCATGCCATCAAGCCATACTTCCCAACCAAGCCCCCAAGCTCCAAGAGTTGGCGACTCCCAGTTATCCTCAACAAATCTAATGTCATGTTCTGCTAAATTGAGTCCTAAATATTCCAAACTTTTAAGATATAAATCTTGTATATTTTCAGGCGATGGTTTTATAAGCACTTGAAATTGATAGTAAGCTCCAAGACGATTTGGATTTTCACCATATCTGCCATCTGTTGGACGACGTGAAGGAGCCACATAAGCTGTACTCCATGGTGTACTATCTAAGCTTCGTAGCAATGTTGCTGGATGAAAAGTTCCAGCACCTGCTGGTAAATCGTATGGCTGAACTATGGTACAACCTTGCTCACCCCAAAATTGTTGAAGTTTTAGCAATAACTCGCTAAATGTAATCGAATTTTTATCCATCTATTTCCCTAACGCATTTTCTATTTTTTTCTGATCAAATCCACATATCCAGTAAGTTCCGCTTATGAGGATTACTGGCACCCCTTTACAACCGTGCTTCAAACAATCATTGGCTGCAAATTTATCTTTTGTCACATCTATACTCTTGTACTTCAAACCTTGTTTTATAAAATAATTTTTGGCTTTTGTGCACCAAACGCAAGATGGAGATGTAAAAATAACAATTGACTTTTGCACTTTTTTATTCTCCTGCATGATTAGAGTATAACTTCAATCTCACTTGAATCAAGCTCTACTTTTTTTGCTTTTGCTATACGATCTTCTTGAAGTTTGATTTTAAGCTCATCATCTTGAAGTGCCATTATTTGAATTGCAAGGTATGCTGCATTTGTCGATCCTGCTTTACCTATAGCAACTGTACCTACTGGCATACCAGCTGGCATCATTACAGTACTTAAAAGTGCGTCTTGACCTCTAAGTTCTCCGCTTGCCATAGGAACACCGATAACTGGCTTTGTAGTACCTGCGGCTATTGCGCCTGCAAGATGTGCTGCCATACCTGCAGCTGCTATGAAAACTTGAGCACCTTTTGCTTCTGCGCTTTTAATGTAGTCTTTTGTTCTCTCTGGACTTCTATGTGCAGAAGAAACTATAAGCTCATAAGGCACGCCAAACTTTTCCAATGTTGCACCGCACTCCTGCATAACTTCATAATCGCTTTTACTTCCGATAATTATAGATACAAATTTCATTTAAACATCCTTCAAAAAACTTGTAATATTATAGCAAAAAATAGTTAAGTAGGACAGCCAATCTCACTCTCTAGTCCTTTTTTGATTAGTGCTTCATCTATGCCACGGCGAAGAATAGTATATGGTGGCAATGAAAATCCAAGCACTATATCTCTCTCATCTCCACTATGAATACACTCAAATTCTCGCCCCTCTTTTGAGATAATTTTTTTTATAGTCATAAAATATCGCTCATCTCTTTTTTCTATTTTTACATACTCATTTTCCACATCTTCTAAGCTTTCTCCTTGTGGCAAGACTATCTCCACTTCATCGCCAATACAAGTCTTATCTTTGCATTTCCAGCTAAGTCCATCATTACTTACAAGTGCAGCTACTTGATGAGTGCCGTATTGGATAGTAAAATCATGCGACTGGGTATCGTGTTTTTCAAAAGGACGGGAGATGAGATATGCATCTGTAAAACCTCTATTTTGGGTAGTATTTAGTTCATTTTGATAAATCTTGGTATCAAATTTTCCTGCATAATAATCATCAATTGCATGACGATAAGCTTTTGTAACCACACCTACATAATATGGAGATTTTGTTCTACCCTCAATTTTCAAGCTATCTATTACTCCGCTTTTTAATATCTCATCTACATGAGAAGCAAGATTCATATCTTTTGCATTCATTATATAAGTCCCAATGCCCTCTTCCTCATCAAGTCTAAAAGTAGTATTTGTTTCAGGATTATGTGCAAATACTTCATAAGGAAATCTGCAATCATTTGCACAACTTCCACGATTTGGAACTCTGCCCATTTGAAGAGCCGAGATAAGACATCTACCACTATATGCAAAACACATGGAACCATGTACAAAAACTTCTATTTCTAACTCTGGAATAGATTTTTTTATCGCTTCACAGTCTTTTAAACTTATCTCGCGTGCAGCGATGATTCTCTTTACGCCCATATCATAGTAAACTTGTGCATCTAGAGCATTCATCACATTTGCCTGTGTGGATAAATGTATGGGTATATTTGGGGCTATCTTATTCGCCATTTTCACAATCCCCGGGCTTGCAACTATAAATGCATCTGGGTTTAGTTCGCTCATTTGAGTTATATGTTTTTCATAGAGTTTGATTTGCGAGTTAAAAGGAAAACTATTGATTGTCACATAAACTTTCTTGCCTCTCTCGTGAGCATAATCAATACCTGCTTTAAAGCTATCCATATCAAACTCTTTACCCGATCGGATACGAAGGGAAAAACTACTAACACCACCATAAACAGCATCCGCTCCATAATTTAGTGCTATTTGAAGTTTTTCCAAATTACCTGCAGGAGAGAGAAGTTCTACTTTTTTATTCATCACAATATTTCTTTTTATTTTTTTAGATATTGTATCCAATTACTCGTAAAAGACAAGAAAATAATATTTGTTATAAAACAATAACTGAAAATCAATAACTTATTTATGCTACAATAATCCCATGAGAATAGACTTACATAATCATACAACTTTTTGCAATCACGCAAATGGCACGATAGACGAGTATATACAAAGAGCCATTGAACTTGGGATTGATATATATGGTTTTAGTGAGCATGCTCCTATGGATTTTGACGAAGGATATCGACTTAAACTTGAAGATATGCAAAAATATGAGGATTTGGTTTTAGAGGCTAAAGAAAGATATAAAAACGATATTGAAATCCTTCTAGGCTATGAAGTCGATTACCTGCCACACCATATGGATGAGAGAGTATTGTCAAGAAAAGTTGACTATATGATAGGCTCGGTACATTTTATCAATGAGTGGGGATTTGACAATCCAGAGTTTATAGGTGGATACAAAACAAGAGATATTGATGAAATTTGGCAAAGTTATTTTGATGCTATTGAAGAGATGGCAAAAACTGGACTTTTTGATATTGTAGGACATTTAGATTTGATTAAAATTTTTAAATTTTTACCCAAAAAAGATATAAGAATCATATCAAGCAATGCTCTAAAAGCTATCAAACAATCAAACATGACAATTGAAATAAACGCAGCAGGTTTTAGAAAACCTATAGGCGAACCATACCCATCAAAAAGCTTTTTAGAAGTTATTTATGAATTAGATATTCCAATCACATTTGCTTCAGATGCACATGAAATAGATCATATTGGTTTTAAATATGATGAAATTATGGAGCTTGTGAAAAATATAGGGTTTTCAAAAGTTATGATTTTTAATCAAAGAGATAAAAAATTGATTAATTTTTAATCAATAAATCAAGCCATTTTATGCCAACTTATAGGTATAATATAAGCATAAAATTTTTAAGGAGTATTTCTATGGGTAAGTTTGTCAAGAACATTGATGAGTTTTATGATTTCTGTGAAAAAAACGAAGTTGAGTTTGTTGATTTTCGTTTTACAGATATTAAAGGTATGTGGCACCATGTTACATATAGACTAAGTGCGGTTAATAAAGGTATGCTTGAAAATGGTCTTCCATTTGATGGTTCGTCGATTGAAGCATGGCAACCAATCAATAGATCTGATATGGTTTTAAAACCTGATGTACCAACTGCTTTCTTAGATCCATTCACTGCAGACAGTACAATAATCATAATTTGTGATGTTTACGATATATATAAAGGTCAAATGTACGAAAAATGTCCAAGAAGCATAGCTAAAAAAGCTCTTGACTATATGGCTGGTGCTGATGTAGGTGATGCTGCATACTTTGGACCTGAAAATGAATTTTTTGTATTTGAAGATGTAAAAATCAAATTAGCTGTTAACGAAGCGTCTTATAGACTTGACACGGTTGATGGAGAGTGGAATGATGATAGAGATTATGGCGAAATGGGCAATATGGGTCATAGAGCTAGAACAAAAGGTGGTTATTTCCCAGTAATGCCAATCGATAGTGGTGTTGACTTGAGAGCTGAAATGATGCATGTACTTGAAGATGTTGGTCTAGAAGTAGTTCTTGGTCACCATGAAGTTGCACAAGGTCAACATGAAATTGGTGTTAAATATGGTACATTAGTTGAAGCAGCAGATAATGTTCAAAAACTAAAATATGTTGTAAAAATGGTAGCCCATATGAATGGTAAAAGTGCTACATTCATGCCAAAACCACTTTATGGTGATAACGGAAATGGTCAACATGTTCACCAATCAATTTGGAAAAATGGCAAAAACACATTCTACAAAGAAGGTGGTTATGGCAACCTAAGCGAAACTGCTTTACATTATCTTGGTGGTATATTTAAACATGCTCATGCTGTTGCTGCATTTACTAATGCAAGTACAAACTCATACAAAAGACTTATCCCTGGATTTGAAGCGCCAAGCATCTTGACATATTCAAGCCAAAACAGATCTGCAAGTTGTCGTATTCCTTATGGTGCTGGAGAAGGAGCTACAAGAATTGAAACAAGATTCCCAGATAGCACATCTTGTCCATACCTTTGTTTTACAGCACTTTTACTAGCTGGGATAGATGGTATAAAAAACAAATATGTTCCAGTTGGTCCAATGGATGAAGATTTATTTGAACTAAGTCTAGATGAAATCAGAGAGAGAAAAATACCTCAAATGCCTCATACGCTAAGAGAAGCTGTTGAAGGTTTGATTGCTGATAATGATTTCTTGAAACCTGTAATGACTCAAGAATTTATAGATACTTTCCAACATTATCAATTTGAGAGACAAATCTGGCCAGACGAGGCAAGACCAACTCCATTTGAAGTTCAAACTACATATTCTTGCTAATAAAAATTACTAAAAAGCACTTGCTTTTTAGTAAACATCATCTATCTAATAAATACTTGACTATTTTATAAATAATGTTATAATAGATCAAATCTTCAAAAGGATTTGCAATGAAAGAAGTCATAAATATATATAAAAAACACAAAGCTACAGTAGATGAATTTATCATCACAATGATAAAAAATTTACCAAAAAACTATATAGAAAATGCCCATGAAATTTTAAAAAATCATCCCAATATCCAGCTTTTATATGCAGTTGATAATCAATACAAGCAAATATCTCCTATCATTTGCAAAAAAAGAAGTGAAGATGGAAATATAGGAAGCATAAAAGAACATTATTTTTCTAAAGTTGTTTTTAATAATGAAAATTTTTATATATCAAATCCATACATTCACTACAGAACAGGAAAAGCAAGTTTATCTGTTGTTCATAAAATAAATGATGTCTATTATGTATTTGATTTAAATCTAATCGGACTACTTGAAGAACTTAGACTTATGGAATACAACAGCATATATGATAAAATAAAAAGAACTGTTTATTTTGTTGCAGCACTTATATTGGCATTGGTTTCAATCACGCTTATTTTATATGGTGCATATATTTTAGGAGAAGTTGTATTTTTCAAAAGTGAAAATAACTTACTTCATAATATATTTCAATCAATCATATCAGTTACCCTGGGAATTGCCATATATGACTTATCAAGTCAAATCTTTGAACATGAGGTTTTGTTTACTTCATTTGCGAAAGAGGAGGATAGACAATATAAAATATTGGGTAAATTTTTAACATCTATCATCATTGCTCTTTCCATAGAAACGCTTATGGTAGTATTTAAAATAGTTCTAGGAAATTATGAAAAAATGCTTTCTGCATTTTGGTTGCTAATCGGAACTACATTTATGTTTGTAGGGTTGGCTTTCTTTTATAAAATAATCAAAGAAAATAGTTGTAAGGAAAATGATTAGACAACTATTAATTTCTTATGGTTATCATATAAAGAATGATTTTTAGGAAAATATTCCAATATAGCTTTGGCATATCTATCAAAAGGGTTCTCTTCTTTTTCAATCTCAAATCTTTTACTAAATGGTAAATCATAAGAGGTGAAAATAGCACTAAATGGTACTGGATAGTCTGTGGCAAAAAGCAACTTATCTGATACCTGATCTTGGTTTGATAAATGTGGAAGAACTTTTGCCCTGACTGGTGTTAACAGTGCTGATATATCTGCGTATAGATTGGGGTGATGTTTTAGCATATCTAAAAGTTTAAAATATTCTTGGGGAAAATGTTTTGGATTTTTAGAAATAGCTTTGATTGGTTTATGCCAACTGTAACTTAGCCCCATATGTGCTGCTATTGTTAAAACTCCATGATACAAAGGAGCATCAAGCATACTTATACATTCACATGATTTTACAGAATGAACACTGCTTTCGCTCCCGATATGCACAATTAAAGGAATTTTTTTATCGCTTAGTTTTTGGAAATATTTAGAATATTTTTTATCTCTTGTATCTACACCCCAATAATTTTGCAAAAATTTAGCTCCTCTAAAGCCAAGTTCACTATATTGGTCTATCAAATCAAGTGCATCTAAACGAGCTGGATTTATAGAGAAAAATGGGACTATAACATCTTCATTATTTTTGTATAGTTGATATACATCTTCATTGGTTGCACAAACAGTCGCATCTCTATGCAACTCATCTCCATGATGACTTATCTTCGAATCAACTCCAAAAAGAGCAACTTTTAAAATATGTCTAGAATCTCTTATGCTACCTATCAATGCATCTGTATATGCTTGATATGGATCTAGCTTTGCTTTCTCATATTCTAGCCCAAGTTTTTTTCCAAAAAGTTTTATAGCCATTTTGTCATACAGCCTATCAAATCTAACTTTTGAACTTAACAAATGTACATGCATATCAATAGTTTGCAAAATTTATTCTCCTTTTGCTGACAACATTTTTTCTAGTGTAATTTCTTTTGCTTTTTTAAAGTCTGTTTTACCGCTAGCAAGTTTTGGAAAATCATCTACATAAAAATGAAACGATGGTTGCATAAGTGGTATCAAAGGACTCTCTTTGATTCTTTTTTGAATCTCTTGAGGAGAGAGCTCACTATTGTGTAAAAGCACTATTTGCTCACCTTTTTTATCATCCTCTATGGCAACGACAACTGATGTTAGCTCATCTCCAAAAATTCTGTCTATAAGCATTTCAACTTGTCCAAGGCTTATCATTTCACCACCAATTTTTGCAAACCTACTATATCTATCAACAATACTCAAAAATCCATCTTCATCTATATGACCTTTGTCTCCTGTTTTATAATACCTCACTCCATCAATTTCTACAATCGCCTCTTTTGTTTTTTCTGGATCATTGAAATATCCTTTCATAACTTGAGCGCCACCAACCAATATAAGACCATCTTCATTCAACCCTAAACACTCCAATGTGTTTGGATCTACTATTTTTATCAATGTTCCAGGAATTGGTTGCCCTATAGTTCCTTCTTTATTGCAGACAATTACTTGCATAGTATCTAAATCTAGTGCATTTGGCATATTGCATGATACTACTGGTGATGTCTCTGTGGCACCGTATCCCTCTAGTAGCCCTATTCCAAATTTCTCTTTAAATGCTTTACGAATTTCTGGTTTCAATTTTTCAGCACCTGCTACTACCATTCTAAGCGATGCAAACATCAAAGGATCTAATTTTTTATTTAAAGTGTATAATCTTAGAAATGTTGGGGTAGCAAAAAGAATAGTGGCACTATACCTAGCGACCATTTTCCCAATCGCAACACTATCTGTAGGATCGGCAACACTTGCCATGGGAACACCTTCACAAAGAGGTAAAAGTGTTGTTACGGTTAATCCAAAAGAGTGAAAAATAGGTAATGAATTTAACATCACATCATTTTCCCCGTACTGAAAAAGTGCAGCTACTTGTTTTATATTTGCAATGAGATTTCTATGGGTAAGCTCCACACCTTTTGGATGTCCTTCACTTCCACTACTAAAGAGAATTGTAGCTGTATCCTCCATAGATATATAATCAAAATAACGAAATTTTAACCACCACTTTGGAGCCAATAAAGCTTCTAAAAGAATTTTTGTTTTTTGTGATTTTTTTATCGAACCGCTCACTTGCTCCAATGTCACGATTCTCTCTCCCATGACATCTCTAAAATCAAATCCTTTTCCTTCAAGTTTTTCCAAAAATTTTTCAGATGTTATGATATGATTAATCTCGCCTTGATTGAGTGCCATAAGCATAATGCTTGGACTTAATGTATAGTTTAAATTAACAGGTCTTTTGCCTATTATAAAAAGTGCAAGATTTACAATAGAACCTATAGCAGAAGATGGCAAAAGAACTCCGACATTTTTTTCATTGTATTTTCTAAAAATTTTTGAAAATAAAAATACGCCTACCATCACTTTTAAATTATTCAAATCACTGCCCAAAGAATCTACAATTGATCTTTTAAACGGTCTTGCTTTTGCCCATCTTAGCCAAGAATCCATGAGTGATTCTTCTTGCATCATTGACTCTTGCCAAACTTCTCTTGAAAGTGCAACAACTGCTTGTTTTACCATAAAAATATTTGCATCAGACTCTAAAGGCTCTCCAAATGCAACACGAACATCCCTTTTGTCGCCTTTTCTAGCCATAGACTTGAAATAATTATTTGCTTTAGAAAATGTTGATCCCCAAAGACCATGTATATAAAATGGAACTATTTTATGTTTTGTTCCGCCAATAGCAAGTTCGAATCCTTTTTTAAATTCATTCATTTGACCGTTAAAGCTGATTCTTCCTTCTGGAAAAAGTGCGACTACTTCTCCATTGTCAAGTCTTTCTTTTATAACCTCAAGGGCTTTTTTACTACCTCCAGAAGAGATTGGTATAACTTGGAAAAAATCCAGAAATGATTTTATATACCATTTTTGATAAAATGTTTTTTCCATAACAAATTTTATAGGTCTTGGTGTTGCTGATTGGAGTATCAGCCAATCTATCCAGCTTATATGGTTACCTAACATCAAAACTCCGCCACGAGATGGTAGATTTTCTAACCCATGAAGAGCAAATTTGTATCTTGTTTTCAAGATAGGCAAAAGCATAATTCTAGCAAACAGATGCGGGATTTGCTTGATAACAAACAAACTTACAAAAAATGCCATGGTCGCAACCATAAAAAAGATTACTTGACTTGACATCCCAAGCCATACTACAAAGATAGATAAAATCAAAAAACCAATCATTGAAATATTTTGAATAAAATTATTTCCAGCCAGTACGGTTCCTAATGATTTTTGTGGAGAAAGGAATTGTATAAGGGCATTTAGTGGAACGATAAAGAGTCCTCCAAAAAAACCAAAACAAAAGCTTGCTACCCCAAGCCAAAAGGCTGAATTTGCAAATCCAAAAATTAAAAGTGAGCCGAATATGCCCATAGCACCAAGAGGAACTATACCTAACTCTATTCGTTTTTTTGATACTCTACCAGCCATAAATGAACCCATCATAACACCAACTGCACTAAGTGCCATTATGGTTTGTATCATTACAGTATTTGAACTATTTGTTATCTCTTTGTAGTGAGCAGGAATTACGGATATTAAAAGTTGTCCAACTCCCCAGAAAAAACTCAATCCAATAATTGATCTGAGGATACTTCTGTTTTCAACTATCGTTTTGATATTTTGCTTTAAATATACAAAATTTGTATATTTTGAAATAGAAAAATGTATTTTATTTTCAACTTTTTTATTTACAATCAATTTAAATGAAAGTGCAAACTCTACAGAGCTGAGAATAACCATAATGATACCTATTGGTACCATATTTCCTATAATGCTATTTGGAGTTAAAGCGTCACTATAAAATATTTCAAACAATACAGAAAATAAAAGTCCACTTAAAAGTATCGCTGTAATTGTAATTGCCTGAACAAAACCATTTGCTTCTCCTAAGTTTTCCTCACCTACCATCTCTTTAATTATCCCATATTTTGCTGGTGAATAGATTGCTGCTTGAGTAGCCAATACTATAGTTAGCCCAAAAGCCAAATACCAAAATTCGAAAATATAACTTATGGTTATAAGAGATGTTATGATGATTGCTGCAAATGATGCATATCTGATAACAAGAGTTTTTGAGTATTTGTCACTGATAAATCCAGATGGAGAAAAAAGCATTACAAAAGGAACCAACATAAGTGCATTTATAATGGCACTCAAAATCATAAGCGCATCTCCATCATATGTTTTAATTACGGTATTTTGAATAGTAATTTTATGTGCTATATCAACTACAACATTAATAAAGACTATAAACATATAAGGGATAAAAGATTTAATTTTGAAAAGAGATGAATCCATACTTAATCCTAATAAAAGATTATATATTTTATCTTAATTTTTGGTTTTTTTAAAGTTTTTCGATATACTAATTTTTAATAATATAAAAAAATTTGACAAATTTAAACAATCCGTCCAAGGGTATTTTATGAAAAAATTATTTACTATTCTTTTGTTTTTATCAACTTTTTTATTGGCAGAAAATAAAATTGATACTAAAAAACAAATTCAACAAGAGATTTTTAATTCTATAAGAGTTTTTGAAGAATCTTTGACCATAAGAGATAAAATGGTAGAGCTATATAATAAACTTCATGCAAAATCATCTACAAAACAGCCCCTAAGTGGTAAAGACCTAGAAGATCTAAGCAACACAACTAGTTCATTTTTAAAACAAAGAGAAAAACTATATGACCTAGCAACCAAATATGAAAAAGAGACAAAGAGTATATCGAATGATAAAGAATCAAAAGATATTCAAATGGCAAAAGTTTCTATTTCGCTAGCATCTACGCTTTTGATGTATGATAATTGGATGTTAGCAATATCACAATACCAAAATGATAATTTACTTAGATTTCATTTGAATAATCCAGATAGTGGTTATGGTATAGGATATAGGGAACTAAGTAAAATGGCTTCATCTTTTGCTTCTAGCCAAAATAGATATAGAACAAAAAGTGCTATTGATTGGTATGAAAAAAATAGACAAAATGATGAAATTGATTTTGAAAACTATAAATATATTTCTACCCTTATAAAAAATAGCCCTTCTTATGCGATAATAAAAGAAAATGATACATCTAACATAATAAATACAAAAATCGAACAAACAACATTTGATTTTATAGATACTGGAAAATCTGTAAAAAATGAAACCACAAATTTAGTCAGCTTACTTTTTGGGAATACTGTGGGTATGGTGGCAACTAGAAAAGGTAAGCTATATGATAGTCAAGAGATTTTAACTAGCACAAAATCAAATCTAAAGGCTGGAGATATTTTACTAGAAAAAACTCCTTTTAGATTAACTGATAGTTTTATACCTGGACATTGGGGACATGCTGCTTTGTGGATAGGAGACGAACAAGAACTTAAAGAACTTGGGTTATGGGAACATGAAGCTATAGTACCTTACCATGATAAAATAAAAAATAGTAAGCATATTATAGAAGCATTAAGAGAAGGTGTTGTTATAAATAGTATGGAGCACTTTTTGAATATTGATGATTTGGCAGTCATAAGAGATACGGATATAGCAATAAATAAAAGAAAAAATATCATAATCAATGCTTTTCGTCAACTTGGTAAAGATTATGATTTTAATTTTGATGCCAATAGTTGCGATAAAGTATATTGCTCAAAACTTGTATATTTAGCTTATGGAGAAGTTCCTTGGCCAACCTCTAGAACACTGGATAGATTTGTAGTAAATCCAGACGATATAGCATCATATGTTGTTGGGAGTGATAGTTTTGAGATAGTAATGCTTTATCATGATGGGAAAAAGATTAAAGATAATAAAAAGATTGCTATGAAAGAATTTTTAAATCCAAAGCCAACTATACAAGCATCTGTAAAATAACAAATTAGTTATAAAGATATAGGTGAAATATTAGGAGGAATTTATACAATCCAAATTAGGATTGTATAAAAGAGTTATGCCATTTGTTTAGCAACTTCTGCAGCAAAATCTTCTTGAGCTACTTCGATACCTTCACCTACTTCTAAACGAATAAATGAAATTATCTCTGCGCTACCACCTGCTGCTTTAGCTTTATTTTCTATATACTGAGCAACAGTTATACTGTCATCCATAACAAATTTTTGATCTAACAAACATTGTTCTTGATCGAGTGTCGTATTGTCAGAAATGAATCTAGCAATTTGACCTGGAACAATTTTGTCCCAGATTTGCTCTGGTTTACCTTCTGCTTTTAATTTCTCTTTGATATCAGCTTCAGCCGCAGCCAAAACATCGTCAGTCAATTGAGCCATTGAAATGTATTGAGGAATATTTAGTAAAGGCTTACCTAATCTTGCTCTCTCTTCATTTTCTTTTTCTATTTTGATAATACGACCTTGTGTCTCATCAGCAACATAAGAAGCATCAAAATCTTTATAGCTAAGCGTTGTAGGTTTCATTGCTGCTGCATGCATTGCTACATCTTTAAGAGGTGCTGTCATAGCATCAGCTGTTTTTGCACTGTCGCATTTAGCGGCAATAATAACACCTACTTGGCCGTTTGCGTGTATATATCCATTGATGGCTGTATTTTCATCGCCCACAAGCATGCCAGATCTTCTTACAACCATATTTTCGCCAATTGTAGCAATTTGCATTGAAAGATATTCTCCAAATGACTGTGAATTGATCGATGAGTTGTTAATAGCATCTGCATTAGATAAGTCATTTTCAAAAGCATGATTGATAGTGTCATTTACAAAAGTTGTAAATTTTTCATTTTTAGCAACAAAATCTGTTTGTGAATTAACTTCAACAATGACAGCTTTTTTGCCTTCAACTTTCATGCCAACTAAACCTTCTGCAGCAACTTTACTTGCTTTTTTAGCAGCAGCTCCAAGACCTTGATCTCTTAACCACTCCACTGCTTTATCCATAACACCATCTGCCTCAGTCAGAGCTTTTTTACAGTCCAACATTCCAGCATCAGTCATTTCTCTTAGTTTTTTAATGTCTGCTGGTCCAAAATTTGCCATCAATTACTCCTCTTCGCTGATTGCTTCTTCTTTAACTTCAGCAACAACTTCTTCAACTTCATCGGCACTAACTGGAGCTTCTTCTACAACTTCGCCATTATTTTCAGCAAGTATATTTTTGCCTTCGTTCATAGCTTCAGCCATCTCTTTACAGAAAAGCTCAATTGATCTTATAGCATCATCATTCCCAGGGATTGGATAATCAACCAAATCAGGGTCACAGTTTGTATCAAGCGGAGCTACTATTTTCATTCCAAGTCTTCTAGCTTCTGCAACTGCTATATGCTCTTTTACAGTATCAACAACAAACATCATATCTGGAAGTTTTTGCATATTTCTAAAACCAGCTAGATAATTATTTAGTTTATCTTTTGTTCTACTTAGCATCAAAGCTTCTTTTTTAGTCAAAAGTTTGATTTGACCATTCTCTTCCATTTGTTCGATTATTTCAAGTTTTCTGATTGATTTTTTTATTGTTGGATAGTTTGTAAGCATACCGCCCAACCATCTGTTTGAAACATATGGCATACCGCATGATTTTGCAGCTTCTTCAATCGCAACTCTTGCTTGTTTTTTTGTTCCAACAAAAAGCATTGTTTTGCCTTCAGCTGCAGCATCTCTAACGATATTGTAAGTATATTTGAAATATCTCAAAGTTTTTTGTAAATCTATAATATATATATTTTTTCTTTCGCCAAAAATAAATTTTTTCATTTTTGGATTCCATCTTCTTGTTTGATGCCCGAAGTGTACACCACACTCTAGCAAATCTTTCATTGTTACCATTTTTTCTCCTTGGTCAATTAAATATTTTACGATTTCTCGCTTATCTGGTTTTTGCCTCTGCAGTCCTTAACACAACAATTTGTGCAACCATTACAAGGAATAACTACATGTGAGGTTTTCAAAATCTTAATAGAAAATGAGACAATATTATACCAAATAAATCTTAAACAATTAGTCATTACAAAACTAAATATTTTATTGCACAAAATCACTCTTTTGTTATGGTAAAATTATAAATAATAATAGGAATTAATCAGCATAGGAAACAATCAATGAACATTCCTGAATACCCGCAAAGTGAAACTGTTGAGTCTATATTTAATATGTTGGAAACTTCAGCAAAAGGGCTTCATTACAACAAGGCAAAGGCAAATCTTTTGTTGTATGGAAAAAATGAAATTGAAGAGGAAAAACATCATTATTTCTTGCTCTTTATCAAGCAATTTAAGAGTCCACTCGTTTATGTTTTGGTAGCTGCTGGACTACTTTCTATTTTTTTAGGAAATATGCATGAAGGATTATTGATACTGATCATTATCTTTGTAAATGCTTCCATAGGCTTTTGGCAAGAGACAAAAGCCATAGTATCCATCAAGGCACTAAAAAAACTTACTCAAAACAAAACACAAATCAGACGTGAAAATAAAATCTTAACTATCCCATCAACAGAACTTGTACCAGGAGATATCATCATTCTAGGTGAAGGAGATATCATACCTGCAGATATACGCTTATTTAAAACCAATGGATTAGTTATTGATGAATCTATACTTACAGGCGAATCTATGCCTGTGGAAAAAGATGCACAACTCATACTATCAAAAGAAATGCTACCATATGAACTGCACAATATGGCGCTTTCTGGTACTACAGTGACCAAGGGTAAAGCTGAAGGAGTTGTTGTATTTACAGCTCAAAAAACATATCTTGCGTCTATTGCCAGCAGAGCCGAGGAAGATTCTATAGATACACCATTAAGCAAAGCTCTCGAGATTTTTAGCCAAAAACATATGAGTATCCTGCTTATGATAATCGCCTTGACAGCTTTTCTTGCATTACGACAAGGTAGAGAACTTTTAGAAGTCATTTATTTAGTTATTGCCGAGCTTGTTTCTGCAGTACCCGAAGGTCTGCCAATAGTTGTAACTCTTGTCTTAACCATAGGCGCGATGACACTTAGTGTCAAAAAAGTTTACATTCGTCATTTACCATCCGTTGAAACATTAGGTAGTGCAACAGTCATAGCTTCAGACAAGACTGGCACTATTACTGAGGGTAAACTCAAAGTGCAAGAGGTTTTCTCTTTGCATGATACTTTCACTCAAGCTGTCTCAGCACTTGCCAATGAATCTATAGAAGGAAATGGTGATCCAATGGATACCGCCTTGGCACTTTGGGTGGGAAAAGAGTATAAAAATATCAGAGAAAAATATCCTAGAGTTAATCTTTATCCTTTTGATACCAAATACAGATTAATGGGAAGTTCTAATATAGTTCAAGAAGATCATAGAATTTTTGTAAAAGGTGCATTTGAATCGCTTAAAGAGTTTGCACTAAACACACAAGATTTTAATACTCTCAAAAAAGAGCATGATAAAATGGCTTCTGAGGGCTTGAGGGTAATAGCCTTAGGTACTGGAAAATATACTTCAGATGCAATAGATCAATGGAAAATAGACATAGTAGGACTTGTGGGTTTTATAGATCCGCCTAAAATTGAGGTTTTAAAAGCTGTACAAACGGCTCAAAAAGCTGGTGTAAAAGTTATGATGATAACGGGAGATGACCCATTAACAGCTAAAGCAGTTGCTACAATGGTAGGTATCTACAAAGATGGTGATCTTGTTATTTCAGGGAAAGAACTAGATCAAATGGATGATGAGAAACTAGAAGCATTTTTACCTAAAGTAACCGTGTGGGCAAGAGTACTTCCAGAACATAAATATCGCATAGTTAAAAGCTTGCAAAAACAAGGAGAAATTGTAGCAGTTACTGGAGATGGAGTTAATGATGTTCCAGCATTAAAAATTGCAAACCTAGGTATAAGTATGGGAAACGGAAGCGAAGCTGCCAAATCAACTGCTAAAATGGTACTTGCTGACAACAATCTCTCTGTTATAGTAGATGCTATCAAGCAAGGTCGTGCAATCGCAGGAAACATACGTAAAGCAGTTTATTTTCTTGTTTCTACAAGTTTAGATGAAGTGATTCTCATCACTGGTGCAATATTGATGGCACTTCCTCTACCACTTTATCCACTACAGATATTATGGATCAATCTAGTTTCAGACAGTGCATTAGACAAAACATTTCCATTCCTAAAGAATGAAGAAGATGTCATGAGCAGACCGCCAACTAAACTACATGAACAGTTTTTAGACAAAGTGCAAATTTTTCGCGTACTATATGCCGCATTAGTTATTAGCTTTAGTGCACTATTTTTATACATATGGATACTTGAACATTATGGTAAAGAAAGTGCTATCTCCATACTTTTTACGGTTTTTGTTATTTCTACGTGGATTAACGGCTTACAGTCATTAAAAGAAAACGAACCTTTTTTAAAAAATATCAAAAAATCATTTCAGATTAATCCATATATATTTTACGGCATAGGTATTGGATTAATCTTGCAACTCTTTGCTATATATGGACTATCAGACGTGTTCCATACACTCCCCCTAAATGCAGAGTCACTTGCAATAATAGGTCTATTTGCTTTATGGGTTTTTGGTTTAATAGAGTTACGTAAATGGGGTGAATATTTATGGTATAAATATAAATAATTCATCATAAAAATGAAGTAGCTTCTTGTAAACTATCAAAGTAAACCATCTTTTCGTTTTTAAAAAACACTTTCGCATCACCTAAGCTATCTCCACCAAGCATTATAGGGATAATAGATTTTGTTTTTGATGCTTTGTATATTGCTTTGGCTATAGACAAAGCGTCTGTCATAAACTGTGGTGTAACTATCACAAACACCAAGTCAACCTCAAATTCTTTTATTACTTCCAGCACACTTTCAAATCTATCACTTCTTGCATCTCCAATAATATCTATTGGATTATTTTTTGACCAATTTGAAGGCAATACCCCATTGAGGAGCCTTATATCATTTTCACTCAAATTATATAATCTACCATTTCTTGCTACAATATAATCAGTCAAAACAGTCGCAGGTCCTCCTGCGTTTGTTATGATCAAAATATTATTTGAGCGTTTTTTTGGAGCTAATATCAATGCCTCTATGTTGTCAACCATGTTTGCACCTACACTTTTTAAAAGTCCTTCAAATGTTGCATAATTTCCGCTTAGATTCCCCGTATGTGAAAAAGCTGCTTTTTTTGCAAGCTCACTTTTACCTGTCTTACAAACAAAAATCGGTTTTTTTGAATTCCTAACACTTTGCAAAAAAGCTTTTCCGTCTTTAATGCCTTCTGCATAAATAGCAATATACTTACATGTAGGCTCATCTTGGAGAGCTTCGATGGTTTGTGCAAAGTTCAAATCTATCATATTTCCAAATGAAACAATATGTGAAAAACCGATATTAAAATCATATGCTTTGTCCATCAATGCACTCAAAACTGCACCACTTTGTGCCAAAAGTGCAATATCTCCAGATATAACATTTTTTGTTGCAAATGTTGCGTTTAAATTTTTAGTGCTTTCATAATATCCCAAGCAATTAGGTCCTATAATATTTATATTATAAAGATCTGCTAGGTCTTTAATCTGTTGTTCTCCAACTAAATTGCCTATCTCTTTAAATCCTGCACTTATAACAATGATATTTTTTATATCTTTCTTTACAAGCTTTTTAATTTCATCTAAAACCATAGCTGGCGGTATGGAAATGATTGCCATATCAATATTTGAAGCAATCTCTACTATATCCTTATGGCATTTTTTACCAAAAAGCTCACCACCTTTTTTGTTTACAAAAAACACTTCACCTTTAAAAGATAATACATTTTGAGCTATAGCATATCCTACTTTATTTGGATTGCTACTTGCTCCGATGACCGCTATGCTACTGTTGTCAAAAAAACTATTTATTCTCTGTCTCGGTTTTTCACTAGACGTCTTTAACTCATCAAACTCTATTCTTGCATCAACAATAAAGACTCCATCGCTATTTAAAATGATAGGATTAAGATCAAGCTCTTTTATATTTTCATTTTTTTTGACAAATTCTTGGACATTTTTTATAAAATCTATAATTATTTTGATGTCATATTTGAAATTTCTAAACCCGCTAAAAATTTTTGAAATTTTAGTTAATTTTATGGCTCGTTCTATCTCATCTTCATTTGCAAATATATCAATATAGCAAATATCTTTATAAAGCTCTAAAAATATTCCACCTTTTCCAAAAATTATATTCATTCCAAAAACAGTATCGTCAATGACTCCACAAAACAACTCTTCGCCATTTATCATACTTGTAGCTATAAAACAGTCATTACTATCTAAACTTACGCCGTAATTTTTAATATTTTGGAGTATCTCATCATGGGCTTTTTTATACCCTATATCATCAAAAATTGCTGTCTTTACTGCTCCGTATTCACTTTTGTGTATTATCTTTGATGAATGAATTTTTAGAGCAATTGGATAAAAATCGATGCTTGGTACTTCATTAAGTTTAAATAGTTTATATTGCGGAACTTTGAAACCATTTGATTCCAATAACGTATATATTTCATGTTCTAACATCGTTTTTTCCTAACTATGCAGTTTTCATATTGTAGCAAATAATAGAACTTTTGCACTATAGTAAAAAATAAAAATAAAAATCTTTAGGTATTTTAAAATTTTAAAAGATATAATAATTTAAATATCAAACCAAAACAGAGAGAGAAATATGGCAAAAGATCACTACTTTGATATAAGTGCAAAACTTGACATGATGGAGCTTAAAAATGCTGTGGTTCAAGCACAAAAAGAGCTTGCAACTAGATTTGACTTTAAGGGTCTTGTGGCTGAAATAGAACTAAATGAAAAAGCAAAAACTGTTACACTAAGTAGTTCTAGTGAACAAAAAATAGATGCACTAAAAGATATACTTATAAGCAAACTTATAAAAAGAGAAATATCTGGCAAATCTATTCAAGAAGTAAAAAGCGAAGGTATGAGCGGTGGTAATGTTAAGTTTATTTATCGTATCGTAGATTCACTTGAAAGTGATGAAGCCAAAAAGATAGTTAAAGCGATAAAAGAGATGAAACTAAAAGTTACTCCATCTATCCAAGGCGATGAAGTAAGAGTAAGTGCGGCCAAGATTGATGATCTTCAAAAAGTTATGACAGAGGTGAGAAAATTAGACCTCAATGCACCGCTTGTTTTTGGGAATTTTAGGTAAATTGTATGCCATTTAATGATACACAAGAGATAGAAAGTGTCTGTACATATTGTGGTGTTGGGTGCGATATAGTAGGAATTGTAGAAAACAATGAAATACAAAAGATAATTGCACACAAAGATGGTGTAGTCTCTCAAGGTAAACTTTGTATAAAAGGTAAAAGCGGATATGGCTTTGTAAATTCTCCAAATAGGATAAATACCCCGCTAGTTAGAAAATCATTTTTAGAAAACAATGAACAGATTTTTAAAGTTATAAAAAATTCTCTTGCAGAGCATGACGAGAAGTATTATAGTTGCGATTTAGATACTGCAACCACGATAGCAGCCATGAAGTTAAAAGAGATTAAATCAAAATATAGTGGAGATAGCTTTTGTGCTATTGGTGGAGCTAGGACAAATTGTGAAAGCTCATACCTCCTTCAAAAATTTTGCCGTTCTACAATGCAATCCCCGCATGTAGATAATTGTGCGAGAGTATGCCACAGCCCAAGTTTAAAAGGCATGAGAACTACGATAGGAGAAGGAGCAGCAACCAATCCATACAATGATATATACGAATGTGAATTTATGATTGTCATTGGCTCAAATACCATAGAAGCACATCCTATCATTGCAAATCGTATAGTAGATATGGCTAAAACACATAATAATCTAGCCATAATTGATGTAAGAGATACTAAGCTATCCAAATTTGCTAAACAAAACTGCATTATCCCATATGAAGCAAATCTAATGATACTCAATATGATGGCTTATGTCATCATAGATGAAGAGCTTTATGATGAAAGTTTTTTAAAAAATAGAACAAAAGGCTTTGAAGAGTTCAGGGAAAAAATCTTAAATGATCCATACGCAAATCCAGATTTTGCTAAAAACATAAAAGGATATGAATATCTAGCAAAACAAATCCCAAATATTGCCAGAGAATATGCTGTTAAAAAATCTATGATATTTTGGGGGCTCGGAATTACCGAGCACACCGATGGCTCATACGCAGTTATGGCGATAACTCATCTTGCTCTTATGACAGGAAATATAGGTAAAAGTGGGGCTGGTCTTATGCCACTTCGTGGACAAAACAATGTTCAGGGCGCTTGCGATATGGGATGCCTGCCATACTTTGCCCCTGATTATCAAAAACCAGAAATTGATGGGCTTATGACGCCTCAACTTATAGACGAAATGATAAAAGGCAATATCAAAGCTATGATAAATGTTGGCGAAGATATAGCACATATTCATCCAAACCAAAACAAAATACACAAAGCACTTGAAAATCTAGAGTTTTTGATGGTTCAAGAACTTTTTATGACTCAAATAGGAAAACTTGCGGACTTAGTTATAGGAGTTAAAAGTGCTTATGAAAAAACTGGGGTTTATATAAATGCTATGAGAAGACTTCATCTCTCGCAACCATTAGTGCATTCATCTCTGCCTGATGATTGGGAAGTGTTAAAAATGATAGACAATAAAATGGGTGGTGATTTTGTTTACGAAACAAGTGAGGATGTTTGGGAAGAAGTAACACAAGTTGCTCACAGAAGATTTAGTGGAGCAAAGTATTATCGCTTGGCAAGACATAGAAAAAGAGGTATGCAGTGGCCTATTCATCATGAAGACACTCCCATACTGCATCTGCTCGACTTTAGAACTGAAGATGGCCTTGGAGAGTTCCATTATCATAAATACAAAATTAGAGGCATGGTTGAAGATATTCTAAATAATGATTTTTATAATGATTCTCTTTTTGGGTATTACCTAACAACAGGTCGAACACTTGTTCATTATAACAACTCTGCACAAACAAAAGAGAGTCCAAGACTTCAAGAGAGTTACAGCGAAGATATATTGCTTGCTCCAGAATATGCACAAAAAATTTTTAAAAGTGATAAGGTCATACTTAAAACTATTTATGGGCAAACAGAACCATTAAGTGTAAAATATACAGATAAAATTAGAGAAAAAACACTTTTTTGTACCTTTCATCATGCCAAATCAAAAATAAATCATATCTTTGGTGATGAATGTGATGAGCTTATAATGACTGCCAAATTCAAATCGCTTAAAGTAGAGGTTTTGCCTCAATAATATGACAATTTGTCATATTATTCTCATCTGTTTTTTATTTATGTTATAAATTGTTATATTTTAAAAATGTAGGTATAATTATCGTGGAAATAGAACAAGGACATAGACAACTCACAATGGAATTTATTACAAACAATTATCAATACGATAGTGACATTCATCATATTATTAATTGCGCTACAAATAAAACAAATGTCATAGAGTCACAATTATGGACTGAAAAAAGTTTTTCAAATCCAAATGCTACAATTAAGCTAGCTACTATGTTTTCTGGAATTGGGGCTATTGAATATGCATTAAAGCGACTTAATCTAAATTCAAAAATTCAATTTGCTTGTGATAATGATAATTTTGTAAAACAAAGTTATTTTGCAAACTATAACATTGATGAAACTAGATGGTATGATGATGTACATAATATAAATGGGGAGAAATATAAAGGTAAGATAGATTTACTTGTTGGAGGTAGTCCTTGTCAATCATTTTCAATGGTTGGAAAACGCAGAGGATTTGATGACACACGAGGAACATTATTTTATGAATTTGCTAGAGTTGTAAAAGAAAGCCAACCCAATGTTTTTATTTATGAAAATGTAAAAGGCTTAGTAAATCATGACAATGGCAACACTTTTGAAACCATAAAGGCTACATTTGATGAACTTGGATATAGATACTTTTATAAAGTATTAAATGCGAAAGACTTTGGGATACCTCAACACAGAGAAAGAATATTCGTAGTAGGCTTTAAAAACAAATCATCTCATTTTTCATTTCCTGAGCCAATTTCATTAGAGCATAAAATGCAAGATTTTTTAGAAGATTATACTGGAAGCAAATATTATCTAAAAGAAAAAGGTATAAAGTTTGTGACAAGTTCAAAAAATAAAAATAAACGTTATACACAAATTAATGGAGATATAGCACTTTGTCAAAAAGCCAACCAACAATTTAATTGGCATGGAGACTTTATCTTTATACAAGGTAAGGAAAATGAGTTTGATGAGTTTATTTTTGATGTAAATACAGTTGAAGAAAAATATTATTTATCAGACAAAGTAAGAAATTATGTTTTATGCTCTGGTACTAAAGAATTTAAAACTTCAATAAAAACAGACCTTGAAATAGCAAGACCACTTTTGCAGTCAATGCATAAAATGCATAGAGCAGGAGTTGATAACTATGTCACACACAACAAAGGACGAATCAGAAAGTTAACGCCTAAAGAGTGCTTGAGGCTAATGGGTTTTAGAGATGATTTTAAACAAGTTGTAAGTGATACGCAAATGTATAGACAGGCAGGAAATAGCATTGTGGTTGATGTTCTTATTGCAATGCTTAAACAAATGGATATCACTCAATACGCAACGAGATAATCATGGATATCATTTTAGACAATCAGCATTTTAAGGTTATAGGCACAAAAGAGAAAATAACAATTGCTGATAGCTTTGTGGTTCGTCAAAATAAGATAGGAGGAGGCAACGGCGAAGCTAAACTGTATATTGGACAAAACAATGTCGAGACAAGAAGTTTTTTTGGCAATACTGGCTTTGTAGTTCATTGTTTTCTTATGAAAACTGATTTACAAAAGTATCTTGAAGAAACAAAAGCAGAGTATTTAATGCCGGAACAACCCTATGTAAACAAAGAAACTTTGCCAAATCTTTGGAACTTACGAAAAACAAAAATAGATGCTCTACCAAACAGAATTGATTTTGAGATTATTGAACAAACCCAAATCGCAGGTCCTCGGATTTATGTAAACTCTAATGATATAGCTTACAAAATTATTCGTGAACTATCTTTGCCAAACATTACATTCATTTCAGTAGTAAAACTACTTGACCAAAATGGCAAATTAAACTATTACTTTAGACTTTTTGCTGACTACTTTGGAAATGTTGAGCATCCTTATGTTGTTGAGAAAGAAGAAGAGGAAATTATTGATAGTAATGCTCCGCTAGAAGAAAAGAAGCAGTTAATTAGAGCAAGAGTTGGGCAAGGAGAATATAGAGCGAAATTATTAGCGGAATGTCCATTTTGCCCTATAACATTGATTTCGGATGATAGATTACTAATTGCAAGTCATATTAAACCTTGGATTACATCAAATGATTTTGAAAAAACTGATCCAAAAAATGGATTTATGCTTACGCCTACTTTTGATAGATTGTTTGATAGAGGCTTTCTTTCATTTACGGACGACAAAAGAACTATTCTTTCTCCATTCTTGTCAAATATGACTTATTCTAAACTCAATATTTCAGACAATAAAATAATTCCCCACTTGCCGACTAAGGGACGAGAAGAATACTTAAAGTATCATAGAGAAAATATACTCAAAAAATGAATAGTGCCGAATGATGTCAACCAAAGATACTGGAAATTATAATGAAACTCTTGCTACTAAATTTCTAGCGTCTGGTGGCTATACGATAGTTGAGAGAAATTATTATGCAAGGAAACTTGGTGAAATAGACATCATTGCTTCAAAAAACAAAGTTTTACACTTTATCGAAGTCAAAAGTGCAAATGCAGATTTTGACCCTATATACAATATAACTCCAAGCAAAATTAGAAAAATTATCAACTCTGCATACTATTTTCTAAAAGAGAGGAAACTCAATATGGCTTTTTGTATAGATGCCCTTATCATCAGACAAGAAAAAATAGAATTTATCGAAAATATAACTTTATGAGTATTCTTGAAAATTTATTTTTAAAAAGCATATCTCTTTAAACTAAATAGGATTATAATGATGATAATTTTTAATAAAGCTTGGATATGCAACTAACAAAACAACAACTCGACGATTTTAATGAAAATGGATTTTTAATTTTAGAACAATTTGCTCCCCACATTCAATGTGAAGCAATCTTGGAAATGGCAAAAGTACACCTAAAGTACAGAATAGAGCCTATCGAGACGGAAGTTGGTTATGACAATAAATCCAAAGATTACAGAACAAATGAGTCTGATTATAATAGCATGGCGTATGAATTTGAAGCTCCCGTGAGAAGGTTGAGACAAGTCTATGATAGAGATGTTGTTTTTAAAAATTGGATGGAAGATAAAAATATAAGACCTGCTTTAGAGCAAATACTAGATGACAAAGTAACTATAACTCTTGCTCATCACAACTCTATAATGACAAAAATGCCACACGTTAGCACTCAAACAAGATGGCATCAAGATAGAAGATACTGGAGATACACGGATGATAATTTAGTTAGTATTTGGCTCTCACTTGGAGAAGAGTGTCAAGAAAATGGTGTCTTAGAGTTTATACCTGGTAGTCATAAGATAAAATATGACAAATTTCAATTTGATGAAAAAGATTACTTTAGAGAAGACTGTGAACCAAACATAAATTTGATAAAAGATAAAGTTTCAAAAAATTTACGCAAAGGTGATGTAGTTATATTTCACTCTCTTTTGCTTCATCGTGCAAACAAAAATGATACTGATGAGCCAAAAATTTCATTTGTCTATACGGTAAAGGGTAGTCTAACAAAAGCTTTGCCAAATACTAGGTCAGAAAAATTTAGAGAAATAGTCTTGTAGATATTGACAAAATAAAAAAGATTAGTTAAAGTTCCATCGTCAAATAATGATAATTTAAACGAAAATATGTATACTTTATATATAAAAACAAAAAAGGAAAAAACAATGGGAAAATATATTGAATTAAACAATAACAATTTTGAATCAACTATAAATAATGGTATTTCGCTTGTAGATTTTTGGGCTCCTTGGTGCGGACCTTGTCGTATGATAGCTCCAGTTATAGAAGAATTGGCTGTAGAATTTGAAGGAAAAGCGAATATTTGCAAAGTAAATACTGACGAGGAACAAGACATCGCTGTAAAATTTGGTATAAGATCAATACCAACAATTTTATTCTTTAAAAATGGCGAATTAGTTGATCAAATGATTGGCGCAGCATCAAAAGATGTTTTTGCACAAAAAATAAACTCACTACTATAAAAAATATTGGCAAAATAGGACTTTTTTCTTATTTTGTCATACTTCTTTTACCTCTTTTTGGATACAATCGCTTAAATTTATAAGAAAATTTAAAAACTTTTAAAGGTCATTAAATATGCTTAATTGTGCTATTATTGGTGGTGGGCCGGCTGGGCTAGCGGCTGGATTGTATGCGACAAGAGGCGGAATTGAAAATGTAACACTTTTTGAAAAAGGTCTTCCTGGTGGTCAAATCACACAAAGTAGTGAAATAGAAAATTATCCTGGTTTTTTTGACCATACAAAAAGTGGTATGGATTTTATGGATAGTTGGCAAGAACAATGTTTTCATTTTGGACTAAAACATCAAATGGATGAAGTTGTAAATATAGAAAAAGAAGGTGAAAATTTCAAAATAAATATTTTGGGAAAAGAGCCACAACTTGCAAAAAGTGTTATCGTTTGCACAGGAAGCACACCAAAAAAAGCTAACATAAAAGGCGAAAATGAATTTTTTGGCAGAGGTGTAAGCACATGTGCAACGTGTGATGGATTTTTTTACAAAAATAAAGAGGTTGCAATTCTTGGTGGTGGAGATACAGCGTTAGAAGAAGCTTACTATCTTTCAAATATCTGTTCCAAAGTATATATTATTCACCGAAGAGATACTTTTAGAGCTGCACCATCAACTATAGATAGAGTTCAAAAAAAAGATAATATTGAGTTGATACTAAATTCTCAAATTATAGAAATAGTTGGAGATGCCATGGGCGTCAATGGACTCATCATAGAAGATGTAAATAAAAATAAACAAAAACTCAATGTGCCAGGAATTTTTGTTTTTGTAGGAAATGATGTAAATAATAGCGTTTTGAAACAATCTGATGGAAAGTTTTTATGCGACACAAATGAATATGGTCAAATCATCACAAACTTAAAAATGCATACATCGGTTGAAGGATTATTTGTAGCAGGCGATATGAGAATCGATGCACCAAAACAAGTAATTTGTGCGGCAAGTGATGGTGCAACTGCAGCACTAGAAGTTATATCTTATCTAAATGAAAGGTCATAAAATGATAAAAGTAGGAATACTCGGAAGCACTGGAAGAGTTGGGGCTCTTCTGATAAATAATATACTAAACGATGATA
>FAXN01000019.1 GCA_001493195.1 Sulfurovum sp. enrichment culture clone C5 | reverse complement strand
TACTTCTATAAAAAATAAATATATAATTTACAAACATCAAAATCCAAATAACTATTTTAAGGTCTATAGACGAACCACCATAGATTGAAAAATCATTTGCTGTTATCATAATTCCAGAGACGAATGATGTCAAAACAAATGGAAAAACCAAAACCAAAAGTCGTTTTGTTACTTTTAAATTTCTCTCTACCTTTTGTTGCAAATCTTCGAATTGCAAATGCAATGGATGAACAACTAATCTAGCGGTAATCATACCACCTATCCAAATAACTGCAGACACAACATGTAGCATTAAAAGCAAATGAACCTGACTCATTAAAGTCCTTATAGATTATTTTTTATATACTCTTTTGATGCATTAATGGCATCTGCTATTTTTGAAACTTCTTTTCCACCAGCTTGAGCAAAGTCATCTCTGCCTCCGCCTCCGCCACCGAGAATTGGTGCAATATTTTTTATCCATTCTCCAGCTTTTATATGCACGCCTTTACTTCCACAGGCAATAAGCACTTTATCATCTTTGGGTTGAATTAGCATAATTAAGGCTTTATCGAATCTATTTTTAAAATCATCAATCATAGTTTTTATGTCGCCAGAATCTATTTCAGCGATTACCACAGATACGCCATCTATTTCTTGGATATCTAGCTCACTTTTTTGACTATTAAGAGAATTTTCCAACTCTTGCTTTAATGATTTCACCTGCTCTTTTAATTTAGAAATTCCATTAATTGGATCTTGATTTTTCAATTCACTCTTTATCTCTTCTATTTGCACTCTTAAGTTTTTACTATAGCTAATCGCTTCTTTTCCGCAAATTGCTTCAATTCTTCTTACCCCAGCACTTACACCACTCTCTTTTAGAATAATAAATTGACCGATTTGAGAACTATTTTCTACATGTATCCCACCACAAAGCTCAATAGACGAATCACTAAACTCTACAACTCTCACCTCATCACCATATTTTTCGCCAAACAATGCCATAGCACCTTTGTCTTTTGCACTTTGTATATCCATAACATTTGTTTTGCTAGGAATTGATTTGTCTATTTTGTCATTTACCCAAGCTTCAATCATATCTAGCTCTTCATTATTTAGAGCCTGAGGATGCGAAAAGTCAAATCTCAAACGATTTTCTTCTACGAGCGAGCCTGCCTGAGCTATATGACTTCCAAGTATTTCTCTTAATGCGGCATGAAGCAAATGTGTAGCTGAATGGTGTTTTGCTGTCTGCATTCTTACATCATCGACTATGGCTTCGACACTCTCTCCTACTTTTACTTTTCCTTCTATATGACTGAGATTAATATCTAAAAATTTTTTGGTATCAGTTACTCTAATCGTATCATTTAAAGTTCCCTCATCGCCTCTTTGCCCACCACTTTGTGGATAAAATGGGGTATTGTCAAGCATTACCCATCCACTGGTTTTTATCTCTTGAGTTATTTTGAAATCTTCATCAAGCAGTGCTATAACTTTACTTTTAAAACTTTTATGTTCATATCCTACAAAGTTATTGACGCCAAACGACTCTTTTAATTCTTTAAAATCCCCATTTGCAATAGCATCACCACTTCCTTTCCATGAAGCTTTGGACTGTTCTCTTTGCATAGTCATATGTTTTTCAAACTCATCTTTATCTAAACCAATTTCTAATTCTCTAAGCATATCTTCGGTTAAATCTAATGGGAATCCGTATGTATCATACAATTTAAATGCCACTTCCCCACTAAAAATATTTTTTGTATTCTCTAGTTCTTTATTGAACAGCGTAATACCAGCTTCAATGGTATCAAAAAATCTCTCTTCTTCTAGCTTCATTGCACTTTTTATAGATTCAAGTCTATCTTCGAGATAACCATAATGTGAAGACATATTATTTGCCAATACATTTACCAATTTATACATAAATGGTTCTCTAAGTCCTAAAAGGTAACCATGTCTTATAGCTCTTCTCATTATACGACGAAGAACATATCCTCTTCCCTCTTTATCGAAATTTACACCTTGAGCCAAAAGAAACGAAACAGATCTAAGATGATCTGCAATTACTCTAAAACTTGCACTTTGTTTATCATTATAATCATATTTTTTACCAACAAGTTTTTCTAGTGCTTCGATATAAGGCATAAAAAGAGATGAATGGTAATTATTTAAAACACCCTCTTTTATAGCAACAACTCTTTCCAGTCCCATACCAGTATCGATACTAGGTTTTGGTAGTGGATGAAGAGTGCCACTCTCATCTCGCTCAAATTGCATAAACACAAGATTCCAAATCTCTAAAAATCTATCTCCATCTCCGCCCATCTTATCTTCGGGAGTATTAAAATTTTCTTCACCCTGATCATAAAATATTTCACTACAAGGTCCGCAGGGTCCAGTATCGCCCATTTGCCAAAAATTATCTTTATCTCCAAATCTCATAATTCTACTTGGATTTATATGATTGCTCCAAATTTCAAATGCTTCATCATCATTCTCGTGCACTGTTACCCATATTTTTTCGATTGGAAGTCCTAGATATTTTTGACTTGTTATAAATTCCCACGCATAAGCTATAGCATCTTGTTTAAAATAATCACCAAATGAAAAATTTCCAAGCATTTCAAAAAAAGTATGGTGTCTAGCAGTGTAGCCAACATTGTCAAGATCATTATGTTTTCCGCCTGCTCTTATGCAAGTTTGGCTTGAAGTTGCTCTTGGGTTTTTTGGAATTGGAGCAGTTCCTGTAAAAATATTTTTAAACTGCACCATTCCTGCATTTGTAAATAGCAATGTAGCATCATCTGGCACAAGAGGTGAACTTTGTACCACTTCATGAGCTTTACTTGCAAAAAAATCTAAAAATTGTTGCCTTATGTCCATTGGATTAATCCCCATTGTAAAATGGATATAATTTTACCCAAATTGTAGTGAAATTAGCCTTGCTTGGATAATTGTGAAATTAAATCAGCTATTTGCTTGCTTCCATTTTTGTCTATTACTTTTTTTAAAGACTTACTTTTTATCTCTAAATTTTTATTATCTTTAATAATTCTTTTCATCTCTTCTAAATCAACTTTATTTTCTCGAAAAATAAAAGCTAAATCTTGATCAACTAAAAATTTTGCATTATAAAATTGATGGTCTCCTGCTGCATATGGATACGGCACAAAGATAGTTGGTAAATTATTTGCACTAAGTTCCCAAAGAGTCGAAGCGCCACTTCTAGCCACTGCTATATCGGCTTTAGCCATAATTTGAGGCATATTATTTGCAAATCCAAAAACATCAGCTTCAATTCCAATTTCTTTATATTTAGCTTTGACATTTTCTATATTTTTTTCACCAGCTTGATGTATGATTTTTATATCCTCTTCTTTTAACCAAGAAGCGAGACTGAGTGCAATATTATTTATAGATAGAGATCCTTGAGAGCCTCCCAAAAATAAAATTGTTTTAACATTTTTTCTTGTTCGAGCCATTTCAAAAAATTCTTTTTTTATGGGATAACTTTTTATAGGACTATTTTCGACATAAGAAGATATAAAAACTTTTGCATATTTCATCAAACGTCGATTTAGAGATCCTATTATTGCATTTTGTTCATGAATAACGAGAGGAACACGAGCAAATATAGAAGCTATTGAAGCAGGTGCCGCACTAAATCCTCCAACACAAAAAACAACTTTTATATTCTCTTGTTTGATAATTTTATAAGATATTACAACAGCACGAGATAGCATCCAGAGTGATTTAATTTTTCCTAAAATACCTTGATTTACAACTCCCCTAGTTTGCAAAAAGTATTTTTTTTCGAAATCACTATCTTGCCCAAACCATCCTTTATCTTGACCTGATGTTGAGCCTATATAAATAATTTTTTCATTTTTTAATTCTTCTTTTACAGCTCTAATGATCGCTAAGTGTCCGCCTGTACCACCACCTGTCATAACTATTGCCATACTTCACCTTCATTTGAATTTATCATCTCTTTTTTTGTTTGCATTTTTTTAGAGACCATGAGAACCATTCCTATTGCCACAGAGAGTGCTAATATCTGAGATCCTCCATAACTCAAAAATGGCACCGCTATACCCTTAACTGGAGTAATCCCAGCAATACCAAAACTATTTATGATAAATGCAAAACCGATAAGAAGTGCAACTCCTATGCAAAAGAGGGAATAAACTGGATTTTCTAATCTTGATGCTATCTTGAAGATTCTAAAAATAATTATCAACATTAGTCCTAAGACAAAAAAGAGTCCTATAAAGCCAAACTCTTCCGCTACTCCAGCCAATGCGAAATCGGTATGAACATCACTCAAATAGCCTAGTTTAAACTGACCATTACCAAGCCCTGTACCAAAAAATCCACCATGATTAATTGCATTTAAAGAATTTGATACTTGATATGACTCTTTAGCAATAGCATCAACTCTTAGAGAGTTACTCAAATTTGCTGGAAGTGCTGATAGAATCGGATCTTGCACTGTAGCCCACCACTCAACTACCCTCTGAACTCTATGAGGAGCTGTTTTAATAAGAACTATAAGCCCAAAAAGAGCCGTTCCGATCAAAGATAAAAAAAACTTTAAACTACTGCCAGCAAAAATAAACATAATTAAAAGAGTAGCAGCAAGAACCATTGTTTGACCTAAATCTTTTTGCAAAACGGCTATAAATATGGCTGAAATAACAAATACAATCAAATATGGAAAATAGGCTACAAATTCTTCTGAAAAAGTCATATTTTGTCTATGTAATATTTTTCTAGAAAAACTCCAAGATAAGAAAAAAACAAAACCTACTTTAAAAAATTCAACAGGAGTAATTTTAAAAAATCCAAAACCAATCCATCTTTTTGCCCCTCCTGTATCACTAACCATTGATGTCGGCAAAAATGGCATAGAAATCATAATGATAAAAAATAATAAAAAAATACCTAGTCCTAGTGTATTAAACCATTTATCTGGATCTAACTTACTTAAAATAATTATCATTAAAAAACCCATAGAAACGGCTATAATTTGCCTAATCAAAAAATGATATACTGGATATTCATTATAAAGTACAGGGTATGTTGAAAGAGAAAAAACCATAACTAAAGAAAAAAACATAGCCACGATAACAGATACAAAGAGTGTCTTATCAATCATAAGTTCGGCCACCATTTAAGAATTTAATGAGATTTTATCAAAATTTTTCAAAATATCAGCCTACCTTGTGTAATTCGAAGAGATATTTTTATAAAATATGTTTTAATTTTAAAAAAAATAAATTTAATTATAAAACTTGGGAATTTAATGAATCAAGATACAAACAATCACTACTATTCACAAAAAAATACCAAGATATTATTCCTGTTTTTACTGTTTGTTTTAGCATTTGCAATTTTTTTATTTTCAACACTAAGAACAATCTTTTCAGATAGAGATTTACCCAGTCATACATCTACTATCAATGATAGGTCGATAAGAGGTGAGATAATTTCAAAAGATAACTACACTGTTTCAAAAAGTCAAAAAATCTATCAAGTGGGAATTAGATCAGAAAGCATCAACCCAGACAATAAAGAGTTATTTATTTCTCTATTTAGTCTTTATAGTGATATTCCAAAAAAAGAAGTTAGAAATAAATTTAAAGACAAACATGGTTTTGAAATCAAAAGTGGAAATATAATACTTTCAAAAACAATTGACGCGAGACATGCCGCCCAACTAAAATCACTTAAAAGCAAACTAAGAAATTTAAATATACTTAAACCCATAAAAAAAGAAAATGGAATTGAAATAGTATATGGTTTAGATGTTGTTGAGATAGGAGAAAATAGGGTTTTCCCTCTGAAAGATACACTGTCTCCAATTTTAGGTTATGTTGGTAAACAAATAGAAAAAGAGTACATAAGACCAGATGGCATGCAAGGGCTAGAGCGAAAATATGATAAGTATATAAAATTTAAACAAAATGGAATTATTGAGGGCAAAAGAGATGTAGTAGGAGATGTAATTCACAATCAATTTTCAAAAATTGATCAAAGAGTCGATGGGATGAATCTTCACTTGACGATACCACTTAAACTTCAAAGAAATGTTGAGCTTATGCTTGATGATATGAAAATTGAAACAAATTCTGATGAAATTTTAGCAACTGTAATTGATAGTAAAACTGGCGAAATACTAGTTATGGCTAGTTCAAATAGATACGATCCAAACCTCATAACAAAAGAGAGTATAAATTCACTTAACCCTAAATTTAGTGAATATCTATATGAACCTGGTTCTGTTTTAAAACCTTTAACATTGGCAATTGCACTTGAACTAGGTAGAGTAACTCCAGATGCTGTATTTAATCTTTTCAATGGTGAACTTGACATTGGTGGGAAGCATAAGATTACAGATGGAGAACATAGGTTTCCAGCCCTTAGTGCTGAAGATATTATCATACACTCATCCAATGTTGGAATTTCACTAATATCTTGGAGATTGAGTGGAAAAGAATTTCATGATGGATTGGTAAAATTTGGATTATCTAGACCAAGTGGTATAGACTTATCTCGCGATTTTCCTGGCTCAATAAGATCCATACCGCAGTTAAATCAAAAAATATATAGAGCAAATAGCTCTTATGGTTATGGACTTATGGCATCTTTTATTCAATTAGTTAAGGCTTATACAGCTTTTGATAATGATGGTATTATCCCAACGCCTCATATGATTGATTTTTTAGAAGATTCCGAAGGAAAAAAATACAAACTGGCAAATCAAAATCAAAAAACCAAAGTAATAAGCAGTAAAACAGCACTGCAAATGAAAAATATACTTATAAAAACAGTTGAAAATGGAACTGGTGCACAAGCAAAAACAGCTGGAATTATAGTTGGTGGGAAAACTGGAACTGCAAAAATGATAAGCTCTGGACAATATACTCAAAATTCATTTAGAACAAGTTTCATAGGATTTGCCAATGATGAGTATGGACATAAATATACAATTGGTGTTCTTGTAATTAACCCTAATCGACCATTTCCTTACTACTATGCGTCTGCTACGGCTGTTCCAACAACAAAAAAAATTATAGATATGCTAGTAATTTTAAATTATCTAAAACCAAACAAGTCAGCTATCACATTGCAACAAACTGACAAAAATATAACCTTAACAGAAGTAGACAATTAGCATCTTTAGATTATATTTTAAACCCATAAATTATCAATAAGCCTTGTTTGTCCGACTTTTGCTGCAACTAATATAATAGTATTTTTAATCTCAATTTCATTTATATTTTTAAAATCTCTATTTACAATTTCTACATAATCTATATTATTTACATTTTTGTTTAAAATATCAATCATACTGTTTTTAATATTTTCAGTATTACGCTCACCTGCAATTATCATTTGAGATGCTTTTTGTAAAGCACTTGGAATAGATAAAGCATTTGTACGTTCTTCTTTAGTTAGATATATATTTCTACTACTGAGTGCCAACCCATCAATATCTCTTACGATATCACATGGAACTATAACTGTTTTTAAAAAATAATTTTTTACCATTTGGCTAATTAGCGAGAGTTGTTGTGCATCTTTTTTGCCAAAATAAGCCATATCAGCATTAGTCAAATTTAAAAGCTTCATTACTATTTGAAGCATTCCATCAAAGTGCCCTGGTCTATTGTGTCCATCTAAAACATAACCTCTTATTTTTGGTGCTATAATTTTAAGTTCATCGCCTTCATACATAGCATCGCTTGTTGGCATAAAAAGTATATCAACTCCAGCTAATTTACATATCTCTTTGTCAGCAACTTCTTTTTTTGGATATTTTTCCAAATCCTCACCCTCTAAAAACTGTGTTGGATTAACAAAGATAGAGACAATTACATGGTCATTTTCCTCTTTTGCTCTTTGTATAAGATTCAAATGACCTTTATGTAATGCACCCATGGTTGGAACAAATCCTATGGTGCCATTGAGATCTTTTCTAGCATTTTTAAAGTCATCAATTGTCTTGGTTATTAGCATATCTAACCTCCGCTTGTAGAATAAAGGTCACTTCTAAACACTCTAAGCAAATTTCTGAAGAGCAAATTTTTAGTGAAGTTTAGGGTATTTAGAGGTGACCTTGGATAAAATGATATCAAATTTTTATAAAGACCAAGAGGAAATATATGGATGCGTACGAATATAGCGAGATGCTAAAATCTTTAAACATCAAAATGGACAACATAACACATATTGTCAAACCTGATAATCTAAATGCTAGACTAAAAGAAATTGAAGAGCTTCAACAAGACTCAAACTTTTGGAATGACAGTAGCAATGTTGCTACAATTGGTCAAGAAAAGACAAGAACCGAGCGTGTTCTAGCAAAATACAACAATGCTTTTAATGCTCTCAAAGATGGAGTAGAATACTTCGAATTAGCAAAAGCAGAAAAAGACGAAGATACGCTTGAAATGTTATATGATGATGCAAACAACTTAGAGACTGCTATACATACCCTTGAAGTTGAAATGATGTTAAGCGGTAAACAAGATAGCTCAAATGCTATTGTGACAATACATCCCGGAGCAGGTGGAACTGAATCGCAAGATTGGGCTAGTATGCTTTATAGAATGTATCTTAGATGGGCAGAAAGACATGACTTTAAGGTAGAAGAGCTTGACTATCAAGCAGGTGAAGAAGCTGGGATCAAAGATGCGACCTTTATCATAAAAGGTGAAAATGCTTATGGATATTTAAAAGTAGAAAATGGTATCCACAGACTTGTAAGAATTAGCCCTTTTGATAGCAATGCAAAAAGACATACATCATTTACATCTGTTATGGTAAGCCCAGAAATCGATGATGATGTAGATATAACCATAGAAGACAAAGATATTCGCATAGACACATATCGTGCAAGTGGTGCTGGCGGTCAGCATGTAAATAAAACAGAAAGTGCTATTAGGATAACTCATATTCCTACTAATATTGTTGTTCAATGCCAAAATGACAGAAGTCAACATAAAAATAAAGCAAGTGCTATGAAAATGCTAAAATCTCGTCTTTATGAATATGAAATGGCAAAAAAACAAGCAGAAATCGATGGTATAGAAAAAAGTGAGATTGGCTGGGGGCATCAAATACGCTCATATGTGCTCGCACCATATCAACAAGTAAAAGACTCTAGAAGCAATCAAGCATTTTCAAATGTAGATGCCATACTTGATGGCGATATAGATGCTATTCTAGAAGGTGTTTTAATTTCTCAAGCGAAGTAAAAACACCCCCCCCATTGCGAAAAGAATTTGGCATATCTTTTATCTGCTCCTTGTGCTTTGCACTCTCTTTGAGAAAACTTTTATTTTAGTGTATACCAGCCCATAAAGTTAGTCGTAAAAGTATATGAAGCTGTGGATGTTGTAGACGCTCTATGATTGTATGACAAAGGTTGGTTCTCCTTTTTGTATTAAGAGTTTAGTCTGCATTAATCTATGTAGCACGTAAAAAAAGATAAAGAAAGTAAAAAGGCATTAAAAGCCAAATAGATACTGATATTAAAAATAGATTGGCAAAAATTCTAAAATATTTTTGATGTTTTGGCACAACACTATAAGGATTATTTGTATATAAATATTTGATTAAATTAATTATTGTCTTAAAATTTAAGTATTTAAGATTAGTGTATTCACATTCAGATGCCACTATTTCTTTTAGTAGTTGTTTATCCTTTTCGTCTATTCCTCCCATAGTATCTACATTAAATATTTTGCCACGTTCCGCATTGTGTTTTGTTAATGCTTGTATTTCAAAAATTGCACTTAAGATGGTTATATTGGCAGCAAATCCAAAAACCATAAATAGAACAGTGATTATCCCTAAAAATAACATCATAATCTTTCCTTTTTGTTTTCCTATCTAAACAACTGCGAATGCGAACCAATTCTAACAAGCTGTAGTTCATTCAAATCAATGTCTATTTTGTATATCAAAAGTAAATCAGGTTTTATATGACATTCCATACAACCTTTATAGTTTCCTATCAAAGGATGATTTTTGTATTTTTTATCAAGAGTATCATCATAAATAAGACTCTGCAATATCATCTTTAAAAGTTCTTTCTCAATATCATCAAGTTTTTTATAATCACTCTTAAAACTACTTGTTCTAAAAATATTGAACATTTTTTAGCTTTCAAGTTCATCAAATAAATCATCTATATCTGTAAAAACTTTACCATCTCTTTGCTCAAGCTCAGATAGTGCTTTTTGTGTTTGGGGATTTGGCAATTTTACATCAAATGGCAATCCTCTTTGTATCTTGACTTGTTGAAGAAAAAGAGTTATTGCTTGTGTCATATTTAATCCCAATGATTTTAATGTTTGTTCTGTTTCATTTTTTAGAGCTGGCTCTATTCTTGCATGTATCATAACACTTTTTGACATTTTGTCTCCTTTTTTCATTATTGTATCTCATTTGATATACAAAGTCAAGGCTGTTAGTCATTAAGGGTATAGCTTCCTGTAGATGTTATAGACACTCTATGATTGCATGACAAAAGTTGGTTCTCCTTTTTATTATTGTGACTTTAGTATGCGTTACCATCGAGACGATGGGAACGAGTTAAACGAAAGGAAAAGATATTTTATCTTCCATAATGATATTCTGTAGAAACAGGAAAAATAAAAGTTGTTACAATAAAAAAAACCATAAAGAAAAAAGAAAAAGAAATCCTATTCTCAGATAAGCTTGATAGCTTATTGGATGTTTAAACCCAGACGATATGTCATTGTATATGTATTTGTTATCTGAAAACCATGCTATGATAATAAAAAGCGGACAAACAATAAAATAAACAAATATTTTCATTAATAAACTATATTCATCTGGAACTGGAAACTCTCCTCTTAAATATTGAACTCTTAAGAATAATAATGTACTTATTGTTGCAAACAATAGTCGCCAATTTCTTTGATGTTTGATATATTTTTCTTCTATCTTCAAATACTACCTCCTGCTGAGTTTGCTGCATTTACTGCACTTAATCCTAGGCCTGTTAGTTCAGCTCCAACTGCCAACCAAAGTTGACCACCAGTAGCGCCAAGAGCTACTGCTACGTAACAACTAGCGACGTCATAAGCAACTATTACTTTGAAGTTTGCATTGGTATCATTTAAAATATTACCATATGTATCATATGTTATCTCTTTGATGATATTACCACTTGTATCAGATACTGCTCTTAGCGTCTACTATTTACTCTCCAATCCATACTTGATACGAAGTCTATAGGGAGTAAAATATTAAACAACAGATCAGTAAGGTATATTTTAGAAATATAATATTAATTGCATTATATTGACAAAAAAGTCAAATTGGCTTATCATATGTTTTAGATAAGTATTTTTGCTTATCTAAAATTATCTTTTTAGATAACTTAACTTTAGTCTCAAGGAAAAAACACATGAAATTAGAAAATACATTGGTTATAGTTGCAGATCTTGGAGAATTAAAAGCATTTAATATTAAACAACATGAAGGAATTGTAGGAGACAAAATAAAAATCTCATACTCTCTAGAATTAATCAATAATGAAAATTTTATTGAGGGTAGAAAACAGATAAGCGAGGTAATGAGTGACAATTCTGGAAGATTTGGGCATGATACGCTTGAAGAAAATGACTTAAAAATAGAAATAGAAAACCGTACTATCCTAGAAATAGCACAAGACATAGAAAATATAGTAAAATCTATACAGCCAAAACAACTTTTCTTAGCATTCCCAAAAGAACATAACCGTGAATTAACAGATAAATTAGGCGGTCAAACAAAAGCTATTTTGAAAAAAAATATAGCTTTGAATTTAGTCAAAACAGACAAACAAAAACTTTTATCACATTTTGAATAAATAAATTATCTCATTTACTCAATATCATAGATAAGTTCTGGTTTTCAAGCTCATACACTTCGTCACACATAGATGCTACATCTTTATCGTGAGTAACCAAAACCAGTCCTGCATTCTCTTTTTTTACATAATCAATCAAAACATCCATAACTAATTTGGCTGTTTCTTTATCTAAATTTCCGGTAGGCTCATCTGCAAAAATAATTTTAGGTTTTTTTGCTAAAACTCTTGCGATTGAAACTCTTTGCTGCTGTCCTCCAGAAAGCTCAGATGTTTTTTGGTCTGCCAAATTATCTATCTCTAAACTTTTTAGTATGCCGTAATCTATGCTCTTTTCTGAAAGTATAGAAGATATTTCTATATTTTCTTTCGCTTTCATTCCCTTGAAAAGATGATGAAATTGAAAAATCATACCAAGTTCAAATCTTCTCATTTTATCCATCTCTTCATCACTCATCTTATCAAGCTCTCGCTCAAGCATGATAACCTTACCACTTTTTGGCACTAAAAATGAAGACAATATATGAAGCAAAGTTGACTTACCACTCCCACTTTTTCCAATAATAGCAATACTTTTAGATGGAATAAGCTCAAAATCTATATTTTTAAAAAGTTCATAATCAAATGAGTGCGAAATGCCTTTAGCTTGGATAAGTTGCAATTGTTTAACCTTTTGGATAATTATACCATACCCAATATAAATTCATTTTTTGATAAAATATAGTTATGAAAAGATTGATATTAATTTTATTTATATTATTTGTAGCAAATGCCGATACAGATTTAAAAAAAAATCATAATCCTAAGCTATGTTTAGTTTTATCAGGCGGTGGCGCAAAAGGCTTGGCACACATAGGTGTTATAAAAGCCTTAGAAGAACAAAACATAAAACCTGACTGCGTAGTTGGAACAAGTGCTGGAGCATTAATAGGAGGTCTGTACGCTAGTGGTATGGATGCAAAAGAACTTGAAAAAAGTATTAGAAGTATAGACTTTGATGAAGTTTTGTATTATAAGCCAAAAAGAAAAGAATTTATTCAATACACTAGGGACATGGACTACAAAAGCAATGATATGCTTGATATTACATTATCCAAAGATGGGACAATAGAATTACCTCAATTTGTATTAAATAGTGTAAAAATAGAAGAAGTGCTAAGAAGTTTATTGGTGAAATATCCGCAAAATATAGACTTTGATGATCTTCCTATGAGATTTAGAGCAGTTGCAACAGATATATCCAATGGAGAAAAAGTAGTTTTGTCAAAAGGACAACTATCACAAGCCTTAAGAGCCAGCATGGCAATCCCAGCTGTTTTCTCAACAGTTGAGATGAATAATACCCTACTCTCAGATGGTATGATATCAAGCAACCTTCCTATAGAAGTAGCAAAAAATCTAAAAGCGGAACGAATAATAGTGGTTAATGTCGATAGTGGCTTATTGAAAAAGGATGAAATTAAAAACTTTTTTGACGTATCAGAACAACTGTTAAATATCTTAGTGGATAAAAATGTTGAGAGAGAAAAAAAACTTTTAAACAAAAACGATATTTATATTGGTATAGACACAAAAGATATCAAAAATCTTGACTTTAGTAAACTAGATGATGCTATAAAAAGAGGCTATGATGCTGTAAAAAATAATCATACTACAAAAGTAGCTTTATCGAGTATTCCAAAAAATTATTATTCTGAAAACAAAAAAAATACAATTAGTGCAAATAATGATACAGTTTATATATCCCAAATTTATTTCAATATAGACAATAAAAGTTATTCAAAAAATATTAAAAATATAGTATCGGTAAAAGAAGGTGATATTTTTGAAATAGAAAAGATCAACAAGGACATAAGAGATCTTATCAATAGTGGTTATGTAGATTCCGTAAATTATGAAATCACAAAAAATGATCAAAATTATAAACTAATATACAACATTAAAACAAAAGATGTATCAAAAAATTCGTATCATATTGGGCTAGAAGTAGAAAGTAGTAAAATTGAAAATCAAAGTATTTCTCTATATCTATCACATAGAAATCAATGGGTTAATAATCTTGGTGGGGAGTGGAGGAATTATCTAACATTAGGCAAAACATCAGAAATGATATCTGAATTCAACCAACCCATAACCGATAAACAAGATTGGTTTATAAGACCTAGTTTATCATTTGCGTATGAAAACAACTATGCATATTTAGATAATTCGTTAGATACAACAACACAATACAATACAAATAGACAAAATATTTCCATTATGGCTGGAAAATCAATTGAAAACTTAGGAGAATGGAGCATAGGGGCATCTTGGAATAGAGATGAACTCAAAAAAGAAACATCCAACCCTCTTTTGCCTATACCTTCTGATAAATCTGACTATTTGACACTAGATGCAAATTTAATCATTGATCAACTAAATGATATTTATATACCAACAGATGGATATCTATTTCATCTAAATACTAAAATTTCTCCTACTAAGAAATCAAATGAGGACAGGTTTATACAAGCAAACTTGCTTGGTATTTATGCTATTCAAAAAGATAAACAATCAATAACATTCACAGCAGAAGCACAAGGAAGACAAGCTAACGAATCAATATTTTTATCACCAATTAAATTAGGTGGATATCATCATCTATCTGGATATGAAAAAAATCAATTTATCGGAAATTACATGATATATGGTAGTGCTACATATAGATATCTAACATCGCTCAAGCTTTTTGGGGAACCATTAATGGTAGGAACATCGTTTGAAGCTGGAAATATTTGGGATGACATAGATGATGTCAGTTTAAATAATGCAAAATATGCAGGCAGTGTGTTTGGAGCGATAAAAACCCCTATCGGTCCAATTCAGCTTGGTGTAGGGATGAACAAAAATGGGGATAGTAATATATATTTCTATCTAGGAAGAACTATCGAAAACTACTGATTTGAGATTTGATGTTTTTTAAATTTGTTGACTATTTTTGATAGTTCATTTTTTACATTATTATCTTTAGTACTTTCTATCCATTTATCAATAGTACCAAAATCCCAATCATTTAAATCCATATTTTTATATTTTTTATCCCATAAAATTAAATTATATTTTTTGTGCATTTTTGCATTTTGTAAAATTTTCAGCATATCATAGAACATCATAGATTGTCTATCTTTCATAAATCTTTTAAAAAAAAGTTTTTCCATTTTTTGATTAAAAGGTTTATTTTCTACTAAATTTATCTCAAAAATATTTAGATAATTAGATGAAATACTTGGATCTAGTGCTATTGATTTTTCATAATAAAAAGTGGCTTTTTTATAATCAACCTCTACTTTTCTTCCATCATGATAAAGTATCCCTGCGTATGAACAAGCTTCATTGTTTTTTCTACTGCACGCTAAATCTAGATAATGAATTGACTTCTTGATATCAAAACTTTTTTCATCTTCATAATACTTTGATATAGCTAGACAACTCATAGCATTGCCTAGATTGCATGATCTATCTAGATAATATATTCCTATTTTTTCATCTCTATTTTCAAAACTTGCTGAAACATGAAGCAATCCAAGAGCCATACAAGATTGTTCATGATTCTGTTTACAAGCCTTATCTAGGTAATAAATACTATTCTTTAAACTTGTTTTATCCTTATTGTCTTGTGCATAATTTTGCAAATTTATAAGCCCAATGCTAAAGCATGCTTCTTCATTGTCTCTCTCGCAAGCCATTTTGTATATATCTTCTTTACTGCTATATACTTCATCTACTCTAGCACCACTCCAATCTTGGAGTTGCGAGTCTTCATACATAAAGTTTAACAATGCAAAAACCATTAATAATATTTTATTCATCAAGAAAATTCTTTTTAAGTTTATTTTAGTGATTATATCACAACTAATTACCTTTATATCTCTGATTTATTGAAAAAATAAATCTCATATAATCTCTTCAAAAATTATACATATAAGTAATAATGAAAATTGTAAAAGAAGTAAAAATTTAGTTGTAAAAAAGTTAAAAACCGGAGTCATTCAGATATAAAGAGACGAGTGTCTCTTTATTATTATTTTCTTCTAAGCTCTTTAATACGAGCTGCTTTACCTTTAAGATCTCTAAGATAGAAAAGTTTTGCTCTTCTTATTCTTCCTCTTCTTAAAACTTCTATTTTCTCTATGCTATCAGAAAATAGTGGGAAAATTCTCTCAACACCAACATTATTAG
>FAXN01000018.1 GCA_001493195.1 Sulfurovum sp. enrichment culture clone C5 | reverse complement strand
GGATATAAAAATGGGAATAGATAGTTTAATAGGTGGAACTATTTGGGATGAATATAGCCAAAAAGTTTGTGAGTTGATGAATAATCCAAAGAATATGGGCGAAATAACAGAAGAGCAAGCCACATCTTTAGGAGCAAAACTAATAGTTGCTGATTTTGGAGCTGAAAGTTGTGGTGACGCTGTAAGGCTTTATTGGGCGGTAGATCCCAAAAATGACATCATACTTGATGCAAAATTTAAAAGCTTTGGTTGTGGTACCGCAATAGCTAGTAGTGATACGATGGCGGAACTTTGTAAAGGCAAAAGTGTTGACGAGGCTCTTAAAATAACAAATATTGATGTAGAAAAAGCTATGCGTGACACTCCAGATATTCCAGCTGTTCCGCCTCAAAAAATGCACTGTTCAGTAATGGCATATGATGTTATTAAAAAAGCAGCCAGCCAGTACAAAGGCGTAGATATGGCTTCTTTTGAAACAGAGATTATAGTGTGCGAGTGTGCAAGGGTTAGTCTATCAACTCTTAGAGAAGTAATACGTCTTAATGATCTTACTACTATTGAACAAATTACTGATTATACAAAAGCGGGGGCATTTTGTAAATCTTGCATTCGTCCTGGTGGGCATGAAGCAAAAGATATATATTTAGTTGATTTGCTTGCTGAGTATGAAAAAGAAAAAATGACTCGTGTTGCGGATGATGCGAGTGCAGGAAATATTGACTTTTCAAAAATGACCATAGTTCAAAGACTTAAGGCTGTTGAAAAAGTAATTGATGACAATATCCGCCAAATGCTAATCATGGATGGTGGTAATGTTGAAATACTCGACATAAAAGAAAACGGTGCAAATTTTGATATATATATCCGCTATCTTGGAGCTTGTAGTGGTTGTGCAAGTTCAAGCACTGGTACACTCTTTGCTATGGAGAGTATATTAAAAGACAAGCTTGATGAAAACATAAGAGTAATTCCTCTATAAGTGATAGGGCTTTCATCCTATCACAACATACTCACACTCACACAAATATTATTTAGCTATCACTCTTTTGGCTGCTCTATAAATCTTTCTAAACAAAACGAAAATACTATATACAAGAAATGTAAATACTATTGGATGAATAAAGCCTATGCCGTAGACTGCTGAGTTTGGAAGTGCCAAAATATGCTCTATTGGATGAGACGTCCACTCTTTGAAGTGCATACCAATAGCTAAAAATAAAAATAATCCTATAAATATATATAACTCTTTTTTCATGATAAATAATTCCTAATAATAAATAATTGCAATGATATCCAAAAAAGCTAAAAAAAGAAAATTTATTGAAAAATAATCTTTATCCACTAAAAGTAGCGGATAAAGTTTTGGCAGTAAGTGTTGTTATAAATATCTAATGGCTATATGAGATATTATTTTATATCTTCATAGTGATCAAAATAATCATCGTGATCTTTTGGATCCAAAAAGAAAAAGTTTTCACCAATATAGTACATTGCCAATGTTATGCCTAATGCTCCAAGAGCTATAAACCACTCTGTCCAAGTAGGTGAATATTCTATCCACGTAGGTACCAACTGATATTCAATTGTTTTAAGAGTTTGCATTGGATACATTAGCGTATCTACAACAAGATCATATCTCATAAAAAATATACCTACCATGCCCCCTAGTGATGCCCATATAATTTTATGAATTGCTTCTGCTTTGGTATAAAGGATAATAGAAAAAGGTATCAATATGCCCAAAAGAAGCTCTCCTATCAAAAAGCCTGGTGATTTTAGTATATGTAACGCCGTTTCTGCTCTTTCTGGAACGCCACCATATATAAGTGTCAAAAATCTCCAAAATTCAAAAAATAACATTATTGCCAAAAGCAAGCCAAGAAGTCTAGCTAGATGTTTTAAAAATACTTCTTTACTATCATCAAAATTCATTCTATATTTATATCCATACATCAAAAACAATAGATAACATCCTGTAATCATTGCTGATAATATAAAATATACTGGATAAAATACACCATTTGCCAAAGGGCGACCAACTAAAAATCCGAAAACAGCGCCAAGATTTGAATGGGCAGCTATACCAACCAAAAGCCCCCCAAGTCCAAAAAACTTTGACCACTTATGGTCATCTCTTGATAAAAATATAAACTCCATAATAATCAATCCAAGATATATAGAGTACAAAACTCCCATACCCCATATAGCTGATGTTATGCCTGGAGAAATTGTGTTGTATATTCCCATTCTAATAGGATGTCCTATCTCGAGTCCTATTACTGCGAAACCAGATATAATGGTAATGATAGCTCCAAATATTGCTCTCTTCCCT
>FAXN01000017.1 GCA_001493195.1 Sulfurovum sp. enrichment culture clone C5 | reverse complement strand
GTCAAACAAAAATGCAAGTCCATAATAAATGCTATATAAACCATAGATAAATATAGCAAGTGCAGCTATGCGGTTCATCATTTGACGAAATGCAACTTTTCTCATAAAACTAACAGATTGCCCAAGCATAAGTAGTGTAGGAACTGTTGCAAGTCCAAAGATAGCCATTATGATACCACCATCAATGATAGATGCTGAAGCTGCTGCTTTGGCAGCAAAGAAAAATACAAATCCACAAGGGAAAAAACCATTCATCATACCAAGAGCAAAAAAACTGCCTATACTTTTGTTTTTGATGAGGTCTGAAAAGAGTTTTTTAAACCAAGGCAGAGATGTAAAAGAGTGTTCTATGAGATGTATGATTTTTGATAATCCTATCATGCCAAGTGCGGTGATAATCATTATCGTACCAGCTATGATAAAAAGCGTTCCATGTAAATCCATATTCCAACTGATGATAGAGCCAATAGCTCCAAAAAACATTCCCATAATTGTATATGAAACTACACGCCCCATATTGTACGCACCATGTCTAACAAATTGTGATTGTACACTCATACCACTATCAATTTTAGCAGAACTATATGCTACTATAAAGCCTCCGCACATCCCTATACAGTGACCAAAACTACCAGCAAAAGCTATAGATATGATGACTAACCACTCAATTTCATGCATTTAACGCCTTTTTTGTACAATTTTAACATCCATTTAGAATTTATATGGAAAAATATCATTATAACATTTAAAAGGAAAAATATGAAAAAAATAACTCTAATTTTGGCACTTTTTGCATCTTTTGCAAGTGCAGACAAAGTTGTAACACTAGATATAAAAGGAATGATGTGCCCAGCATGTGTTAGTAATGTCAAATCATCACTAAATGGCATAGATGGAGTTAAAAATACAGATGTATTTTTGAAAAGTGCAAAAGCTGAAGTTACAACTGCAGATAGTACAAAACCTGAAGTTCTTTGCGGTGCTGTTGTAAAAGCTGGATATGAATGTAAAGTTGCAAAATAAGCCAATAGGCTTATTTTTGTAACTCTTTGAGTTTATTTTTAACTTCCTCAGTATGCCCTTTTACTTTGACATTTCCCCATGACGCTACAATTTTTCCGCTAGGATTTATGATATAAGTACTTCGCACAACACCCATATACTCTTTTCCGCACATTTTCTTTTGTTGCCAAACACCAAAGATATTGCATAGTTCTTGTTTTTCATCTGATAGTAGTGTAATTTTAAGATTTTGTTTTGTTATAAAATTACGATGACGTGCTGGACTATCAGGACTTACTCCTATAACAGTAGCACTTAATTCTCTAAAATCAGGAACCATCGCTGTAAAATCACATGCCTCTGTAGTACATCCTGGAGTATTGTCTTTCGGATAAAAATAAAGAACTATCCAGTTTCCTTTGATATCTCTAAAGCAAATCTCTTCTTCGTCTTGGTTCGGAAGGCAAAAGTCAGGTACGGTATCTGAAGTTTTGAGCATATTTATCCTTTGGTAATTTTTTGGTATTATAACAAAATGAAAGAAAAAGAACTATTATTGCAAGAAATTGAAAAACTTATGTCGTATGGGAAAGATGAGCCAACTATAAATCCATCTCTTTTGGAATTTTTAGATATACAATCACTTCGAAATATCAAAAAAAGCCTAGAGAATAAAGTAGGAACTCTAAGCGAGGATGATAAAGAATGGTTGGAACAGTTTAAAAAGTACGAATAGAATAATATATATTATTTAAATAATTAATATTCACTTTAGCAATTATTGTAGAATTGCAAACTTTATAGAATTAAAACATAAACAAGAAAATATAAACCATTATCCCTGTAACACTTGTTAAAATTATCCATCTTGATAATTTTTTCCCCATTTTTGCATGTCTAGTGGGACTAAAACTAGATAATTTAAAATGATAGTTTGAATCAAGCCCATAATATATTGTTCTTATCCATAATAATAGTGTAGTGATAGCAATAAATACATGAAAAATTAAAAAGTAAAATAAAAAATGGTATGGCAAAGAGCTATCTTTTGCAAATTTTTCAAATCCACCACCTATCCTAACTCCGTATTCAAAATATCCAACAACGATAACAGAAACAATAAAAATAAAAATTTGAGCAAATTTATGACTTTTGTATTTCCCATTTATGGCAAACGAGGTTGCGATAAATATCAAAAGTGGTAAAAGAGCCACAATAATAGTAACAATATCCATAAAAAATGGTGCATTTGTACTTAAAAATCCAGTTTTAAACATATAATCCATCATAATACCCCCTTATAATGATATGTTAGTATATCGAAATACTTTTTATTTCGCTAAATTCCTCTAAAGCATATTTTGGCCCTTCTCTGCCAATACCTGATAATTTAACTCCACCGTATGGTTGCACATCAAATCTTAGTGTTGGTATCTCATTTATCACAACGCCGCCAGATTCGCTATCGTCTATAAATCTTTGAGCCAATCTTAGGTTATTTGTAAAAATACTAAACTGAAGCCCATAAGGAGAATTATTCATTTTTGATATCGCTGTTTCATAATCTGGAACTTTTACTAGACTAACAATTGGAGCAAAGACTTCTTCGCATATTATATTCATATCATCAGTCACATCAGCCATAACAGTAGGAAGGAAAATACCATCTTGTATCTCTCCTCCAGTTAAAACTTTGGCTCCTTGTGATATGGCAGAATCTATCCAATTTTTAGCTCTAGCTTTTGCATCATCGTTTATAAGTGGTCCCATAAAAGTATCATCATCGTATGGATTACCCACTTTAAATTTTTTAGTTTGAAGAGCAATTTCATTTGCAAATTCTTCGTAAACATCTTCATGAACATAAATTCTTTGTAGCGATATACACACTTGACCGCTATTGTAAAATGCTCCATAAGAACAACGCAATGCAGCAAATTTGACATCAGCTTCTTTGTCTATGTACGTTGCAGCATTTCCACCAAGTTCAAGTGAGATTTTTTTAATCCCAGCATTTTTCGTGATAATGTTTCCAACTCCAACAGAGCCTGTAAAACTTATAACCCTAGGGATTTCACTGCTAACTAATGTCGAACCAACATCAGCGTCGCCATATACAACGCTAAGCATATCGGGAACGGCAAATGGTGAATTTATAAAAAGCTCGGCTAGCATTGATGCACAAGTGGACGCTTCAGGGGTAGGCTTAAGAACAACAGCATTTCCAGCTCCTAAAGCAGGAGCAACTTTGTGAGCTATTAGATTTAATGGAAAGTTAAATGGAGTAATACAAACAACAACCCCACAAGGAACTCTCTTGAAATAAGACAGAGTCTCTCTACCGCTTGGCATGATATCAGTAGGAATCGTTTCACCGTGCATATTGGCTAGTGCTAGAGCGGTTAATTTTATGGTTTCGCTGCATCTGCTAGCTTCAATTCTAGAAAAGTGGATAGGTTTTGCAACTTCATCTGTTATCATCATAGCAAACTCTTCTTTCTTTTCCTCGAGTTTATTCGCAACATCTTCTAGCCATAAAATTCTTTGATGAAGTGGCGTGTGCTTATTTTTGACAAATGCTTCTTTTGCAACTTGTAATGCTTTTTTTGCATCAGATGAATCACAAATAGGCACAGTTGATACTACTTTGTTTGTGTACGGATTTATTCTTTCGAATTTGTTTTTTCTAAATTCTTGACATGATCCAAAAAAAAGTTTTGCTTCTTTAATATTGTCCATAATGTAGCCTTACAGCGTGTATTTTATCATTTTATTATATCTATATGTTATTAAATTTTAGAGATACTCTTAACTAGTTTTAGGTATAATTTTGCAATTTAAAAAAACAAAGAGTCAAAACAATGAACGAATCAAAATATATTTGGATGAATGGTGAATTTAAACCTTGGCATGATGCTACAACTCATGTATTATCGCATACCTTGCATTATGGAAATGGTGTTATAGAAGGCACTAAAGCGTATAAAACAGCAAAAGGTTATGCAATATTTCGCTTAAATGACCATACGACAAGACTATTAGAGTCAGCTAAAATGACACATATGAAAATACCTTATAGCGTTGAAGAGTTAAACAAGGCTCAAATTGAGCTTATTAGAAAAAATGATTTTAAAGGTGACAATGTATATCTAAGACCATTTGCATTTTTGGGTTATGGAGTAATGGGTGTTTATCATAAAGATGCTCCTGTTGTAACAGCAATTGCGGCTTGGGAGTGGGGTGCATATCTAGGCGAAGAGGGTATGAAAAAAGGAATTAAACTTAAAATATCTTCTATTAATCGTCCATCAAATACATCTGGCATGGGAAAAGCAAAAGCAGCAGCAAATTATCTAAATTCTCAAATGGCAAAATACGAAGCTATCGATTGTGGATATGAAGAGGCACTTTTGCTTGATGATCAGGGATATGTTGCCGAAGCAACTGGAGCAGCATTTTTTATGGTTAAAAATGGAGTGCTTATCTCACCACCAAATGATAATAGTTTAGAGTCAATCACTCAAAAAACAGTTGTTGAAATGGCAGATAAGATGGGTATAAAAGTCGAGAGAAGAAGAATAAGTAGAGAAGAACTTTATGTAGCAGATGAGGCATTTTTAACTGGTACTGCTGCAGAGATAACTCCAGTTAGACTTATTGATGCTAGAGAGATAGGATGTGGTGCTAGGGGCGAGATAACAGAAAAACTCCAATCGGCATATTTTGATATAGTTTTTGGCAGAAACAAAGACTTTGAACACTATTTAACATACGTAAATTAAATGAGTGAAATTTTAAAATTAGATTGGCAAAAAATACCACTTTTGCCTGTTGTTGTTCAAGATAGCAATACAAACGAAGTTTTGATGTTGGCATATATGGACGAAGAAGCATACAATCTAACTAAAAATAGTGGCTATGCTCACTATTTTAGCAGAAGTCGCCAGCGTATTTGGAAAAAGGGTGAGAGCTCTAATCATACTCAAGAGATAGTCGATATATTATTGGATTGTGATAGCGATACACTACTTTTAAAAGTAAAACAAAATGGAGTAGCTTGTCATACTGGACGAAAAAGTTGTTTTTTTACTTCTCTTAAAGATGAAAAGATAGTACTTGAACAAGAAGTAAATATTGAAGCAATATATGGAGTAGTAGATACTTTGTATCATACTATTTTAGAGAGAAAAAGTAGTAATGACAAAAATTCTTGGACAAAAAAACTTTTAGATAACAAAGAGTTATTGAAAAGTAAAATTAACGAAGAGGCAAATGAGCTAGCAAAAGCTATTGAAGATGAGGGCGATGAGCAAGTCATCTATGAAGCTGCTGATTTGCTTTATCATTCGCTTGTAGGACTTGCTAGTAGGGATATATCGCCTGATCGCGTTAAACAAGAACTCTCTCGTAGATTTGGCACAAGCGGCATAGAAGAGAAAAATAGTAGAAAAAAGTAAAAAATTTCAATAGATTGCCACGCTTCGCTCGCAATGACGGTCATTGCGAGGAGTTGGCGACGAAGCAATCTACATTCAATCATAAATCCAAATTATTATACGACATTTAACTCTTTATTTAAAAAATCCATCATTTTATTTTTGCCCCACCCACACCAGTCGGGTGCAAGCAATGAATCATCATTTATTCCTGCTGTAATTCTTTGTATAGTTATATGTTCAGGCTTTAGTTTTATCGCCTCTTTTAGTGTTTGAGCATATTCTTCTTTTGAAATAGGTGTAAATTTGTTATTTTTAAATTCACTTGCAAGTTGAGTATTTTTCACTACATACAAAGGATGATATTTGACACTATCAATACCCCAGCTATAAACTTCTTTGGCACTTTGAAGCATCATATCTTTGCTTTCTTGCGGTAAACCAAATATTAGATGTGCACAAACATTTAGTCCTTTCGCTTTTGCTTTTAATATGGCTTCTTTTGCATTAAGAGCATCATGACCTCTATTGATTTTTTTTAGAGTTTCATCAAAGATTGACTGGACTCCAAACTCTATCCAAACCTCTTTTGTTTTTGATAAGTCAGCCAGGTAGTCATAAACTTCATCACTTACGCTATCGCTTCTTGTTCCAATGCTTAGTCCTATAACATCTGGATAAGTTAGAGCTTTTTCATAAAGGGCTTTAAGTGTAGAAAATGGGGCATAGGTATTTGTGAAAGATTGAAAATAGATTAAAAATTTTTTTACACCTTGCTTTCTAAAAGCAATTTGAGTCTGTTTTATCTGTCTATCAAGTTCTTTTAACTGCTGTTCTAAAAGAGGGTTTGTAGTGCTATTTAAATTTAGAGTTATTTTGGCATTTTGTGCCAAGTTTGGGCTAAAAGACTCATTCAAACAAAATGTACATCCGCCTTTTGCCACAGTCCCATCAATATTTGGACATGTAAAACCACTCAGTCCAACTGGCAGTTTTTGAACACGAGTTTTAAATTTTCTTTTTAGATACCTTCCAAAGGTTGGTAGTTGTTTATACATATATTATAAATCCAAATCATTGCAACCAGGACTTGATGCACTTCCACCCGCAAAATAATTGCCATCAAAACTAACTAAAGAGTACTTTCTATCTTTACCCAGAGACTCTATAAGCCCATCTAGAGATAAAAATCCAAGAGAATCAGCTCCAATTTGTTTTGCAATTTCTTTTGGCGTATAACTAGCTGAAATTAGCTCATCTTGGGTAGGAGTATCTATCCCATATCTACAAGGAAATTTGATTTCAGGGGCTGCTATACGCATATGTACCTCTTTTGCTCCAGCATCTTTTAACATTTTTACAATTTGTCTAGAAGTTGTTCCTCTAACCAAGGAATCGTCTATTATGGCTATTTTTTTGCCTTTTATAAGGCTTGAAATTGGAGAAAGTTTTAGTTTAACTTTGAGATCTCTTATGGCTTGGGTAGGTTCTATAAAAGTTCTTCCTACGTAGTGGTTTCTTACAATCGCCATTTCAAATGGCACTCCTAATCCTTCAGCAAAACCTCTTGCTGCTGCTACACCACTATCTGGAACAGGAATAACTAAATCCACATCAGCAGGCTGTTCAAAAGCAAGTCTTTTACCCATAGTAAGTCTTGATTCATATACATTTGTATTGTCAATAATAGAATCAGGTCTAGCAAAATATATATACTCAAAAGCACAAGGATGAAAATCACTCTCGAAAACTTGT
>FAXN01000016.1 GCA_001493195.1 Sulfurovum sp. enrichment culture clone C5 | reverse complement strand
TGGAGAGTGCGATATATTTTTGCATCCTCAAAGTAAACCAAAAAGAGTAAACCACTTACTAACAAATTTTCATTTACCAAAAAGCACTCTTATCATGCTAGTATCAAGTTTTATAGGAAGAGAAAAGACTCTTGAAATTTATAAAGAAGCGATAGATAATAAATACAGGTTCTACTCATACGGAGATACTATATTAATTTTATAATATTATTTTAAGAAATTTTTGCCATAATATAAATCAGACAACAGTGGGAATTTTACAAAATCAGGAATGGGCAAAATAGGAATTAACTAAAATAGGAATTTAAAAAATGAAAAAGTCAACCGTCATTATACAATTATCGGCATTACTTGCAGCCGCTCTATTTACAGGATGTACAAATAATAGCAATCTAAAACCTCAATCATACCAATATCAAACATATCCTCAAAATCCAAATTATACGATATATAAACCTCACAAAGACAAAGAATTTTCTGAAGAAAACCTTGCTTCTATGATAAAAGAGTTAGAAGGGCGTCCTTATGTATGGGCAGAAGAAGGACCATACTGTTTTGACTGCTCTGGATATTTTTATTATATGTTTGGCAAAATGGGAGTTGATATCCCTAGGGTTGCTAGAGAACAGATAAAAAAAGGTCAGCCTATAGCATTTGAAGATATGAAATTTGGGGATTTGGTATTTTTTGATACAACAAGAAATAAATCAGGCAAAATTACACATGTAGGAATGTATCTAAAAGATGGTTGGTTTACTCATGCAAGTTCAAGTCACAAGCAAATAACATATAGTAATTTCAATACAGATGCATACTATAGAGGTAGATTCATGGGTGCTAGAAGATACTATGAAAAAAATGGCAATAAGTATGCCATACTCAAACCTAAAATGCAAACCGAGTTTACTCAAATGTTGGCTTTAAATACAAAAACAGATATTAATGTGCAACCAAAACCGATTGCTATGTTGGCATCAAACTTTAAAACAACAAATGACACATCAAATATTAAATTTACTGAAACAAAAATCACACAAAAACCTACAACTGTTGGCGAAGTTGACTATGAAGAGTTACAAAAAATTGGGACAAGCAACAATGTAGCATCAAATGATTATAAAATCAAAGAAGAAAACGTAGTTATAAAAAGTACTGAAGATATAAACAATCAACCAATTCAAACAGTCGATTTAAATAAAGTTCAAAAGAAACAAGAGATAGTTTCTGTTGAAAAAATAGCTCAAGTTGAAACTAAGGTAGAAACAAACAACCAATCAGTGGTGGCTCCTGTTGAAAAAATAGCTCAAGCTGAAACCAAAGTAGAAGCATTATTTCCTGCCCAAAATGATATTCAAGCTGAAACTAAAATAGAAGACATTAATGCGACTCAAAATATTGTCAAAGAGGTAGAAATATCTGAAAACAAAAATAGTGGATACTATGTTCAAGTCGGAAAATTTCAAAATAAACCAGATGCAAACTTTTTGAATAAAATCAAAGCTAAAGGATATGCATATACCATCATGCCAATATCTGAAAATGGCAAAATTGCTTCAAAAATCTTAATAGGACCTTTTGATGATACAGAAGCACATGGTAAATTAGATTCTGTAAAAGAAAATATTGTTAAAGAAGCATTTATAACAAAAATTGACTCATAAGTTTTTTCATGAAAATTGCCTCTATTGATATCGGTTTAAAAAGAATCGGTATCGCACTTTCAGATGGCAATATAGTAATGCCTCAAAATCCTATAATTAGAAAAAATAGAAATCAAGCATCAAAAGATTTAAAAGAATTTTTAACAAATTGGCATATAGAAAAACTAATAGTTGGGATACCAATTGATGGAAGTTCAACAGAAGAGATGAAGCGAAGAATCGAACACTTTATAAGCTTACTTGACCTATCTATACCAGTGATATATCAAGATGAGCAAAATAGCTCACAAGAAGCGAAAGAGAGAAGTGCTGGAGTATTTAAGCACTCCAGAGATGGAAAGATAGATTCACTTGCCGCTGTTATTATACTTGAGAGATATTTAAACAGTGAGCAACTAGCAATTAGCAATGAAACTACTAACTACTAACTACTAACTGCTCGTTGCTTTACTCCTTAACTTTGCCTTCATACCATTTTTTAAGATATAGATCAAGAGGTGAGAATATATAATATATTGCTGGAACCACAAGTAATGTCAGTATCATAGAGCTTATCAAACCTCCTATAATAGCTGTTGCCATAGGTGATTTTACTTCACTCCCCACAGCACTACTAAATGCCAAAGGAAGCATTGCAAAAACCATAGCCATTGTTGTCATTAGAATTGGTCTAAGTCTTTTTTTACCAGCTTCTATCAAAGCATCATTCATATTTTTACCATTAGCAATAGCATGATTTGCAAAATCAACTAAAAGTACAGCATTCTTCCCAACCATACCCATTAGCAACATAAACCCTATCATAACAAATAAACTAAAATGGTTTCCACTTACTAACAAAGCTATCAAAACACCAGCTATGCTAAGAGGCAATGCTACCATGATTATAAAAGGCTGGATAAGTGATTCATAAAGAATTGCCAAAATTACATACATAAAAATCACTGACAAAAATAATGCTGCGCCAAATTCTTTTGCTGTTTTTTGCATCTCTTCGGCAAATCCAGTAAACCTATAACTTACTCCTTTTGGAAGTAGAGAATCTATTTTTGCTTCTGTATAACTCACAGATGTTCCCAAGTCTATACCAAAAAGGTCGGCAAATATAGTAACTTGTCTCTCTCTATCTGTTCTATTGATTGTTGCCATAGAATTTTCTCTTTTTATATCTATAAGTCCATCTAAAAATACTAACTCATTTGTTAATGGAGATTTTATTTGCAACATTTTTAAGTCTGATATATCTTTTCTATACTCATCTGGAAGTCTTAAGTAAATATTGTACTCTTTACCATTCTCTTCCAATTTTGATATCTCAATCTCGCCTGAAAATGAATTTCTAATAAGATTTGATATATCTTTTGCACTTATGCCCATTCTAGCAGCTTGTTCTCTAAGTATGGTTATTTCAAGCTGTGGTTTAGTATCTTCTAGGTTACTATCAATATCAACTATCCCCTCTTTTTGAGCTAAATATTTTGTTATATTGTTTTTTGCGATAGATAATTTTTCCAAAGAATCGGACTTAAGTACCAACTGATAAGGAACACTGACCCCTCCACCTTTTATATTTGGAATCGCAGCGATACTTATAAATAATTTTTTCTTAAACGGTTCAAGTTTTGCCCTCAAGGCTTGTATTATCTCTTCTTGATTAAGCTCTCTGTCTTCTATCTCTTTTAATTTGACATAAATTAGCCCCTTATGTATCTCTTTGGCGGAGCTATAGCCAATTCCTAGTGTTGTAAATTCTACATTTTTATCTTTTTTGACTTCATTTTGTATAGCTTGACACTCTCTTGTCATTTGCTCTAAAGATATCCCAGCACTTGCTTTTACTTGTATTTCAAATTCGCTCTTATCTTCTTTTGGAATAAAGTCCATACCAATTTTTGGAAAGAGCGATAGAGAAAATAAAAAAATAATAAACACTAAAAAAATTGTCTTCTTTTTGTTATCTAAAATTTTTATCAATATTTTTTCATATTTTGCTTCAACTATTTCAAATATATGCTCAGTTTTTTTATGAAACTTACTTGCTTTGTTATTTAAAACTCTTGCACTAAGGCTTGGAATCAAACTAAGTGCGACTGTATATGAAATAATAATAGCAAATCCAACCGTCATAGCAAAAGAGTTAAAAAATCTTCCGACAATACCACCCATAAATGATACAGGGATAAAAACAGCTAGAAGCATTGCAGAGATAGCTAAAATTGCAAAAGCCATCTCTTTTGTTCCCTCAACGGCAGCACTAAACCTATCCATCCCCTCTTCTATCTTTTTGTTTATATTTTCTATAACAACAATTGCATCATCTATAATAATCCCTATCGCCAAGGTAAGCCCTATCATGGTCATTTTATTTAGATCATATCCCATATAATCCATCAATGCAAATGTTCCAACTATCGAAACTGGTATAGAGAGAGCCGAAACCAATGTAATAGTAACATTTCTTAGAAATACAAAAACTATAATTGCCGCCAAGAATGCACCATACATCAAATCAAATTCAACATCTTTGAGTGAATGTTTTATGTAGGTTGATGTGTCATTTAAAACATTTATTTCATATTTGTTTCCTGCTTTTGCGTACACATTTGGAAGTTTATTTTTTATCGCATCTACTATCTCTATAGTGTTTGTGCCTGAAATTTTTTGAACTTCAAGCATTACACCTTGTTTATTGTTATATGATGAATAACTTTGAGCATCACTCAACCCATCTTCAACTGTTGCAACATCTTGAAGTCTTATACCATCTTTGACAATGGTATTTTTTAACTCTTCAACACTAAGTGCATCACTTTTTGTTTTTAAAACTAACTCTTCAGTATCGCTTATAAGCTTTCCGCCAGCTAATTTTATATTTTCACTTAGCATTATATTGTTCAAATCTGATACACTTAAGCCAAATTGTGTCAAGAGATATGGATTTGGCAATATCTTGATGGCCCTTTCTCTATAACCAATTAGATTTATTCTTCCAACACCATTGGCTTTTTGCAAAGTGGGCTTAACAACATCATTGGCAAACATCATAAGCTCTTTTTGAGTTCCGCTTTTACCAGAAACAAAAACATTTATGATAGGAGCACTTCCTACATCAAGTTTACTAATAAGTGGTTGTTTTGCATCTGTTGGTAATTGAATTGCGGAAATCTTATCCCTTACATCATTTGCAGCTTCTTCTATGTCTCTCTCAAGCACAAATTTAACCATAACAACAGACACGCCATTGCTACTAGTAGAACTTATCATTTCAACGCCTGATATTTCAGATACTGCCTCTTCGACTTTATCCGTAACTTGTGTTTCTATGGTTGATGGTTCTGCACCAGGATATGCTGTTCTAATCGTTACTATTGGAAAATCAATATTAGGGAAAAGTGCTGTTGGCATACTTTTAAATGCCATGGAGCCTATTATTAACAACATTACAACATACATCAATGTTGCAATTGGTCTATTGATAGCAAATTTATACATTTATTTTCCTGTTACTATAGTACCAGCACCAAAAAGTCCTGATGGGAAATTACTAATTTTTGCCTCTGCCATAGCCATTTGTGTTTTTTCATCCACGCTTGGATAAACTTTTGAAATTAGAGTTTTAAATTTTGTTCCTTTGCCGCTTATTTGAAAAAAGAATGGTTGTCCAACTTTAACAATCCCAAAATATCTTGCATCAAATTTAATAACAAGTTTCATAGGTCCAACACTTTGCATACTAAAGGCATTTGTTGTAGCTCCTTGCGATGTCACAACATCCCCCTCTTCTATGCTTTTTGATGTTATAACGCCATCAAAAGGTGCTCTAAGTATTGTTTTGTTTAAAACTGATTCGCTATATCTCAATTGCGTCATAGCATTTTCTTTTTTTAATCTATATGAATCTAGTTGGTTTTTATTTATATACTCTTTTACTTCATTGTATCTTTTGTACTCCAAAGATGCATAATTTGCTTGGGCTCTAGCTGTATTTGCCAATGCAACTAAATCTTCGTTCTGTAAACTTGCTAAAATTTGACCTTTTTTTACTTTTGAGCCGACATCAACGTAAACTTTTTTGACTATTCCGCTACTGCTGAAAGCCAATTTTGTGCTTTTTTGTGCTTTTATTTCAAATGTTGAAAAAACATTCGCTCCAAATGAAATATTTAACATAAGTGCCGATATAAGTAGTATTTTTTTCATCTAATAAACTCCTTTGGATTTTTTCCTGCATAGTAATAAAATAATGATTTTGCAATCTCATAATCATATAGTGCTGTTTTATATCTGGACATCGCCGAACTTTTCGCATTTAAAGCATCGAGATAAGCCACATTATCAGCAAGTCCAGCTTCATATTTTTGTGTAACAATTTCATATGTACTCTCAGCAGACTTCACTGCACTTGTGGCACTTTTGATTTGAGCCAATGTAGTCTTTAATCTTTTTTTTGCTAACTCAAATGAACTTTTTTGTGTCTTAATGGAGTTTAATTTTTGCTCTTGTAAGGCTAAACTCTGGAGGGTATAGGCTTCTTTTTGTTTGCTTATTTGTCCAGCATCAAATATTCTCCATGTAGCACTAAGTGTTAATACATTTTTATCATTAACCAAAAATCCTGAGCTTGATGCTATGGTATCATCATCGTAAAAATATTTATAGTATGTATCTTGAATTTTAATTTGAGGTATATATGCAGAACCTACGGAGTTGCCAATTTCTTTGATTGATTTTGCTTTTGCGTCAAGTATTTTTGTTTGTTCATCGTCATCAATTTGGATATTTGTATCTGGCTCAACAAGCGATGACTCTCTAAAATAGTTAAATTCTATACCTGTTTGAGTTTGTATTTGTTCTTTTTGCTCATCAATTGCAAGCATAGTATTTTCAATGTTATAATCATTTTCATCACTTGATGCTTGAAATTTATCAACATCATCTTGTGTCATTAGTCCTGCTTTTACAAAACTTGTTGCTCTTTTTATTTGATATTGCAACTCATTTGATTTCATTTGCAAAACGACCAAATTTGACTGAAGTTTTTGTATGAGAAAATATCTCTGAATAATATCTAAAATTGTGTTTTTAGAAAATGCATCTTTTTCATATAATGAAGCTTTGTAATCAAATGTTTTTGATTTCAATAGTGCACTTTTTTTGCCCCCATCGTACAAATCCAACGATGCAACACCGTAAATATTTTTTGATTCTTCTGGAGTAAATGCATTGTAGCGATTATTGTAAACGTATGTTCCACCAACATCAATTGTTGGGAAAAATGATCTTTTTTGCGACTCAAGCTCTTTTTCTTTTGCTAATGCTTGATAGTTATACGATTTTAGTATTTGGTTATTTTGTGCTATGCCATTTACAAGATCGTCTAGCCCAACTTCAGATGCAAAACAAACATTGATTAAACCATAAAAGAATAATATTTTTTTATTTATCTTCAATTCGAACCTCCTCTATATAATACAAAAGAGATAAATCTTTCTATCTCTTCTTCAACACCCAAATCATCAAGAGAACTTCTAACAACAAGACCTAAATGAAAAAATCTAATGATACGGATGACATCTTTTGTTAAATTAAGTTTTTCCAAAACAATAGCATCTTCAATCATCTTACCTAAAAATTTCTCAAAACTACTTACGCACTCTTTGTCGTGCTCTTTCATCTCATTGCTAGCCTCTGTAATTGCGATACTCAAAAACTCTTTATATATTTTAAGATTATTTTCATACTCAGGCAAAAATAAAAATGACAAAAAGTATCTCAACTTTTCTTCAAAATTAAATTTTTGCTCATCGAAAAATTCTTCAAACCATTTTTGCATATCCTCAATTAATATATTTAATATTTCAAATACAATTTCATCTTTACTTGAAAAATATTCATAAACAGTTCCCTTTCCTATCCCAGCTTCAGCTGCAATTTGAGAAACTGTAATGTTTTTTATCCCATTTTGAAAAAGCAACTCTTTGCATGAAAATGCTATTTGTTTTCTTTTTTCATTTTTATCTATTATTATAGCCATTTAAAATTCCTAATATTTATGACCGACCGTCGGTCAAGTTATATTCTGGATTTTATCTTAACTAACCTTAAATAAATTTAAAAAAAATGCTAAAGCTGTTTTTTTAGCACTTGAACTCTATTGGAGGCTGTTTGAATATCACTCATTGATATTTTATTTTCAGCAATTAGTTGTTTTATGGTATCAACTAATATTTTTGTTTTAACGCTATTCTTTGGATCTAGCTGATTGCCAAAAAGAAGTATATCATCTCCTGCTTTTATGGCTAATCTCAAAGTTTCTTTGAGTGAATATTTGGTTTTTATTGCTCCCATTTGTAAATCATCTGTTATAACAACACCTTTATATCCAAGATTTTTTCTAAGCATACCATTAACTGTTTTTTCAGATAAACTTGCTGGGTAGCTTGCGTCTATTTTTGAATTGAAAACATGAGCAACCATAACACTATCTGCACTGCTTTTAAGATTTTTGTATGGCTCTAACTCTACATTACTCCATGTATTTGTAACATCAACATATCCTTTGTGAGTATCCCCCAAAGAAGATCCATGCCCTGGAAAATGTTTTATGGAAGTTAAAATTCCTTCTTTGTTCATAGCTTCTATAAAAAGTTTTGCTTTTTGTGAAACATCAACAGGATTTTTGCCGTAAGATCTACCAAGCCCAAAAATCACTTTATTTTCTGGATTTATTGCCAAATCCACGACTGGTGCTAAATCATAATTTATGCCAACACTTTTTAACTCTTTTGCCATTTTGCTATAAATTGCACTAATTTGGTTGTTATTTAAATTTGAAATACTTGATGCACTTGGAAAATTCCCATAAAATCCATAATTACTTTTAAGTCTTTGGACTTTTCCGCCCTCTTGATCAACGGCGATGAGAAGATTTTTATTTGGCGAGCAATCTTGAAGTTGCTTTGTGAGTTTTGCAACTTGAGACATTGAAGATATATTTTTTGGTTTACTTTTATCTATTGGATTGTAATCAAATAGTATTACTCCGCCAAGGTCATAATCTCGTATATCTTTGCATATTTGACTATCTTTAGGTGCTTCTGTGCCAAAAAAACCAACCATAAGCATTGAGCCTATTTTTTTATCAACAGGATCAGCATTGGAGCATCCAGAAAATAAAAATCCGATTATGAGTATATTTATAATTTTTTTCAACGAAACAACCTTATTTTTATTACATTTTATCAATAAATGCTTTAAACTAAAAATTACACATTATTTTCACTATAAAATTGATATAATTTCTAAAATTTAAAAAGGTCTTAAATGAAAAAAATCTTGTTTCTTATATCATCTGTGTTAATTATTTTAAATGTTGCTCACGCTAAACCATCTGAAAATTTTACTTTTACTGATACAAATGGTAAAGTATTTCATGTTCAAGGCACAAAAGATGGTTTAATCATACCAGAGGCTAGAGGTAAAATTATATTTTTGGAATTTTTTGGACATAAATGTCCTCCTTGCATTGCATCAATACCTCATTATAAAAGTTTACAAACAAAATACAATGGTAAAATCCAAATCATAGCTATTGAAGTTCAAGGCTTAAATAATGCTCAAGTGAAAAATTTTGCTAAACAAAAAGGCTTAAATTACACAACCGTCTCTCAAGAAAAATCTGAAAATTTTGTAAATTATATAGCTTCAAGAGCTGGATGGAGCGGTGCAATTCCATATTTGGTAGTTATTGACAAAAAAGGTGTAGTTCAATTTATGCAAGCTGGTTCAATAGGACAATCAGGCTTAGAGGCTCTCATAAAAGAACTCTCTAAATAAGATTTATTTTGCCATTGGTTATGGATATAAGACCTTCTAGTTCTGCTTCATAAACTCTATCTTTAAATCTAAAAACAGCATCATCCAAAGTTGGATTTTGCTGACAAAATATAAAAAAATCATCTTTTTTATGACTTTCATCTCTAAGCTCTTTTCCAAATTGTGAAACAAACTCATTTATATCATGGATTATTGTAGCTTCTCCTCTTGCCAAAAGAGTATTTGTTCCCCTGCTCTCATTTATTGTATGTGGTAAAACATATATTTTTTTACCCATATTCAAAGCAAATTCAACTGATCTCATAGAGCCGCTATCGATATTTGCCTCTGTTACTATCAAAATATCCCCCAATGCCACAACTATCTCATTTCTCTGTACAAAACTCCACTGTGTGGCTTTAAAATCAGGCTCAAATTGACTAAGCAAAAGTCCACACTTTGCAATAGATGCAATTAAATTTTTATTGATAACTGGGTAATAAATATCTATACCGCTTCCTAGTACACAAATGGTATTTTCAGCCCCTGCTGCTTCATGAGCAACTGCATCAACACCCATCGCGCCACCACTCACTACACAAACACCTCTAGCAGACAATGCGCGTGCTAAATTGTGCGTGCATTCTCTAGTGTATGGAGTTGGGTTTCTACTCCCAACAATAGAGACTTTTACTCTATTTAATAAAGCACTATTGCCCTTATAATAAATCTGTGGATATTTTTTTAGAGCTTCTAACTCTTTTATATGTTCATCTAATATTTTATACATATTGATATTTTAATGAAAAAAATAAGTGGAGATAAAAAATATGTCAAAATGCAATATTTTAAAATTACTTTTTATTTTTGATTGGTTATATGCTTAGATTTGAATATTTAAACAAAGAAGGTTTATTTTTGATTAGTTTGCTGTAGATTTAAAGGTTGTTGCAAAGGAGCTTACAAGAGCGACCAGTCGCGAGAGCCGTCTGCTGAAGACTTCAATATATGAAATAATATTATTTTTGATTAGTTTGCTGTAGATTTAAAGGTTGTTGCAAAGGAGCTTACATCAAGTAAGTGACCGAGCAAACTCCTTTAAAGATGCGGTAAAATAAACGAAAAGAATTAATTAGTCTCTTGGTTTACGATTTTATTTGCCTTAATCCAAGGCATCATCTCTCTTAATCTTCTTCCTGTTACTTCAACTGGATGAGCTTTGAGGTTATTTCTCTCTGCATTCATTCTTGGGTACCCTGTTTGACCTTCTAGGATAAAATCTTTTGCGAATTTACCATTTTGTATCTCTTTGAGTATCTCTTTCATAGCTTTTTTTGATTCACAATTGATAACTCTTGGTCCGCTTACCATATCTCCATATTCAGCTGTATTTGAAATAGAATATCTCATATCAGCAATACCGCCTTCAAATATCAAATCAACGATGAGTTTCATCTCATGAAGACACTCAAAATATGCCATTTCAGGTGGATATCCAGCTTCTGTTAGAGTTTCAAAACCAGCTTGGATAAGTGCAGATACACCGCCACAAAGAACAGCTTGCTCTCCAAATAGGTCTGTTTCCGTCTCATCTTTAAATGTAGTTTCGATAATACCAGTTCTACCACCACCAATAGCACTTGCATACGAAAGAGCCAATGCTTTTGTGTTTCCACTAGGATCTGCATTTACTGCGATAAGATCAGGAATCCCCCCACCTTTTACAAACTCGCTTCTAACAGTGTGTCCAGGAGCTTTTGGAGCTATCATGGTTACATTTATATCTTTTCTCGGGATGATTCTGCCATAATGAATATTAAATCCATGTCCAAATGCTATAGTTGCACCTGTTTTTAGGTTTGGTTCTATTTCGTTTTTATATATCTCTGATTGAGACTCATCTGGAAGCAAAATCATAACAACATCAGCTTTTGAACTTGCTTCAGCCACACTATATACTTCAAAGCCTTTTGCAGCAGCTTTGCCCCAAGATGCACCACCCTCTTTAAGTCCAACTACAACTTTAACACCACTATCTCTAAGGTTCTCAGCATGAGCATGACCTTGGCTTCCAAAACCAATCATTGCTACTGTTTTTGATTTAATAATATTTAAATCACAATCTTTATCATAATATACATTTAAGTTTGCCATAAACTTGCCCTTGGTAATAAATTTGTGGGAATTATATCCTATTTTTTCTTACCTTTGCTTTTAGTAAAATCTATTTATTATTGTATAATTCTTTTATACCAAATGATAGAAAGGATTTATGAATGATTGAATTTTTAAACGAAATTGTTCTTTGGTGGCACTGGATAATACTAGGTATATTGCTTATTATTATGGAGCTTGGCATAGGTACATTTTTCATACTTGGACTTGGCATCGCAGCTATATTGGTAGGTATTTTAGATTTATTGATAGGTCTATCTTTTACTGGGGCATTGGGTATATGGATACTGTTTTCTATATTGACAATAATAATATGGTTCAAATATTATAAAGAAACAACTATATCCACGAGCGGGCAATCAAACAGAGGTTTAGATACTCTTGGAACTGTTAGCAAAGAGATAAACGCCAATGGTAGAGGCGAGGTTACATTTGATGCTCCAGTTTTAGGAAATACCAAATGGCATGCAACATCAAAAGACAATATTGAAATTGGCACTCGTGTCAATATAGCTGAAATAAATGGTCAACTAATAACAGTTGAAAAAAATAAATAAGGAGATAGTTATGGAAATTTTAATCGTTTTACTCGCCCTTGTGGTTATAACACTTTACAAAGGAATAAATATAGTTCCACAAGGAGAAGAATGGATAGTTGAGCGTCTTGGTAAATTTACACGCACTTTGACACCAGGTCTTAACATAATAATACCATACATAGAGTCAATTAGACAAAAGGTTTCGACAAGAGATATCATTCTTGATATTCCAGAACAAGAAGTTATTACTATGGACAATGCTGTCATAAGAACAAACGCTATAACATTTTTGAGAGTTACAAAACCTTCGGATGCTATATATGGTGTTGAAAATTTCAAGCTTGCTATTCAAAATCTTGTCATGACAACTCTTCGTTCTATACTTGGAGAAATGAAACTTGATGAAGCTTTGTCAAATAGAGATCAAATCAAGGCGAAACTAAAAGATCAAATTATAGATGATGTTGCTGATTGGGGAGTTACTGTAAAATCGGTAGAAATTCAAGATATCGCTCCAAGTGCTTCTATGCAAGCATCTATGGAGAGACAAGCTGCTGCTGAGAGAGAAAGAAGAGCTATTGTAACAACAGCTGAAGGTAATAAAAATGCTATGATACTTGAAGCAGAAGGTAAACTTGAAGCAGCAAAAAGAGAGGCTGAAGCACAAATAACACTTGCCAATGCATCTGCTGAAGCCATTAGAATGATAAGCGAAAATGTAAAAGACCAAGAGCTTCCTGCTATGTTTTTATTGGGCGATAGATATATAACTTCTTTAGAAAAAATAAGCAAAAGTGAAAACTCTAAGTTTGTAATATATCCAGCAGACTTACAAGGTGCAATAAAAGGCATGCTTGGAAATGTTTTTAAAAAATAGTCATTATCACTATTTTTACACGATTTTTGATTAGAAATTCAAAAAAAACAAAAGGATAATGTAAATATGGAAAAATTTAAAACTTATTTTTTAATGATAGGTTTAACGCTTCTTTTTATATGGTTTGGAAGCCTTGTAGGTGGAAGAACTGGTATGCTAATAGCATTTGTAGTGGCAGTTGGTATGAATTTCTATGCTTATTATTATAGTGATGAACAAGTTTTAAAACATTATAACGCCATACCCGTAGATGAAAATTCCGCTAGTGGTTTATATAAAATTGTAAATAACTTGACAACAAAAGCCTCTTTGCCTATGCCAAAACTTTACATCATACAAGATAATGTGCCAAATGCATTTGCAACAGGTAGAAATTATGAACATGCCGCTGTTGCTGTCACAGAAGGCTTACTCAATCTCTTAACAGAAGAAGAAGTTGAAGCAGTAATCGCACATGAACTTAGTCATATCAAACATTATGATATGCTCATCGGTACAGTAGCTGCGACAATGGCTGGAGCGATTGCAATGCTTGCTAATTTCGGAATGTTTTTTGGGCATAGTAATGATGAAGATAGACCAAATCCCATAGTAATGATAGTACTGATGCTCATTATGCCACTTGCTGCTAGTATCGTGCAAATGACAATTAGTCGTAATAGAGAGTTTATGGCAGATGAAGGTGCAGCAAAACTTACAGGTCATCCAGAGTGGCTACAAAGTTCGCTCTTAAAACTTGACAATTATGCACATGGCAATCTACTTCACGATGCTCAACCGCAAAATGCACATATGTTTATCATTAATCCTTTTTTGGGACTAGGAGGAGATATGAAACAACTATTTAGCACACACCCAACTACACAACAAAGGATAGAGAGACTAGAAGCTCTTAAATAAATTACATAATTATGGATATAAACATTCCGCTCAAAAGCATCACAATAAAAGCAAGTGACATATAAACAAAAAAAGATCTTGCTTTTGTTGCATACAATCTAGTTTCTTCTAAAATACCATCAATCTCAGATATTTTAAATATACTAACTCTCCCTAATTCTGGATGATTTATTTTCAATAATTGATTTGTTTTGTTAATATTTATGATTGCTAAAATACTTAATGGAATCACTGCAACAAAAGCAATAAGACCAAGAAATGTAAAAACTTCTAACATGTTATAATATTTCCTTTTTATTTATTTCAAAGTTTACTATTTAGTTAAAACTATACAATATAGAATATGAAAACTAGAAGCACTAAAATAAAATGTGATATAATCTTTTATGAAAATTGATAAGAAAAAAGTAATAAATATATCAAAAAGGGGTGCGAATACATGAATGAATTTGCACTTCAAATCACAAATGGCTGTAAACAAAGCGATATAGATGAAGAGTATATAAATGCTTTTGAAAATCTAAAAAAGATTGAAGCTATAAAAGAAGAAAATGATGGTCTTTTTAGATTATCTTCTCTTTATCGAATCGGAGAATTATATCTAAGTAAGGATGGCACAGGATTTGTAGAATCTATACAAAAATCCGAAGTTGATTTACTTATAGAGCCAGAAAATCTAAAAAACTCCAAACGAGGCGATTTAGTAGTAGCTAAGAGAATCATCGCAAAAAGAGGAAGAGCTAGCGGTAAAATTATATTAACTGTAAAAAAAGCACATTTATATAATTTGGCGTACATACTAATAGATGAATTTAAAAATTTCTCTATGTTAAATCTAAGAACAAATGAACCATTGTCAGCTTGGATGAATGGGCTTGATTTGAAAACTCTAAAAAATGGCACGGTTTTAAAAATAGATATAGACAATGATGAAGTAAAAGAGATTTTAGGCAACTTAGATGATCCAAAAATAGATGAAAAAATATCTCTACTTTTGTATGATAGAGAGAATGAATTTCCAAATAACTGTCTGGAACAAGCAAGCCATACACCCTTAGAAGTTGACGGTGATGAATATCCAAATAGAGTTGATTTGAGAAATTTGGATTTTTGTACCATTGATCCTGTAACTGCAAAAGATTTTGATGATGCTATCTACTTTGATGTAAACAATTTTATACTTTATGTTGCCATAGCTGATGTAAGTTATTATGTTGATTATTTTTCTCCTATTGACATGGAAGCAAAAAAAAGAGGCTTTACTACTTACCTACCTCATAAAGCATTTCCTATGCTGCCACGAGAATTGAGTGAAAATATATGCTCATTAAAGCCTCGTGTTGACAGACTTGCATTTGTATCAAAGATAACGCTTAATCCCAACTCTCTTGCACCAACAAATGAAGAGTTTTTTGAAGCTATAATACACTCAAAACATAGGTTTAACTATGACGAAGTTGACAAACTAATAGAGACAAATGGTGAAGAAGCTTTTGGTATTGTCAAAGAACTTTGGGTAAACTTATCAAAATTATATAAAATAACTCAAACACTAAGAGCAAAAAGACTCAAAGATGGTTTTGATTTCCGAACAGAAGAAATGAAACTGTCAATTGACAAAAATCATCTTTTAAAAAACACAGTAATTGAAACTGGTACTCCATCTCACTCTTTGATAGAAGAGTGTATGTTGCTAGCAAATCAGGCATCAGCAAAAAGAGCAACAGCGCAAGAGTGGATTTTTAGGATTCATGAGCCTCCTCAAATTTCTAAAATCGAAGAACTTTTATCAAAACTCTCAACAATTGGACTATTTGTAGATAATTACGAAGACTCGCCATCTCTAATCAGAGCTATACAAAAAGAAGCTACAAACTTGGGTTTAGAAAATGAAGTTGATTCTATGATTATAAAATCGCTCAAACAAGCATCTTATGCTCCATTAAATGTAGGGCATTTTGGTCTTGGCTTTACTCACTATAGCCATTTCACTTCGCCTATTAGACGATATAGTGATCTTATATTGCATAGACTCATAAAAACACAATTAAACAGCGATATCAAAGAGAGAGAATACCTGCTTAGAAATATATCTCCACTTTGTGCTAGAGTAAGTGAGTTAGAGAGAAAAACCACAAAGTGTGAATGGGATTTTAGAGATAGAAAATTTGCAAGATGGGCATCATCGCATAAAGATGAAATTTTTGAAGCAGAAATAATAGAGATAAATGATAATAATGCAAAAGCTGTTTTAAAAACAGATATTAGTGGAATTGTTGTAAACTTAAAAAATGACGATTTACTTCTTTTTGATAGAGTTGAAGTGTCAATTTATGAAGTCAATATAGCAATGGCGATTATAATGGCAAAAGTTGTCAAAAAAATATCAAAAGAACCTATGGATTTTTAATGTACAAACAAGAATTTGAACAAATAATTAAAACTAGATTGCCTAGATCAGTCCTTATATATGGCGAAAATACATATGCCATCGAACAATATATAAACTTTTATATAACTAAACTAAATGCCATGGATGATAAACTTAAACTATATTTTGATGATTACAATTTTGAGCAAGCAAAATCATACTTGTCGCAAAATTCACTCTTTGGCAATATCAATCTCTTAATCATAAAATCAGAAAAAGCGATTCCAAAAAAAGAGCTTGAAGTTCTTGTTGAAATGACACAAAAAAATCCAGACAATTACTTACTTTATTTATACTATGGTGTTGCAAAGGATATCAAAACAGCAACTTCTCTTTTTAGAAGTAATGATAGTGTCGAAGTTAGATTATTTGAACCTAGCCTAAAAGATTCGATTATGATTTTGCAAAATAAAGCAAAGAATATAGGGTTAAATATAGATTATTATGGGTTAGAATATCTCTCAATAATGTTAGGTAACAACTTGTTGCTTTGTAGCAACGAACTAGATAAACTAAGTATTTTAAATAGAGAAATAACCACTAAAGATATAAATGAATTGGTATTTTCAGAAACATCACTATCAGCAGAAAAACTGCTTATTGATCTTTGCAATAAAAAATTGGACTTAACTACCATAAATACTCTTTTGGATTTAGGTGAAGACATAAATAGCATACTAAGAGCAACGCAAAATTTTTTAAATCAAATATTACTTTTTCAAGCATATATAAAAATAAATGGTTCTGTAAATTCTCAAGATATATTGGGCTACAAACTACCAAAACAGATAGAAGAACAAAAGGCGATGTTGGCAAATCGTATAAAATCGTCTAAATTACTCAAAGCATTTGAGTATGTTTTGCAATGCGAAATTCAACTAAAATCAGCCCCATCTCCGCAAAAAGAGACACTTCTTTATTCTATGTTTATAGAACTTCAAAACATTTTATAAGCTATTTTATTGTAAAATAGTGTTCCAAAATTCTTGCTCAAAGCCATCAAGGCAATGGGCTACAAAACCAAAGGAAAAAAATGAATTGTTATGAAACACTTTTTGTTGTCAAACCTACTTTGACTGAACAAGAGATAGCATCACAAGTTACTAAAATAAAAGATGTTTTAGTAAAAGAGGGTGCAGAACTTATCGCTACTGATGATATGGGTATGAGAAAACTTGCTTATACTGTAGATAAACAAAATAGAGGTTACTATACAGTACTTTATTATAAAGCTGACGGTAGCAAAATCGCTGAAATCGAAAGAAATCTAAAAATCAATGAAGATATAATTAAATTTCTAACTGTTAAATATGGTTCTAAAAAAGAAGTTGCACAATTTGAAAAAATGATTGCTTCTATTGGTAAAACCAAAAATGAAAGAACTCCTAGAGAAGCTGCGCCTAAAAAAGAGGTAGTTGTCGAGGAAGTTACAACAGAAGCAACTCAAGAGGTTACTGAATAATTTAAAACAAAGGAGCTCTCAATGTTTAATAAGGTTATATTAGCTGGTAATTTGGCTCGTGATATTGAAATAAGATATTTACCAAGTGGTACTGCAGTAGCTACAACAGCTATTGCTACAAATAGAAGATACAAAGCAGCGGATGGTACTCAAAAAGATGAAACTATGTTTATAGATTTGACTTTTTGGGGAAGAACTGCTGAAATAGCTAATCAATACCTTAAAAAGGGTTCTCAAGTTTTAGTTGAAGGTCGTTTGACTCTTGAACAATGGACGGCAACAGATGGAGGCAAAAGAAGTAAACATGCAATTGCTGTAGAGACACTTCAAATGCTAGGAAGTAGAGATCAATCTACTGGTATGTCAAACAATGCTCCTGCTTATAGTAGCGAAGAGCAAGGTGCTGTTGAGACTAAACAAAGTCCTACAGAACATACAATACCTGAGATTGATATCAATGATGACGAAATACCATTTTAGAAGGATTTAATTATGAGACAAGAAAGAAAATTTAAAAAAAGACATTGTAAATATTGCGAAATGAAAGTTGATTACATAGATTATAAAGATGTTAACGGCTTGAAATTCTCATTAAGTGAAAGATACAAAATTATGCCAAGACGTCTTACAGGTAACTGCAAAAGACATCAAGAACTAGTTACTATAGCTATCAAAAGAGCTAGACAAACTGCATTTATCCCTTATATAGTTGATAGAAAAAATGTTATTGATTCTCAATTTTAATTGAGTCAATAACAATCAACAAAAACATTTGCCCGCTTTGGGCAAAATCTACTTTATATTTACTAAGCAACTTTTACTTTTATATCCATAGGTTTATTTTCAAGCAAATTTAACAAACCTTTTATAGCTCTGTATATTACCCAAACCATCACTACAAACCAAACAATCCATGCAGCTGGTAACAACACAACTGTAATAGCCATAATAAACCCAACAATCCCCCAAATAAGAGATATCCAAAAAGTTCTAATCTGCCATTCAAAATGAGATTCTAAAAAAGTTCCTACTACATCATCTCTTTTTATGTAGTTTAAAATTATTGCGATGATAAAAGCTATACCGCCAGTTAAAACTCCCATTAATTGAAGTCCATAAACTATTAATGTAATATTTTTATTTGGATCTTGAAGTTGATCTTGAAGTTTTTCTTGAAATGTTTTATCCATTTTATAATTCCTTGTTTTAATTATTAATATCGTCTATAACTGATTTTATTTTTTCATAAATTGATATAATTTCACTTTTTTTAGCATAAAAACTGTTATTGTTTGATATCAAGTGTGCCGATGAGTGCATGATATCTTCTGCTACTTTTAGTCCATTTTCTTTCATTGTTGCCCCAGTGTCAACTATATCAACAATTGCATCAACTAGTCCTACTAATGGTGCAAGCTCTATAGAACCATATAGCTTTATAACATCCACTCCAACGGCTTTTTTAGCAAAATAATCTTTGGTAATATTAACCATTTTTGTAGCTACTTTTATATTTGGTCTATTCCAATCAATCTCATCATTATTTTTAATCCCAATTGCAACTCTGCAACGACCCAGTTGCATATCAAGCAAATCTATGATATCCAATCCCTGCTCTGTTATAACATCTAGCCCAACTACACCCAAATCTGCTGCACCATGAGCTACATATGTTGGTACGTCTTGATTTCTAACATTTAAAAACCTAAACCCATGCTCTTCTAAAATGAGCTTTCTGTTATCAAATGCAAAATTTGTATTAAAGATTTTTGAAAAAATTTCCAATGTTTCATCTGCAATTCTTCCTTTTGGAAGCGCTATCGTTAGCATTTATTTTCCTTTAGTGCTTTTTGAATACCTTTAAAAACCAAAAATTCATCATATATACTATCTTTAAAATAAGATGATAGCCACTCTCCATCTCCACCTGTAAAATATATTGGAAGATTGAAAGAGTTAGCATCTATAATGGTTTTAATTGAAGCAATTATACCATAGCTTATACTATCTTTTGTTGTTTTAGGTAACTGATCAAGTGGGCAATTATGGTTAATTTCAATATCTAAAGCATTTGAAATATCCTTATAAGCTTTAAGCCACGCATTTATACCAAGAAGTATAAAACCTCCTTGATATTGACCATCTTTTACCACATCAACAGTAATAGCACTTCCAGCGTCAACAAAAACACCATTTTTGTAACTTTTGCATAATGCTTTTCTATCAACTCCCATGGTATCATATTCGCCTTCTATATGAATCATATCTGATACATCTCTCCATAAAGCAAAGTTTTTTATTTTCTCTCTTGTGTTTACATTGACACAGATATAAGATAATTTCATATCTTTATAGTTGCAAATAGCTTCTTCGTATGCAAGATGAATGACACTTTTACCATCAAATATATGTACTCTAGTATTGCCAATATCAGCCAACAACATAATCAATCCTCATAGATGATTTATAATATAGAGTTTACCATATATATGCTGACAAAAATATCAGCACTATTTTTACAACTTACTAGTCAAGATTATAGTTTAAAACAACCGAGAGCTGAAGGCGTGTAGCAATGACATTTGCAGGCACTTTGACTGGAAATGTTTTTGCAACTGCATTTTTTGCAGCACTATTTAATACAGAATATTCACCACTGCATACGATATCGCTTACACTGCCGTCACTATTAACACAAAAAGAAACTTTAACAACCCCTTCTTGTCCTCTATTTCTTGCTACCTCTGGATAGTATTTATTTTGTTTAATTTTATTTTTAAGATCAGATATGAATTGATCTTTTTCCGCTTGTGTGCTAACATAAGACTTCTGTGAGATTAGTTGTTTACTATCACTCTTCTCTTTTTCTTTTTTAGCTACTTCTGCTTGTTTGATTGGTACTGTTTTAGAAACGACACTAGGTTTTGTTGTTTCTATTTTTTGTATTGGTTCATCTTTTGGTTTTTCTTGAACTTTTTCTTCTTTAGGCTCTGCTTTAGCTACTTGTTTTTGTACTGACTCTTCTTGTGGGTTTATTATCGCCATTTTAACAATAGTTTCACTGTTTATTTTATGTTTTTGAATATCTCTTAGCATAAAAAGTGCCGAGAATATAAAAACGGTGTAAATCAAAAATGATATTAAAAAAGAGTGTGCGTATCTATTCATTTTTTTGTGACTATCCCTAAGTTTTCATAACCATTGTTTTTTAAAATATCAACAACAAAAACAAAATTATCAAATTTTGCATTTTTATCACATGACAAATTTACTGGCGATTCTTTTGGAAAGGTTAAAAGTTTAGTTTGTAAATCATTTTGTTTTACTTCTATGTCATTAATATACACTTTACCATCTTGTTTGATTGCTATTTTTATCTCTTTCTTTTCATCTAGTTTAATTTGTGAATTGGCAATTGGTAAATTAACCTTTATGACACCAGTTTGTATAAAAGATGCTGTTGTTAGAACAATAACTAACAAAACAAGCATTATGTCTATAAAAGGAACTACATTTATAGAATCAAATTTTTTGATTTGCATTTTTTTCCTTTTGCAAAATCTGCCATTTTGTAACAATTACTTCAGCTTTTCTAGTGATGTGATTATAGAAAAATATAGCAGGAATTGCCACTACTAGTCCCATAGCTGTTGCTTTTAGTGCAAGAGCAAGAGAAGTCATAATAGTTTTAACATCCATATTACCACTTTGCCCCAATGTATAAAATGTTACGATTATTCCTAAAACTGTCCCAAGTAATCCGATATATGGAGCATTTGCGCCAAAGCTAGATATTATAGATATATTTTGTGTTATATCAAGTTCTAAAGCTTCTTGTGAAGTATAATTTTTGATATCAATTTTTTTATAAAACAATAGTCTTTCTATCCAAAAAAATACAACCAAAAAGCTCATAATACCAAGTATTCCTATGATGCCATAATCTACTATATTGCTCAATTGTTCCATATTCATAATATTTATTATCCTATTTTAAAAAATTAAATTCTGACATGATAAGATAAATTTGTTAATTTAATGTTAAAAATTTTTAAAACTTAACACTAAATTAACATTTCATGTTTATACTTTGACGATTTATTAAGAGGGGTTTGTTCGTAAATAAAATTATATATGAACAATGGGGTAAAGTATATACAATATATTGTGCTTAACCTCAATTTATCATTTTTAATTACACGATTACAAGGGGAAAAATGAAAACGATTAGGATTAGTATTATTGCGTCTGCTTTACTGGCTACTATGTCAACAATACACGCAGAAGAGGACATGGGTGTAATCCATGTCGATTCAACAACAATTGATGATAGATTTGAGTCTAAAAAAGATAAAGTTTCATCTGAAACATCAATAAAGGGAGAAAAGGTTGATGAAAAAAAAGCAGAAAATATACAAAGAACTTTACAATCAATAACTGGTATTACTACAGAATTTACTGATGGGGATTCTCTAAAAATTCACATAAGAGGCGTTGAAAATCAAGTATATATGGGTGAAAAACCTGGTGTTGCGGTAGTAATAGATGGGGTTCCTGTGTTCGAGAGAACTGGAAGTGTTAACATAGATATGGACAATATCGAAAGTATAAAAGTCATCAAAGGTGGAGCAAGTTATCTATTTGGAGATGATGCACTCTCTGGTGCTGTTATCATCACTACTAAAAAAGGTGCAAAAAACGCTGGAGGAAAAGTAGAATTAGAACATGGGACTTATGGATATGAAAAATATTTAGCAAAATATGGCATTTCCAAAGAAAAATACAATGCCTACATTCAAGCAAGCAGAAGAACAAAAGATGGATATTATGAAGATGGAGATTATGAAACCAATTATCTCAATGGTAAAACACAATACTATATAGATGATACCAGTGATATCACTGCTGGTTTTGAGTACTCTAAACGCAATAAAAACTCGCATGGAACAGTAAGAGGAGTTACTGAAGCATACGAGAATCCTAAAAGTATTTGGACCCCAAACAATGAAAATGTAAAAGACTATGCTTCCATGTTTGATGTGGAACTTTTAAAGCTTTTTGCAACATACTCAAAACAATTTGATGACAATAAAAATCTTTTAGTAAATGTCTATCAATATGGTGATAACACTACATTCTATTCAGGTTATGCTGATTATATTCCGATAAAAGATGTGGATGGCAATATAATTGGTCATCAAAAAATAACAGATCCTAAATTAAAACCAAATCTCAATGAATATGAACAAGTTCAAAGAGGTATTAAAAGTGAATTTAGAGGAAATAATGGAGCAAATGGTGCTTATATGGTTGGTTTAGATTTGAGAGCCAATAACTATAAAAATAATACCTCTTATGCTATGGATTGGTCACAAAGAAACTATACGACTGGCATCTGGAATGAATATACTAAAGGTACTGTAACATCAAATGACGAAACAGATGAAAATGTATATGCACTTTATGGAGAGTATAAATATAAAATCAATGATAAATGGAGTGTTACATCAAATTTACGTTATGATTATATAAACTTGGATTATGCTAGCGACTTGTCAGGTTTACAGTTAGAAAAAAGTTTTAAAAATTTATCCTATAGAGCTGGTGCGAATTACCAATTAAATGACCATATTGCTTTTTATACAGCACTTTCTACTGGATTTAGATCTCCTTCTATACAACAGCTTTTTGCTGGAACCATAAACCCTACAGGTACAGTAGAAAGCAATCCAAACCTTAAACCAGAAGAAACAAAAAGTTTCGATATAGGAGTTCGTGGTAAAAGCGATGCTTTTGGGCTGAAACATAACTATGAAGTTGGTCTTTTTGTTATGGATAGAAGTGATTATATCATGTCATCTGTTGGACAATACTCTTCTCCAGTTTCTGGCGAACATTCGAGATATGAAAATATAGGTGGCATGAGAAGCCAAGGTCTTGAATTATCTGTTCAAAGTGAATTATCTGAAAAACTAACTTCACATCTCGCATATACTTACATAGATGCATATTTCACACAATATGATAATTTTAATCTTATATTAGGAAGCAAATGGGGTTCATACACAGTAGTGCCATATGATTTAAAAGGGTATGATGTACCTAGAGTGTCAAAACACCACTTAAATGTAGCACTAGACTATAAGCCAACAGCTAACTTCACCATCTCTCCTGAAATTGATGCTATTTCACCATATTATGCTGATGAGCTGAATCGTTTTAAAGTTCCAGGCCATGCGGTAATAAATCTAAACTTGGATTATAAAACAAAAATACATGGTTATGACACAAGTTTCTACACGAGAGTTGATAATTTATTTGACAAATATTATTATAATACTGCTAGAGCATCTGGAGATGGAAATAATGATGGTGCTTATAATGATGAAGACATTTCAATTACAGTAAATGAGGGTCGAACAATCAACTTTGGCTTACAAGTGAAATTTTAGAGGATAACACATGACAACATCAAAAAAGAGAAGTAAAAAGAATATATTTTTACTTCTCCTAGTAATATTGGCAATTATTTTTATAGGTTTAACCGCCTATAAAAATTCCAAATATAAACCTTATAATCCAAAAGAAAAAAATAGACAAGAACAAGCATGTGCAAAATGTCCAAAAGTTTCAGATGTTAATATCTCAAAAATAACTCCAGAAACTCCAATATACTTTACATTATCAGATCCGAATGAAAAAGAAATGGGCATGAGTGATATGCACTCGCATGGTAGTAATTATAAAAATGAAATGTCAAAAGCTCCATCTAAAAAAGTATGGCTTGTTTTTGAAAAAAATAAACCAATATCTAGTTTTGATTTAAAAACTTTTGTATTTGATGCAAAACAAACACAAAAAAATGTCAAAATAGATAGCAAAGATGGTGTTACAACTTATGGTTTTGAGATACCAAAAAGCGGATATTATAATATCTTAGCAAAAAATGAAACTATAAAAGATAATGAACTTTTTTATAGAGTTGCCAAACTGGAATATCTAAACGGCAAACATGGTAGTAAAGATGTTTATGATGATAGTATAAAAAAAGAATTAAAAACAGATAAAGTAAAAATAGATTTAGTAAGGCTAAAAGACAAAAAAGAGGATAGTTTTTTTTATAGAATCAGCATGGGGGATATTCTGAAATTCAAAGCTATACTTGATGGAAAACCATTAAAAAATGCTGACATTGCTATAAAACTAAATAGTGGGTGGAGTAAAAATATCAAAACAGATGAAAATGGAACAGCTAGTTTTGTTATGATAAGAGATTATTTTCCTTCTTGGAATGATTTTGATAAACGACACAAACAAGATTTGCTTTTAACATTGACATTTAATGAAGAAAAAAATGGTCGTCTTAAAGACAAAGAGTATAAAAGTGTAAATTATATTTTAACTTATCCACTTTCTTATTATCCAAATGGCAGTGATTATCTATCTTATGGTTTTGGTTTAATTATTGGTATTTTTATATTTACACTATCTGGAATCATTATCTATATATACAGAAGAAACAGAACAAAACCTTTTAAAGAAATAAAATATGAAGAATAAGATTAGAAATTTTATAAACAATGGAGATCTTAGAAAAGTAAGATTTTGGATACAATTGGCTAGCTTTGTATTATTTGTTTATGGTGGATATTTGGCTATCAATTTTGGCTCTAGCTTTCCTGTATTTACTTGTCCATATAATGAAGATGTTAGTGCTACTTGTTATTTGATTTCATTACAACATCAACTTGCCCTGCCAACGAAAATACTTTTTTCGCCAGCATTTATACCTATATTTATAGGACTATTAACATTTCTGGCTTGGTTTATAGTTTTAAACAAAGCATGGTGTGGTTATATGTGTCCTTTTGGTACTCTTCAAGATTGGATTACGGCTTTACGAAAAAAAATAGGCATTAGATTTGGCATATACACTAGAGATCAATTTGAAAAACTATCAAAAATCAAATATGTGTTTTTGGTCATAGTGTTGCTATTCCCTCTTTTGATGGGAGCTGGTGTGATTTCAAATAATTGGTCGGCAACTTTTTGTCAAATGTGTCCAGCAAGAGTAATAAGTCCTATGTTTACTGGTGATTTTTCGCAATGGACGATAGACTTTTCTTCAAAAACAAATATGGTATTAACAGCTCTTGGCGTGTCATTTGCTTCTCTATTTTTTGTTGGCTCATTTATAAAAAAAAGATTTTTTTGTTTTTTTTGCCCAATGAGTGCATTGCATTACATTTTTGCTAATACTTCCATAGCGAGATTCAAAAAAGATGGCAGCAAATGTACTAGATGTGGGGATTGTTACGCAGTTTGTGATATGCAAATAAAAGACATTGCTGATGATGTGGTAAGCACCAATATACTTAGAGACGATTGTATCTTATGCTTAAAATGTGTGGCTGCCTGCCCAGAAGATGACGCTTTGCATTTTGATATATTGAATATAAAAGTCTTTAGCTCTACAAGAGAGGGATTTGAAAAAAGAATGAATGTTGGATTGAATATGAAAAATGATGGAGAAATAGATAAATGAACATAGAAACAAATCACCATATAGAATCGCCAAAAGAAAAACAAAATAGACACAAAGCCATGGAAGCGATAAAGCTTTTAAATACCCTAAGGGAAGACTTCAAAGCACCAATTGAGAGTATGGAATATTTCTATGATCTGTTTGAAAGAGTTCATTGCAAACATGAGTCTTTACATGATGATAAAACAAAAATAGGAACTATGTGTATCCAAATACCTAGTGAAATCATTTACGCATTAGATGGTATACCAATACGTCTTTGTAATGGGTTTTACACGGATGATGAGATAGGAAGCGACTTTATGCCACAAAAAGCTTGTCCACTCATAAAAGCAACTGTTGGGCATTTTGCAAGTGGAAACTTTAGTGATAAACCTGATATAGTTTTTTCTCCGACTACTTGCGACCAAAAAACAAAAGCTGGAAGTACAATTGAAAGTTTTGGATACAAATTTATAGATGTAGATTTTCCAAGAACAAAAGAGAGTGAGGCAAGTCGTGAATATTGGAGAAGAAGTGTTAAACAATTTGCTTTAGAACTATCTAAATTTCAAGGCAAAAAACTTACAAAAAATAATCTAAAAGATACTATAAAAAAGATAGGCTATGCACAATCGCTTTATAATAAATTATCAGATTTTAGAAAAAATGAAATTGTTCCAATTTTGGGGCTTGATGTATTTTTGATAACCAATGCCTTTTTCTTTGACAAAATTGACAATTGGATAGAAGCAACACAAAAACTCATAAATGAACTTGAAATAAGAGCTAAAGAAAAAATATCTGTTACTGGCAAATCCAGTCCGAGAATAATTTATACTGGTTCGCCACCAATATTTCCTAACTATAAAATTCCTCAAATTATAGAAGAATCTGATGGTATCATAGTAGCAGATGAAACATGCAGTTCGAACCGTATGTTTAACGATATGGTAGCAGTTGACGAATGGAATATATATGATATGATGGATTCTATATCAGATAAATATCTCAAGGCATGCACCTGCCCTATTTTTACCAAAAACGAAGATCGTATCAGAAGAGTTGTGCAACTAGTAAAAGAATATAAAGCTGATGGAGTAATATATCAAGCATTTGCTGGATGTACTGTTTATGAAATGGAACAAAGAAGCGTTCTTGAAGCAATGGAAAAAGAAGGGATTCCAATTCTTTATCTAGAAAGTGATTACAGCCCATCACAAGGTGGTCAGCTAAGTACCAGAGTAGAAGCATTTATAGAGTCATTGAAAACTAGACGGAGAAATAAAAAATGAAATACTTTGCAGGAATAGATATAGGCTCTACGGCTATTAAAATATCTATTGTAGATGAAAATAAAAATCTAATGGGCTTTAAGATAAGTGCTAGTGGAAGTATGTTTTATAAGTATGCTCAAGAAACACTAGATGCGCTCATAAGCGAACTTAAACTAAATAATAGTGATATTGCTTATATAGTTGCAACCGGCTATGGAAGAAAACTATACAAAGAAGCTGATGAAAATATAAGTGAAATAACAGCAAATGCCACAGGAGCAAGAGCAGCGGCAAGTGAGTTTGGTGAAATTAAAACAATTATAAACATTGGCGGGCAAGATAGTAAAGCAATCTCACTAGATAGCGATGGCAATGTAATCAATTTTGCAATGAATGATAGATGTGCAGCTGGCACTGGAAAATTTTTAGATGTTGTAGCACTTAAACTTGAATTAGAAGTAGATACACTTGGGGAATATCATTTTAAAACTCAAGGCACTCCTCTTTCAGTAAGTAGCACTTGTGCTGTTTTTGCGGAGTCAGAAATCATAGGACTTTTAGGCAACAATCACAGTGTTGCAGATATTGTTTGTGGAGTACACTACTCAATAGCTAAAAGAATTGTAAAACTTGTCAAAAGAGTTGGAGTCAAGGAAGGTATTTATTTTGATGGGGGACCAGCCCTTAACGCAGGATTAGTTAATGCCATAGAAAACGAAATAGGACAAAAAATATTTGTGCCACAAAATCCACAAATTACAACTTCTTTTGGTGCTGCGATAATAGGTGTCGATTCATATAATTACGAAAATAATTAATGCTTGTTTTTTTTACTATTTTTATCATGGGACTACAACTTGGAGCTACTGCTTGTGCGATTAGCTGTATGCCCGTTATGATGCCTATTTTGCTTGGTAATGCTCCCGATAAGCAAGATGGTGTTTCCATTTTAACACAATACTTTAGTGGAAAAATCTTGGCTTACACAACTATCTCGTCAGTTGCGTTTTTTGGTGCAGATATAGTCAAAAAATACATTCAAGATGATTTGATATTTATAAAAATCGGTGCAATTATTATAGTTGTTCTTGGACTTTATACTTTATATCTAGCTTTTTTTTCAAATAAATCTTGCTCTGATAAATGCACAACTTCATCAAAATTTGGATTTTTTGGGATTGGCTTTTTTAGCTCATTTAATTTTTGCTTACCTATTGGCTCACTAATAGCTGCCAGTGCTTTAAGTAGCTCTTTTTTAATATCTCTTTTATATGGT
>FAXN01000015.1 GCA_001493195.1 Sulfurovum sp. enrichment culture clone C5 | reverse complement strand
CCCTGTATATTAGGTGTGTATTATTTTATATTTTTATGAATTTAATTTTATAAAATTCATAATTTCGCTATAACACTCTTTTGGACTTTTTCCTGTAGTCTCACTTAGTAATTTTGCTTTTTCTTTTGGAGACAAATCTAAGTTTACAATCTCTTCCAATGAAAGTGTAATATCAGATTTTGCTTTTGGCTCCATTATTACCACCCATTCGCCTCTAATATTCTCATCTCTAAACTCTTTTAGAAGAATACCTGCTCTATTTTTATAATATTTTTGATATTTTTTTGTGAGCTCTTTTGCCAAAAATATTTCTCTGTCTGGCTCTAAGGCTGCTATCTCTTCTAAAAACTTTAAAAGTCTATGTGGTGCTTCATAAAGGATTGATACAAATTCTTGATTTAGTGCAACTTCTAATTTGGCTTTTCTCTCTTTGCCACGATGAGGCAAAAAACCTAAAAAAACAAACTCACCTCCCATAAACCCACTTGCTACATAAGCAGTCAGTGCTGCATTTGCACCTGGTAAAACATCATAAGAAATTTTATTTTCTTGACAATATACGACTAATATTTGCCCTGGATCAGAAATAACAGGCATACCAGCATCACTAACATAAACTACATTTTTCTCTTTTAAGTCATTTTCTATTTGAGAAAGTCTCTCATCTCCATTATGTTCGTTAAAAGACAAAAATATAGCATTTGGCATAGTCATACCATATCTATCGCTAAGCAATTGTAATAAATGTTTTGTATTTCGCGTATCTTCGCATAAAAAAAGTTCTGCACTCTCAAAAGCTCTCATGGCTCTGATCGTAATATCAGCAGGATTTCCGATAGGGGTGGGGATGAATGTCAACATAGTGAATATCTCCTTGAATTCAAGCAAAGCCCAAATTCAACTCCCATTACCAAAGCTTTGCCTTTGGTAAGAGAATGGATGATAAAATTAACCGAGGTTATATTTTTTCTTAAATTTATCAACACGACCTGCAGCATCAACGATTTTTTCACTTCCTGTGAAAAATGGATGACAAGCGTTACAAATGTCGATGCTCATAGTTTCTTTGTCTGATTTTGTGTCAAATGAATTTCCACAAGCACATGTAACTTTACAATCAACATAAGTTGGATGAATATCTTTTTTCATCTTTCTACCTTTTTTTAGTTTATTTTTAAAACAAAACAGCAACTAGTTGCGTGAGCCTTCTGCTGAAGAAAACTCAGCGTTAGCGTAAGCAAACTATAGCTTTGCTATATTGCGTTATTTAAAATGGCGAGGTAACTAACCTGCTCTGATGCCAAAGCACCCTTCCACAAGAATATTCTTGGGGTCGCTGCAATCTACTCTAAAATTTCGCAAGACAGCTTTAAGAGTCGCATTATACCGAAATTTGTTTAATTTTTTATAAAAGTACCTTGCTAGATACCGCGCAAACAGCGCTTTCGCTTTTGAGAATAAGCGGTGTATCAAATCCAATTATCCTGCTCTTATCAAAAAGTTTTATTTCCTCATCATTAAAACCACCTTCACATCCGATGATGATAGTTTCTATATCACAAATGTTTGAAATATAATTTTGTGAGAAATTAAGCATATAACTTTGTGGGTAATATTCCAAAAACTCTTTTAGACTTTTTGCACTCTCAAACTTCATCATACGACTTCGCCCGCACTGCTGGGACGAATTTAAAACTATCCTATGAAGTCTTTCAAAATCAATTTTGATATTTTGCTGGCTTCTTTTGCAAGTTATAAATGTAATTTTATCTACTCCTATCTCATTTAATGAGGGTAAAACTTTTTCTATATTTTTGGGCTCTATCACACACCAGCCTATGTGAAGTTTTTTGTTTGCACTGATTATAAGTTCTCTCTCTTCTACAAGCTCTAAAAATGCCTCTTTTTTATCGATTGAGTTAATCTTATATATATACAAAATATCATTTTTAAGGTTTCTCAGGCCCAGTATATCACCCTCTTTATGTCTTCTTACTTTAAAGATATAATGATGATTATCGCCAATTAATTTTATATTTTTAGCTCCACTATCCTCATAAAAAAGGTACTGCATAATGACTCCTATTTTGTTATGTGGATTATAACACTCTTTTGATATAATTTGGACACTTATAAAAAAGGCAATCTATGGCGGTTTCTATCATTGAAGCATTAAATATAATAGATCAAAATATACTATCAAATATAACAACAGAATTTATTGACATTGAAGACTCTTTGGGGCTAATCGTAGCAAATGACATTGTCTCAAAAGTAGATTTACCAAAATTTGACAACTCCGCAATGGACGGGTATGCACTAAATTCAAAATATTTATTAAACTCACTAAAAACACAAAAAGAGGTTATATACGCAGGAAATAAAACTCTTCCTAGTTTAAGTGATGCAGAAGCAATTCGCATAATGACTGGTGCACCAGTACCAAAAGAAGCTGATATTGTTGTGCCTATAGAGATGATAGAATTTGATGGTGATTTCATCAAGGTGCCATCAAATTTTAAAAGTGGTGCAAATATAAGACTTATGGGCGAAGAGCTTAAAAGTGGTAGTGTGTGTATAAAAAAGGGTGAAGAGATAAATAGCTACTCCATAGCACTTCTTGCTTCTCAAGGCATTGAAAAGATAGAAGTTTATAAAAAACCAAAAGTAAGCATCATTAGTTCTGGAAATGAGCTAAAGCGCCACGAAGATCAAAATATAGGCTCATTTGATATATATAACTCAAATACACCAATGTTAAAAGCAAGAGCAAAAAGTTTAAATTGTGACTCTTTTAGTATTGCAACTTCGAGCGATGAAAAAGTTGCCCTAAAAAATATTATTTCAAATTCTCTGCATAGCAATCTCATAGTTACAACTGGAGGGGCTAGCGTGGGGGATAAAGATCTTACAAAAGAAGTTTTATTGGAACTTGGCATGAAGTATCTATTTGAAAAAGTTGATATAAAACCTGGCAAACCTACATCGCTTGGCATCATAGATAAAACCTATATATTAATCCTACCTGGTAATCCCACTGCAGCAATGATAAATTTTGAACTTTTTGGGAAATTCATTATTCAAAAACTCAAACAAAGCTCAAAACCTTACCACTTAATCGCAAAAACCCATATATCTGATGATTTTAAACTAAAAAGTGGAAAATATAGTGTAATTTTAGGATATTTTGATGGAAAATCTTTCAACCCAACATCTCATCAATCTCCAAACTTTTTATCCCCTCTTAAGGATGTAAACTCTTTTTTGATAACAAAACCAGAAATTGATAAGATAGAGAAAGATGAAAATATAAATATAATAATGCTAGATGGAATATCAGAAAGTTTAAAAATAGAAAGTATTTTTGTTTTTTAAATCTTCTCCTAGATAGGAGAAGATAAGATATTTATAGTTTTGATATATAATCAGCCAAAGCTTTGATTTGATCATCATTAAGATTTGCAGCTTGAGCATTCATGATAGCAGCAGTTGGTGATTGTACTGAACCAGCTTTATAAGCATGAAGTTTAGCATCAATATCAGCAGCACTAAAGCCAGCTAAAACTTTAGCCCCACCTACTGTACCTTTACCATCCGCACCATGACATGCAGAACATGTAGCATACGCAGCAGCACCGTCAACAGCAGCAGCTGGAGCAGCAGCAGTTGTGTTAGCTTCTGTAGCATTAGCCTCAGTAGTAGCTTCAGTAGCGTTAGCCTCAGTAGCGTTAGCTTCAACAGTTACATTAGCATCCGTTGTATTAGCTTCAGCTGGTTTATCACCACCACAACCTACAAATAATAGTGCAGCAACAGCAACAGACAAAAGTGTCATTTTTTTCATTATACATCCTTTATTTTTTTGTACAGGGCATTATACAAAAAAAATATTTTAATTTACATAAAAAAATAAAAAATAAAAAATAATTACAGAAATGTTATATATTGAAGAATTTTAATAAAGAATTAACAATCTCCGAGAAGAGATTGTCTTGAAATTTAGTTTGTAGCGTTAGCGTCAGTAGCGTTAGCTTCTGTTGCATTAGCTTCTGTTACGTTAGCTTCTGTTACGTTAGCTTCAGCAGTTACGTTAGCGTCAGTTACGTTCATTTCAGTTGCGTTAGCATCAGTTGTGTTAGCGTCAGCTTCTTTACCTTTACAACCAGCAAATAGAAGAGCAGCAACAGCTACAGATAAAAGTACCAATTTTTTCATGTTTTTCCTTTGATTTTTTTAAACAGGCAGAATTATACTATATTTTTACAGGATTTGCAATACTTTTTTTAAAAATAATATCATTCCATAAATTTTCGTTACTCCAGCTGCTTATAATATCGTTTGAAAAACATATTTGCTGTATATCAATATAACCCATATTGATATTATGTGCATCTTTATCAAAGGCTTGTGCATAGCCAGTGTCTGTTTCATGGACTATTATACTATGAAGCTTTACACCTTGCTCTGCATTTGACATAATAGTTCTAGCCAAAATTTGTTCTATTATCACAAAAAATACTCTAGCGAATTGCTCTGCACTAGGGCTCACAGGGAGCTCTATCCACCTACAGCTATGCTTTTTCATATCATTTATATATTCAATATCATCATTGCTCCATAAGGTAATAGCATGATCAAAAGAGTCAATAAGCTCTTTTATATTATGCTTGACAAGTCCAAAGTCATATACCATTTGACCATTATCAAGATAATCAGATTCTAGTAAAACTTCAACCTTATATGAATGCCCATGTATGTTTTGACTGCACCTTTTAGTAGTACATCCTCTTACTATATGAGCATTTTCAAACTTAAAAAGTTTACGGATAATCATACAAATCCTTAATGAGATAATTTTAGTCCTATTTTATCAGAAAATACTTTTACACACCTTGCGTTTTATCGAATACTCTGATGTGCAATCTATCACTATAAAAAAGTCCGTATTTTTTACAAAACTCAAAAACTTTTTTTTGATTTTTTGTAATAGCCTTTTGACATTCTCCAACAGGCATACAATAAATATCTGTATTTATAAACTTTTTTGTTATTTCATTTATCTCTTCAAAAGCTGTAGTTTCGACCAATTTTTTATCAATTGTAAATTTAAAAAAAGACTCTTTTGAATTTATAGTAACAGATTCTATCATTTTATTATTTATTCTCTTGTTTTTATCTTCATTGCTATTTGATAATTTAATAGACATTGAAAATACACACTCTTTATATATAGGATATTTATCAAAATCAACAAAAATTGAACAATTTGTTTCAAAAGTTACTTTTATATGTTTGCTTACCAACCAAGAGACTATTTCATAAAAAACTTTGTCAGTAAAATAGATAAGAGGTTCTCCTCCTGTAATCACAACATGAGGCTTATAACCTATATCATTAAACTGTTTTTCTAAATGATTTATAAATTTTGTTGCATCATTTATGCTTTGCCACTCTTTAGCAAAACATCTATCTACTGCAAAATATGTATCACAGCCAACTTTTTCTATATCATCACAACTATATTTCGTTCCAAATCCACTACAAGTCAAGTTGCATCCGCCGATTCGCAAAAAATACGATGGAACTCCAGCGTATCTACCTTCGCCTTGTAAAGAAAAAAATTCTTCAACTAAATAAAACATTATCCCCCCGTATGATAAAATGCTCTAGTTGAGAGATTTTCATCATCTTCGCTCCATCTATTTTCTTTTGGCTTATTTTTCAAAACTTCGCCCAATATCTCACTGGCCTTTTTGATATCTTTTGCTTTTATAGCCTCGCTTATACTCATAGCTTCATCAAAATATAAACAGGGGATTAAATGCCCTTCTGCTGTAAGCCTAATGCGATTACAACTTTCACAAAAATCGTGCTTATGGGGATCTATCATGCCAAATTCATATCCATTTTCTAAAACTCGATAATTAAAAGATGGACTAGCTCCTTCACGCCCTATGGCTTTTATGTCGTATTTTTTCAATATATGACTAATTATCTCCCTGCCATGCATTCCTCTAAGCTCTGCATTTGCATGACGATTTTCCATATATTCAATAAAACGGACTTTTACATTTTTACTCATAGCATACTCTAAGATATCAATAATCTCATCTTCATTTATATTTTTAAGAGGAACCATATTTAGTTTTACATTTAGTCCAACTTCTATCGCTTTTTCTATCCCCTCTATAACTTTACCCAATACATCTTTGTTGGCTATTTTTGCCGCAACTTCTACTTTTAGAGAATCGAGTGATATATTAATCCTCTTAAGTCCTGCATCTTTGAGTGATTGAGCCATACTGCCAAGCAGATAACCATTTGTAGTTAAAGCCAAATCAATATCAGGCTTATAATCACTTATCATTTTTATAAATGTAGCAATACCTTCACGAAGCAGTGGTTCCCCGCCAGTTAATCTTATCTTGGTAACACCTTCATCAATGGCAACTTTAACAAACAAAAAAAGCTCTTCAAAACTAAGAAGATTTTCTTTAGGAACCCAAGAAAAAGGTTTTTCTGGCATACAATACTGACATCTAAAGTTACATCTCTCTGTTAGAGAAATTCTAAGATAATCAACTTTTCTACCATGTCCGTCTATTAGCATACTACTCTTTTACTTATTTAATCTACCGCAAGAGTATCTAAAAATTGATAAAAATAAAATGATTGTGGTTAAAAGAAGTTATTATAAGAGGCTTTTGCCTCTTATAATGTTTTAATTAGTGTAAATCTTTCCATTGAGATTTTTTCCAAAGATAAGCTAGCATTGTAAATATTATAAAAAATACTATTACCCATGGTCCAAGAGCATGTCTAGCTTCTTTACTAGGATCTCCTGTTTTTTCAAGATATGCTTGAACCATCGCATAACCATCTTTGCTCAAACCAACTCTAGGCATTGATGTGCCTGGAAGTTGCGATTGCGGATCTTGTATAAAAGTCTCCATAAAGTTTGCACTTCTAGCTCTATCAATGATAGATAAATCTGGAGGCAATTTGCCCATATAAGCTTTGATTTTATCTTGCTCATCAAGAACTTTTACTCTATGTGTTAATGCTTCTTGTTCTGTTTTGAACTTAGGAGTAGTTCCAAGTTGAGTTAAGTTTCCATATCTGTTAGCATGACATCTTCCACATGCATCTTCAAATGCAACTTGTGGTGTAAGTTTAACAACTTTTTTTGTTTTTATAAACTCAACCACATCGGCTATTTGCTGTGGTGCAGTAATCATTGTTTTAACTGTACCCATTGGATGCATCATTGTATTATCATATTTATGATCTACATTTGATGCCATTGCTGGATCTTTTATAAGTGCTATTAGATAGTTTTTGTCATACAAACTACCTGCATTATCAAGTTTAGGAGGAATAACCCCACCCATATTTGCACCACTGCCATTATGACAAGCCATACAAGCAGCAAATGAAGCTTCACCTGCTGCTGCATTACCTTTTAATTTAGAAACTTGGCTTACTTCAGCCCAAAATGCTTTTTTGTCTGCTAATTTTTTATTAGCTGCATCCAAAACTTTAGCTTTTTTATTTGCGTCAGTTATATTTTTTGCAACTTCTATAGCCTTGCTAGCTTCTTCAATATCCGCTTTCCCATCATATGAAAAGTTGTTACTTTCTACATGCTTATGCATTTGTGAGTGAGCAAAAGGCTCAACTCCCCAGTAAGTTACAAGAGTAAAGAATGCAACTACTGCTAATATTTTAAATTCTTTCATAGTTCGCTCCCCTTACGCTTTTTTCTCTGTTTTGGTAATAAATGGAAGCAGTATAAACAATATAATAAATGTTAATGCTGCAACAAATCCTATTACATTCCATACACCTTCTGGAGGCAATTTACCCATAATAGTCAACACTATCATATCTATAAGCATTAACCAAAACCATATTCCAAATAATCCTCTTCTATTTGCAGGAGCTACATTTGGACTTCTATCCAAGAATGGAAGCAAGAAGAATGCAACTTGAGCAAAACCAAATGCCACTAAGCCTACATTAAATGGGAATGGTCTAAGTATCTCATATGACCACAAGAAATACCACTCTGGATATATATGTGCAGGAGTTTTAAGTCCATCTGCTGGATCAAAGTTAACAGGATCCATTGCAAATTCAAAATGATAAAATACTAGATAAAAGAATAATACGAAATAAATACCCATTACAAAAATATCTTTACTCAAGAAAACAGGGTTAAAAGGAATAACTTCTGACTCTTTTTTATTGCCTTCTTTATAAAGTCTTGCTGATTTTTCAAAATCAACTTCTTCGCCATCTTGGTTATTTACATGTGGGATTCTCAAAGCTGCAAAGTGAAGTACAATAACACCCATAATAACAAGAGGCAATAAAAATACATGCAACATAAAAAATCTACTTAAGAATGCTTGTCCAGGAACATAGTCTCCTCTAATCCACTCAACAAGAGCTTGTATATTACCTATACCGCCAAGGAAATCTTTAGTGAATCCGCCAAAAAGATTAGTTATAACCATACCTGCCCAGTAACTCATTTGTCCCCAAGGAAGCATATATCCACTAAATGCTTCAGCAGAAAAAAGAACAAAAAGAAGCATACCAGTAAGCCAAATCATCTCTCTGCCTTTTTTGTATGAACCATAATAAATTCCAGTAAACATATGAATATATATTATAAGAAATACAACAGAAGCAGCAACACCATGTATATGTCTCCACAACCAACCATAACCTACTTCAGTCATGATAGTATAGTTTACACTATCAAATGCTGTTTTTGTATCTGGTTGATAATACATTACAAGAAAAATACCACTAACTATAAGCAAACCAAATGTTGCTGCTAGAATCATACCCATAGCCCAAAGAAAATTAATATTTTTTGGTATCCAATACTCAGTAGAGAGTACTTTTTTGACAGTATCAACTGCTAGTCTGTCATTCATCCATTGATTGCTAAATGGTTTTGCTTTTTCATCAAAATGTGCCATTTAATCTCCTTACACTGACTGTGTTAGCTTGTTAGCTAACATTTTTTCATATTCTGGTCCAGTTTCTCCCAAAACTAAACTTGTGCCATTTATTTTAAATGGTGGTATATCAAGAGGTCTTGGTGGTGGTCCAAATGTTTGTTTTCCATTTGAATCAAACTCACCACCATGACATGCACATTTGAACATCAAGTCATTAGGCAAATACGCTGGAATACAGCCCAAATGTGTACACAATCCTATCGCTACTAGATATCTGTTTCCACCTATTACTATCTCTCTATTATCTTTTGGCATAGATGCACTCTTCTTTAAGATAAATATAGGTTTCCCTCTCCATTTTTCTATTACTAACTCGTTCTCTTTAGCAACACTAAGATCAATGGTTGTAAATCCGCCTGCTTTTACGCTTGGCAACGGATCCCATGTTTTCTTAGCAGCATACAAAGCAGCGATACCGCCTAGGGCTGCAAAACCACCCAAAGCCATACCCATGAAGTCCCTTCTACTACTCATAGATTTCCTTTATAAAAAATTTAACTGCTTATTATAAACGAAAAGTAATTAAATATTAATAAAAAATTAATGACATTGGCTAAAAACTAATTTTATAACTCTAGCTAGTTTATAAATATTTTATTTAAATACCACTCATCAATAAAACTGTTGCTTTTGATAAATCATATTTATGTAAAACTGGTATATCTAAATTTATAAAAAGAGTAGATAGTGATAAACTTAAATTTTCTTCGGCTATAAAAATCACATTAGCACCAGATATTTTGGACTCTATAGCACATTGGATAGAAGTTGTGATAATATCACTTGATGTTGTTATGATTTCTTTATAATCTTCTGATTCGTATATGTCTACAAAAAAATCTTTTAACTCTTTTTCATAATTTACAAAAAAATAATGCCCTAAGAGTAAATTGGCTTTTAGCTCTTTGAAAAAATCCTTGTGTTTCAAAATAGATTTTTCATAATCACTATCTCCACCAAAAAAAATGACTCTTTTGTTTTTTGGTTGTTCAACTTTATATACATCATCTACAAGTAAATTTTCTTTTTTTGATATATCAATGATACTCTCGTTAAAGATAGGCTCTTGTGGTTCATCGAGCAATACACGAAAAACTTTATAATGATCACAATATGATTTAAACTGTTTTGGTAAATTTTCTGTTGAATCTATAACTATCGTATCCCCTAGCTCTAAAACCAAATCAATATCTGCAATTGTCTCTATAGTCGTTGCACTAATAGCACCTAACTCTTTTGCGACAATTCCAGCCCTAAAATCATTTACTAAAAGCTTTGTTTCATCGTTTTGTTTTTTAATATATGCAACGCCTCGTCTAAGAGCATCCAGACTCCCCTTGTGTCCAGTGTGAGCATAATAATATTGCATTTAACTCCTTTTGCTTTTTTGTTCCATTTTTATGTATATATGAATTATCTCAACTGCGGCTGGTGTAACTCCAGATACTTGAGAGGCAGCTTGAAGTGTAGGAGGTGTAAATTTTTGTAGTTTTTCAACTATCTCATTACTAAGTCCACATACTTTTTTATAATCAAAATTCGATGGAATTTTTATTTTTAACATCTCTTCCATTTTTTCTATTTGATTTAATTGCTTATCTATATATCTGCTATATTTTGATTCTATCAAAACTTGATCTATTACCTCATCATCATATTTTTCAAATTCTGGTAAAAGTGTTATGAGTTTATTTCTATCAAATTCACCTCTACCTACCACATCAATCCACTGGGTTTTATCATTTATTTTCTCTTCACCAACGCTCTCTAGTTTTGCTAGAAACTCTTTATTTGGAGTAACGCCATTTTCTTTTAAAAACTCTATGGCTTCATTGATATCTTCTTTTTTCTTTTGGATTTTTTCATAATGCTCTTTGCTTATAAGCCCTAGTTCGTATCCATATTTTGTAAGTCTGATATCAGCATTATCTTCTCTTAAAAGAAGTCTATATTCTGCTCTACTTGTAAACATTCGATATGGCTCACGTGTACCTTTGGTAACTAAATCATCTATGAGAACTCCTATATAAGCCTCATCTCTGCCTAAAATAAATGGTTCTTTACCTTGCAAACTCAACACTGCATTAACTCCAGCTATCAAGCCTTGAGCACCTGCCTCTTCATATCCAGTAGTACCATTGACTTGTCCTGCGGTATAAAGTCCTTTTATTTTCTTTGTTTCCAAAGTATGTTTAAGCTCTGTTGGTTGGATATAATCATACTCTATGGCGTAACCATATCTTACGATTTTGGCATTTTCCATCCCTTGTATTGAACGAATCATATCGAGCTGAACATCCGTTGGCAATGATGTACTCATGCCATTAAGATAATATTCATTGGCTTCTAGAGTTTGTGGTTCTACGAAAACCTGATGTCTTTCTCTCTCTCTGAAACGATTTATCTTGTCTTCTATACTAGGGCAATACCTTGGTCCCACACCATCTATTTGACCAGAAAAAAGTGGTGCTCTATAAAAATTACTCTCTATTATCTCATGAGTTGCCAAATTTGTATATGCAACCATACATGGGAGTTGTTTTGGATTAAAAGTTTTTCTATCTGTTCTAAAAGAAAAAGGAATCGGAGGATTGTCGCCATCTTGAATTTCCATTTGCGAAAAATCTATACTCTTAGCATCAACTCTCGCACAAGTTCCAGTCTTTAGTCTCCCTATCTCAAACCCCAAATCTCTCCAAGAACGAGAGAGTCCAACAGAAGCAAGTTCTCCTTGTCTTCCTGCGCTTAATTGCACTTCACCTATATGAATTACACCATTTAAAAATGTTCCAGCTGTTATGATGACTTTCTTGGCACTATACCTATTACCAAGCTGTGTAATGACACCTTTTACTTCATCCTCTTCGACTATCAAAGATTCTGCCATCTCTTGCTTAGTACTTAAATTTGGAGTATTTAGTATAACATCTCTCATATAGATTCTGTATCTATCCATATCAATCTGGGCTCTGCTTCCTCTAACTGCTGGTCCCTTGGATGCATTTAGCATTTTGTACTGTATCCCTGTAATATCGGTGCAAAGCCCCATCTCTCCACCAAGTGCATCAATCTCTTTAACCAAATGTCCTTTTGCAAGACCGCCAATTGCTGGATTACAACTTGCAGCTCCTATTTGTTCAACTAAAATCGTAATAAGTAAAGTTTTTGCTCCCATTCTAGCACAAGACAAAGATGCTTCAATGCCTGCATGCCCACCACCAATAACTATTACATCATAATCCATAAAAACTTGCCTTTTTTGCTATAATTTCGCAATTATAGCAAAAAAAGGTCAATCAAACATCATGAGAAAATTTCTACTTATTATTTCTGTTGTTATTGGTATATTTTTTCTTCTCAAATATAATAATGACTCGATTGGCAAAGAAAATCAAAATATTATCTTTACGGATATTAATTCCACACCAAATAAAAAAGTCGGCCTACTACTAGGAACTAGCAAATATTTAGCAAATCATAATTTGAATTATTTTTATACTTACCGTATACAAGCAACAGCACAACTGTATAAAGCTGGAAAAATAAAAGGTGTTTTGATTTCTGGGGACAACTCTGAAGAAAATTATAATGAGCCTGAAACGATGAGGGATGATTTGATTTTAGCTGGTATTCCTTCACAGTTTATTACACTTGATTATGCAGGTTTTAGTACGCTAGATAGTCTTATTAGAGCTAATGCTATTTTTGGCATAAATGATTATATCATTATATCTCAACGATTTCATATAGAGAGAGCTTTGTATATAGCAAAGAAAAAAGGTTTTAAAGCAATAGGATTTGCAGTAAAAGACATAAAAGGAACAAGTGGGGCATATCGTATGTTAGCTAGAGAATTTGGAGCAAGAGCAAAAGCTGTTATTGATGTTTATTTTGATACAAAAGCACACTTTTATGGAGATAAAATAGAGGTTAAAGTAAATACAGATACTAATACTACTAACATAACTTCTCGCTAATATTAAAAATCTCAATTGCTGTCTTACTAACATATATGGTGAATTTTAAAGTAGCTATTTTTTGATATAATATCCAAATCGCATCACAATGAGGTTTTTTATGTTTACAGGACTAATAAGAGAAATAGCAAAAGTAAAAAAATATGAGAAAAATATTTTATCGCTAATTGCAACACACAAGCCGCACCTTGGAGATTCTATCGCTGTTAATGGGATATGCTTAACGGTAATAAAGATAAATAGTGATGGCTTTGATGTTGAGCTTGCAGATGAAACTAGAAGTATCATAGATGAAAAAAAACTTCAAGGCAATGTTCATATAGAGCCTGCTATGGGTATAAATGACCGTTTTGAAGGTCATATAGTTCAAGGACATATTGACTGCATAGGAACGGTAACCAATATTACAAAAAGAGAAAATGGAGTTGACTATATTATAAAAGTGCCATTTGAGCATATAAAATATATTATTCCAAAAGGCTCTATAACGATTGATGGTGTAAGCTTAACTGTAAATAGTGTCCAAAAGGATAATTTTAGACTCACGATTATCCCCCATACCATAAAAGAAACGCTGATAGGCAATTACACTATAGGGACAAAAGTAAACATAGAAACGGATATGTTTGCAAGATATATAGAGCATATATTGTCTTTTAAAAATGATAAAAAAAGTACTAGCTGGGGCGATATAGACCGTATCTCTATGAGTTATTAATGAATATATTTAACTATGACATACCACAAATCGGAGAAGATTTCACAACACTTTTTGAAAATAAAAAAATAAAAGTCGTTAGAATTGTAAGCTCTAATACTATAGAAAACAAACAATATATTCAAGATGAAGATGAATTTGTAATCGTTTTAGAAGGTAATGCTAAATTAAAAATAGATGGATGTACAAAGTGCATATCAAAGGGTGAGTATGTTTATATACCTGCAAAAACGCCACATGAAGTGATAGAAACAAACAATGGCACTTTATGGCTAGCGATACATTTTATATAAAATCACTGTCCTTGAAACTTTTAGCTTCTTTGTTTCTGGACATTTTAAGCTCCATATCTATAAGTTTTAAATCCAAAACTTTTAAAGATGCTATCGTTCCTGCTCGAATACCGCTTGGGCTATATTCATAAAGTAAAAATCCATTTTCATATAACCCCATACGAACTGCTGTGGCACTTGAGTATGTTGTTATGATTACATCATCACTACATAATTTACGTAAAATAGTAAAATATTCTCTCGTCCAAAGCAGAGGATTGTTTTTTGGACTAAAGGCATCTTGATATATGATGTCAAATTTTTTAGTAACTATTGGCAAACTTTCTCTAGCATCCCCAATAATTATGCTTATCTTAAACTGTTCATCTTCATAATACAAATCATCACTAATAGAATTTATAATGTGTGAAATAACATCAAACTCTTTTGGATAAATAAAATCTTTTAGGCTTTTAACTAACTGTTCATCGATTTCTGGAGAGATTATCTCTATTTTAGTTTTTATGTTGTTTGTAATGCAATAATAAATGGTAGAAAAAGCATTGTATCCCAAACCAAAACAGATATCTAAAATGGTTATTTTTTCTTTCTCCTTGTGTAAATTAAATGCAGGAATTACATGTTTGTTTAACGATTCATTTAATGCACCATCGACCGTGGAGTGATAACATTCATCAAATTCTGTGGAGTAGAGAGTAAAGGTATTGTCGTTTGTAGGTATAACCTTTTTAAAAGGTCTTAGGCTATTATTATAAAGAGCCATTTAATGTTTTTATATCCAAGGCAAGATTTTTGTTTTTCATGATGCCTATGCCTTTTTCAAGTATATCTTTTGCGATATCTTGTGCTTCTTTTAGCGAATGCATTGTATATGTACCACATTGAAGTAAATTTAGTTCGGGTATATCTTTTTCAGATTTAACATCCAAGATATCTTCCATAGATTTTTTCCATGCAAGAACAACTTGTTTTTTCTTTGGTCTGCCTATAACAGACATATAAAATCCTGTTCTGCATCCCATTGGGGATATATCTATGATTTCAACTTTTTTACTATTGAGGTGATCTCTCATAAAACCAGCGTATAGATGCTCGAGTGTATGTATGCCTTTTTCGCCCATAATCTCAATATTTGGCTTACAAAATCTAAGATCATAAACTGTGATATTTTCGCCTTTTGGGGTTGAGATCTTTTTTGCCACTCTCACAGCAGGCGCTGTCATCTTTGTATGATCTACACAAAAGCTATCTATTAGAGGCATAGATTATACTCTAGCCTCTTCTCTTCTTTGTAGTCTTTCCCAGTTTGCATCAACTCTTTTTTGCCACTCTTCAATAACATGTTCATTTTCTGGTTTAAATAGATGTCTAAATCTACCTTGTGCTGCTAAATAATCTCTAACAGGGATAACATTTTTTGGTCTGTATGTGATATTTAGTTCATGTCCATCTATAATCTCATAAAGTGGGAAAACCAAAGAGTCTGTTGCTAAATCAGAAACATGAATAGTATCTTTAGAGTCAAATTTCCACTCAGTTGTACATGCACTAATTGCATTGATATAACATGGACCTTCAGTAGCAAGTGCTTTTTGAAAAGCTTGAGCCATATTTTTCCATTTATTTGGAGCAACTTGAGCTACATAATGAGCACCATTTGCTGCCATAATAGCCATCATATCTTTTTTATTCTCTTTTTTACCATAACTTACGCGACCAGCAGGTGCTGTTGTGGTATTCGCGCCTATCGGAGTTGATGAGCTTCTTTGTCCGCCAGTATTTGCATAATTTTCATTATCCAAACAAATATAAGTAAAGTCATGACCTCTTTCAACTGCACCACTTAACCATTGAAAACCAATATCATAAGTTGAGCCATCTCCACCAAATGCAACAAATTTTACAGGAGCATCAGGATTTTTCAATGTCCCTTTTCTTTTTCTTGCTTTATACATAGCTTCAGCACCAGCAGCAGCAGTTGCAGCATTTTCAAAACCTATGTGAATCCAAGATGTATCCCATGAAGTATAAGGATAAACAGCAGTTGAAACTTCTAAACAGCCTGTATTTGTAGCAATTACGAGGTTGTCGTCTGTACAATTCATAAGCTCTCTAACAATCATAGAATGAGCACATCCAGGGCAAAGAAGATGAGCACCCTCAAATCTATCATTTGCAGTAGAAAACTCTTTTAAATTTTTTGTAGATGTAATCGCCATTCTTAACCCCTTCTCGTTTCAAAAAACTCTAATTTTGGTCCTCTAAGACCAACGAATTGCTGAATTTTAGTTGTAATCTCTCCAGCATCTGCATTCTTTTTAAGCTCTCTATATATATCTTTAATTTGCTCTAGTGTAAGGTCTCTTCCACCAAGTCCATAGATATAATTTGTAACTATTGGTCTAGAAGATGTTGTATAAACAGCCGCACTTACTTCATTAAATAACATACCAAGTGCGCCACCTGGAGCTGATCTATCCATTGCCCCGATTGCTTTACAATTTTCTAATGCTGTTCTTATAGCATCAAATGGGAAAGGACGAATTACTCTTGGAGCCACGATACCTGCTTTGATGCCTTCATTGTCTCTTAGATATTTTGCTACTACTCTAGCACTCTCTACTGTACTTCCTAAAGCAACGATGGCAACTTCTGCATCTTCCATCATATAGCTTTCAACTCTATTGTATTTTCTACCAGTTAATTTTTCAAATTCTACAAAAATATTTTCAATTACTGGTCTAGAATCGATAAGAGCTTTATGTTGTCTTGCTTTATGCTCAAAATGCCAATCTTCTTCGGTCTGTGCGCCATATGTTACTGGTTTAGCAAAATCAAGCAACTCATCAATAGGTTCATAAACACCAACAAATTTATATGCATCCTCATCACTTAATGGTCTTACATTTTGTGCTGTATGAGAAGTTATAAATCCATCTTGATTGACCATAACAGGAAGTCTTACATCTCTATGTTCGCCTATTCTAAATGCACATAGATTTAAATCGTATGTTTCTTGTGCGTTAAATGAGTCAAGCATAATCCAGCCAGCATCACGCCCTAAGTACATATCAGAGTGATCGCCACGAACATTTAGTGGAGATGCTAATGCACGATTAACCAAATTTAATACTATTGGAAGTCTCATACCACTTGCCTGATAAAGTACCTCTACCATAAGAGCAAACCCTTGTGATGATGTTGCTGTTGCAACTCTTCCACCAGATGCTGCAGCACCAACGCATCCACTCATCGCAGCGTGTTCTGATTCTACCATTACAAACTCACCATCAACATAGCCATCTGCTACAAATTGTCCATAGTTTTCAACCACAGGAGTAGATGGTGTAATCGGATATGCTGCAACTACATCAACTTGAGCTTGTCTAAGTGCATGAGAAGCGGCATAGTTACCATCCCATACTTCTACTTCTTGTAATTCATATTTTAAAGCCATAAATATCCTTTAGTTTTCTTCTTTTTTCTTTTTTTCAGGCCATGATGCAATCGCATCTTCTAGATTGTGGAGTTCCGCAAACATCAATAGTGATTTTGGATTTGTAGGACAAACTTCTACACAAACCCCACAACCCTTACAGTGATCATAATCAATTCCAAGCATTTGTTTATCTCTTGAAATAATTGATGTATCTGGACAATAAACCCAGCAGTTTTGACAGTCTATACATATATCTCTATTATAAACTGGCTTTACAACTCTCCAAGAGGCAACCGTTGCAACATAAGAGTTAAATTGAGCATAATTTCTATCTTCTGCTTTTTGACTCGAAATATTAGTAGCATCATCTTCAAAAGAGTGCAAAACCATACCATGAGTTACTTCATCCCAACCTACTTTTTTTTCAGCACCAAGTTCTATCATCCCTCTTTTGTCATTGCTAAGTACATTACCAATACCCATATTCTTATCCTTACTTAACTTCATTATATGCACGAGTAATTGCTTGCATATTAGAATCTATAATTTTTTGTGGGAATTTTGAAAGAACTTTTTTCATTCTATCTAAAAAATAATCAAGTTCAAACATTCCTGAAACCTTTACGAAAGCTCCTAGCATTGGAGTATTTGGAATTGCTCTTCCTATTGTCTCTAATGAAATTTGCATACAGTCAACAACAAACACTCTATCTTTTTTATTTTGCAATTCTGGTAGTTGAGAGATAAGTTCATCTTTACTTAAATGTGTTGTAATGATGTACTTTGTAGTGGCTTTATCATTTAGTGTTATATTATCTGTAAATACAAGAGCTGGATCAATGACCAAAACAAAATCTGGCAACATAAATTTTTCATGCGTAATTATTTGCTCATCATCTATTCTATTGAATGCTTGCATTGCAGCACCTCTTTTTGCTGAGCCATACAATGCAAACGCTTGAACTTGCTTGCCAGTGGTAGAAACCACGTCCCCCAAGCCTTTTGCTCCTGTAACAGCACCTTGTCCTGCACGAGAGTGCCATCTAATCTCAACCATACGTCCTCCAAAATTTCTAGAATATTACAGCAATTGTAATGATAACACTCTTAAGAAAGGCTTGAAATGTTATTTTTTTTTCACTATATTCTCAACTGCCTCTAAAACATCGCAAAAAATATTGTCTCCACACTCTCTCAATTGACCTATCGTAGCGTATCCAGATGTTATTCCTATACCGTTTATCATAGCATTTTTTGCTGACTTTATATCCATACATGTGTCGCCTATCATAAAACAGTTGTCCTTATTAATATTATCAAAAAAACTTATAGCTTTCTCTATTGGTTCTGCGTGTGGTTTTGGATTTATCACATCTTCTCTGCCTATCAAAACTTCAAAAAAATCCATAATACCAAGATGCTCTAGTAAAATCTTAGAAAAAAGACCTGTTTTTGTTGTTACAACTCCAAGTCTTGCATGACGACTCGCCAACTCTATAGCTTTTTTAGCATTTGGCAAAAGAAATGTTTTTTCTTTACTTATGTCCTTATAATGGTCTTTATACTTTGCTACAAAGTGATCTACATCTTGTTTTTCTATGCCAAGATTTGAAAACATAATATCCAAAGGATGACCTATGTGTGACTTTATCTCGTGATTATTTGGGATATTTACCCCAAATGATTTAAATGCAACTCCAAAGCTCTCTAATATAGCTTCCGTAGAATCTATCAAAGTGCCATCAAGATCAAAAAGTATAACTTTATTCATTTAATTTTTATCCTTTTTAGGGTCAAACTTCCATATAACAATCAAAGGAATCAGTGTGCCTATGATTGTTACTATCCATAGAAGAGCTCCTAAGTTATCATAATTTGCTACACTTGTCAATACGCCATTTTCTCTCACTTCTCTTGTTACAACAAATATTTGATTGAGATATTTAGTAAATAGTCCGCTAGCACTCAAAGCAATATTCATCAAGCTTGCCATCAAAGCAAACCAAGTGCCTCTCTTGCCTTCTGGTGCATATATTGCAACAAGAGCCAACATAAGTACATTTGATATATAGCTAAATGGCGATGATACCGCTGTATCAACTAATGCTACAGTATGTGCATCGAGCCCTAATTGTGTATGTAATCCATAATACATTCCGATAACAGGCAAGGATAAAAAAAATCCGATAATTGTTAAAAATATTAAAACTTTTCCTATTGCTTGTTGCACTATAAATCTTGAACTAATCCACATACCCAAAAGAGCAATTCCTGCTCCAATTTGACTAAGTGTCCCAAAAAAAGGTTCATCAAATTTAAGTACATCTATCTCCCACCACTGAAGTGCTGGACCAACATTAGGAGTTGCGCGATAAACAAAAATAATAATCATTGCCATTACAATATGTCTTTTTGTTTTTTCATCTAAGTCATTAATTAATACTTTAAGCATACTCAAAATTATAATAAGTGAAATAATAAATACTATCTCTTGAGAATAAGCAATATCATTGTAACCCATAAAAACAACAAATACTGCAAAAATAAATCCTCCAAAAAATATTGGACGATTAAGAGGAGTGCTTTCTACTGGGTTAAGTTTTATAAAAATAACGCCTAAAATGCTTATAATAGGTATAAAGAGTGAAATTGTATATATTGTACTGTATGAATATATATCAGCCAACCATCCTCCAAGACCAGATACAATAAATATTGCGATACCCAAAGACAATCTTCCAAGAACCTGTATCATGGCAAGCTCATGTTCAATTTCCTCTTGACTCCTAGTTCTATCAACAACTTCTGTACTCATAGTATCAGCTACTACATCTTGTATAACATATCCTACAACCATTATAACAGAGGCAAAAATATATACATTTCCCTTCTTGAAACTACTGAGTAGATGGCTTTCTTGTATAAGCCCTATCATAAGAAGGATTCCAATAGTTAGAAGCAATGCCCCTATTACAACATAAGCTTTACGACTAGAGCCAAATATAGGGATACTATCGACCATTTGCCCAAATATCATCTTAATGGTCCATGGGACAGTTAACCATACACCAAGAGCAACTAGTGCTTCCGCACTTAAATTTAATGAATTTTTTACCCAAAAACTTTCAACAATAGCTGTGAACACACTAGAGCCATATGCAAAATAAATCAAAAGTAATGGAATATATCTAGCTTTTATTGCTAAAACAGGGGTTAGTATCGCTTGCTTTATTTCCATATATTAATCCTAACTAAAAAATGTATAAATATTACTGAATCTCTTATTCACATAAACTTATATTTATAAAAATAAGAAATACAAATATTAAAAATAAAACTATTTTTATTTATAATTTTTTCTTAATTTTAAGTATACTTTAACTTTTTATATATTACGATTAAAGTGATTAATATCAAATAAAAGGATTTACTATGGCAAGATTAGTTGTAATGGGTGGTGGGGTTTCTGGACACACTGCTGCAACATTTGCAAAAAAATGGCTTGGAAGCAAACATGAAGTTGTTGTTGTTACTCCAAATAGTCTTTGGAATTGGATTCCATCAAATATTTGGGTTGGCGTAGGCGAAATGAAAAAAGAAGATGTTACTTTTGCCTTGGCACCTATCTATAAAAAAGCTGGTATAGATTTTAGACAAGCAAAAGCTATATCTATACACCCCGAAGGGAACGCCTCTGGAGATAAACCTTATATAACAATAGAATATACATCAAAAGAAAAAGAGGGTCAAAAAGAAGAACTAACTTATGATTATCTAATAAATGCAACTGGTCCTAAACTAAACTTTGCGGCAACTCCAGGTCTTGGAGATGCTAACGGAATAGGAGAACACACAGTTTCTGTTTGCACAGCAGACCATGCTGTTCATGCAAGTCATGAGTTACATAAAGTATTTCAAAAAGCAAAAACAAAAAACAAAAAATTTTAGTTGGTACAGGTCATGGTATGTGTACTTGTCAAGGTGCTGCTTTTGAATATATATTCAACATTGAACACGAAGCAAAAAAAGCTGGTGTTAGAGATAATGTAGATATAAAATGGATTTCAAATGAATCTTTCTTGGGTGATTTTGGAATGGGCGGAATGCATCTCAATGTTGGTGGATATACAGCATCAAGTAAAATATTTGCTGAATCATTATATAGTGAAAGAAAACTTAGCTGGATTATAGGTGCTCATGTCAACAAAGTGGAAGCTGGAAAAGCACATTATGAGCTGCTAGATGGCACGATGGGAGTTGAGGAATTTGATTTTGCTATGCTTATACCTCCATTTGCTGGTGTAGGTTTAAAAGCTTACAACAAATCAGCAGAGGACATAACAGAAACTCTATTTGCACCAAATGGATTTTTAAAAGTTGATGCAAATTATGCTGCAGGTGCTTATGAAAATTGGAAAGCAAGTGACTGGCCAAGAACCCTACAAAATCCTACATATGGAAATATTTTTGCAGTAGGTATTGCATTTGCTCCTCCTCACCCGATAAGCAAACCAATGAGTTCACCAAATGGTACTATGATTACTCCAACACCTCCAAGAACTGGTATGCCAAGTGCAATGATGGGCAAAGCAGTAGCTCGTAGTATAGTAGATATGATCAATGGTGCAACTAAACCAACTCATACGGCTTGTATGGCTGAAATGGGGGCGGCTTGTGTTGCGAGTGCTGGTAAAGGTTTATTTAGTGGAACTGCGGCAGCTATGACTGTTTATCCAGTAGTTCCTGATTTTGAAAAATATCCTGGAATTGGTAGGGATATAAAAATGACAACTGGAGAAATAGGACTAGCTGGGCACTGGATTAAACACTTCTTACATTTTGCATTTATTTGGAAAGCAAAATTAAAACCATTCTGGACAATAATCCCTGAATAAAAATAGATGGTAACGAAGAAAATAATTAAATAAAAAAGGAGAATAAAATGGCAGCAAAACATATGGAGCACATAGAGCCTTATAGCCCACAATCAGGTACTATGATACCTACAAATTTTAGAAAATTTTTACGTACTTGTGTAATTTGGCAATTTTTTAGATTCATCGCCATTAATATCAAAATGACTATTTTGATATTAAAATCACATCACTAATATTAAATGTGCCTTTAGGCACATTTAGCTTCTATATATTTTATATTTTTATATATAATTAAAAAAATCAAAGATTGTTATATTAAGATAATATCTCTTCAAGCGTAATATAATCCCCAACATGACCTGTCATTTTTTCCACATCAGTATTTACTGGAAGTGTTTTTTTACCTGGTCTCCATCCTGCTGGACATACTTCTCCTGTTTTTGTAGCATGTTGCCAAGCTTGTATTTGTCTAATAAATTCATTAACATTTCTACCAACTGAATCAGCTTGTACCTCTTGAGCTACACAAATTCCATCAGTATTAAATAAAAATCTTCCTCTAAGTGCTACGCCCTCTTCTTCTATAAGAACACCAAAAGCACGACTTACTTCTTGGTTTCCATCGGCTCCCATAGTAAGTTGAAGACCTTTTAGAATAGGCTCAGTTTCTACAAATCTTTTGTGAGAAAATTTAGTATCAGTTGATACTGCTAATATCTCTACGCCTAATTTTTGAAACTCATCATAATGTGCATTCATTGCCGCAATTTCCGTTGGACATACAAATGTGAAATCAGCTGGATAAAAACAAACTACCGTCCATTTTCCTTTATAATCTTCACTTGAAACTGTTTTATAATGACCTGTTTTAGCATCGTATGCATCCATTGTAAATTCTGGCATTTCTCTTCTAACCATTGTTGAACTCATATTGTTATCCTTTGTTGTTGTATTTTCTTGAGTTGTTATATTTTCTATTTTTTCTTTTCTAGGCTTTACGCCAGTCGAACATCCCATATTTGTCTCCTTTATTTTAAGTTGGACATCAGAATAATAACAAAAGTAAACTTAAATAATTATTAAGTAATAATAATTATCCTTTATAAATATAAAAATACACTTTTGTTATAAGTATAATAACTTTTAATAATGACAGGAAAATGATAATTTTATGAAAGAGATTGGCGTTTATAAATATGTTATGAGGTGAAAACTAAAAAGAGCCAAAAGGCTCTTTGAAAAAAAGATAAGAGATTATCTTTTTGAAAACTGTGGAGATCTTCTTGCTTTTCTTTTACCTGGTTTTTTACGCTCAACGATTCTAGAATCGCGAGTAAGTAGCCCCATAGGCTTAAGAGTAGCTCTAAATGTTGATTCAAAAAGAACCAGTGCCTTTGTGATACCGTGTTTTACAGCATCCGCTTGAGCTGAATAACCACCGCCCAATGTTGTAGCTTTGATAGTTACAGATTCGAGTTGTTTTGTTGCTTCTAAAGGAAGTCTAACTTTCATTTTCAAAGTTTCATGACCACCTAACCACTCATCAAGATTTTTACCATTTACTGATATTTCACCTTTACCTGGAGTAAGCCACACCTTAGCGATAGCACTTTTTCTTTTACCTGTTGCGTAAATTGTTGCCATATTAGTTTCCTTTAGCTATTTGTGCAGTATGAGGATGCTCACTACCTGCATAAACTTTTAGTTTTTTGATCATTTGTTTGCCAAGAGTAGTTTTTGGAAGCATACCTCTTGTAGCAAGCATATAAAGCTTTTCTGTATGATTTTCTAACATATCTCTAAGTTTGTTGCTTTTTGTACTTCCGAAATATCCGCTATATCTGAAATACTCTTTATCATCAAGTTTAGCTCCTGTAAATACAGCTTTTTCAGCATTGATGATAACTACATAATCACCACAATCTACATTTGGAGTAAATGATGGTTTGTGTTTGCCTCTAAGTAAAGTAGCAGCTTCTGTTAATATACGACCAAAAGTTTTACCTTCTGCATCGATTAGATGCCAATCTCTTTTTACTTCATAAGGTTTTAAGACTGATGTCATTTTCATGATGTTTTTCCTTATTTTATTTTGTGGGGGAATTGTATCTATTTAAACTTAAAATTTATTGAAATTTAGTTTAATTTAAGGAAAGTATCTCTATTTTATCCTCTAAAAGATAAACGATTTTGCCAAAAGTTGGCTTTGAACTTATTTTGGTAGTGGCTTTTTGATAATAATCAACTTGTGATATATGTTTATCCTGATCATTTTTTGAACTTTTATAATCAACTATAACTATCTTATCTTCCCACTCCAACATCAAGTCAATGCGTTTTATTTCACCATCAAAACAAAATGTTACCTCTTTTTTTATGATAGCACCCAAACAAAGTTTTTGAAATTTATCATCATCTATAAGAGCTTTGATTCTTTTTTCTATCTCTTCTATCGCTTTATTGCCTAAAAGTCTTTCGTATCTGTGTCTAGTATTTGATAAGGCGAAATTAAAAGAATCATATTTGAAAGAATCTAACATTTCTAATGCATAATGCAATGCGACACCAAATGCTTGTGCTTTTAGTGAAATTGACGTGGTATCTTCTTTTGGAATTTGTGGTTGCAACCCATAATTTGTAATTTCTAAGAATTCTATATTTTTTGATGATGTATTATCTTTCTTGATATTTTCAGCCATAATATCGCCAAGAGCAATTGGCAACATTCCAATCACATCAAATATGGATTTTTCATCTTTTTTTATAACAGTCAACCCTTTCTTCGCTCTTGTAAGTGAAACATATAGCAAATTTAGTCTATCTTTTTTTTGCTTTTCGCTTTCTTTCGCTTTTACAATTTTAAATTTGCTATCAAAATTTTCTCTCGAACTTGGCTTTTTATAATATATTTTTTCAATAAATAGATCTTTATTATAATCATAAATAAACTGGCTTCTGTCGCTGGAATCTTGTTTTATTTTATCAAGGACTATCACATGATCAGATTCTAAACCTTTAGAACCGTGGATTGTCATGATCTTGGCACCATTTTGCTCACTATTTGCAATGGATATCTTACTTCTTTTAAACTCATCGATAAAAATATCTATATCTTTATATTTTGAAGCAAATTCTAACAATTTTAAACAATTTATATCTTGATAACCAAACTCCTCTATAAGTCTGTGTATAATTTCTGATGGGGTAAGAAACCTGTTAAACCACGAAAAATCAATCTCATTTAAACTTTTTTGACTAAATTCCAAAATAGGATATATATCTATAACTTCACCCTTATATAAATACTCCATAGCATTTACAAGTGATGCTATATATGGTATAAATTTGATAGAGCTTGATGTATCTAAAATAGTATCTATATGATGTTCCGAGCAAACTTCTTGAAGTTTTACTCCATCATCATTCGTATTAACTAAAAATGCAAGATCGCTCAATGGGATACCGTTACGGAATAAATCCTTGGCCTGTGCTACGGCTTTATTGATAATCTCATCACTGGCAACACTAACAACTCTCACATATCCACTGTTATTTGATTGACTATTTTGCTCTACATAATCATTCATCTTCCCAAAAAACCACTTATTGACTTGCTCAACAATATGTTTGTCACTTCTATAGTTTATATTCATATTTTCTATTTCGATGCCATACTTATTGCAAACCATACCAAATACATCTTCCTCCCCGCCTCTAAAACGATAAAGAGATTGTTTTGTATCACCAACCAAGAAGAGTGATTTAAACTCATGTACTCCCTTGCCAGATGTTATTTCTTCAATCATTGGAGCTAGAAGCAAAGATTGCAATATAGAAGTATCTTGAAATTCATCTATCAAAATGTGTTTGAACTTTGTATCAAGTTTAAAATACAAAAAATCCCTACTTATATGCTCATATAAAAGCTTGTATGTAAATTGTGTAATATCATCAAACCCAAAAATTAAATTTTTTTTCAAATCACTCAAGATTGCATTTTTAAAACTATCAAAAATCTCAAATAATTTAAATAAGAAATTACTTTCATTCATATAGATATATTGCGCAATAAGCTTTTTTAACTCTTGAAAATAATTTTCAATCTCTATATTTTTAGATATTACCTTTTTAAACCATGAGTGTTCTATAATATTTTCTTTTTCAAATATTTTTTTTGAGATTAGCTCATCTATTTTGTGAAAATCAAAAAGATTTATCTCTCTTGGGTTTGCTCCTGAATTTACAAGCTCTTTTTTAATATCCAAAACTGTGTTATTTATCTTTGCAATAATCTCAGATGTATCATGCTCTAGATGAGTTGTATCTAACAATAGCGGATTGATGTCATAAAGAGATTTTAGTCTTGATGTAATACTTGATAGCTTTGTGCTATCTAATGCGATAGATAAGCCAACTAGCGAGCTTAAAAGTCCTATTTTATACAACTCGTCAAGAAATAACATATCAACTCTTGAAGTATCTTTTTCGTTTACCGTTTCAAAATCGGGATCAACACCAATTTCAAGAGAAGATGAGCGAAAAATAGAACCAAAAAAACTATCCAATGTTGATATATAGTTTGTATTGTTTAAAAAAACTTCCAAAACATCATTATGCTTTTCAAAAAGCATATCTATTGAAAACCCAGTAACTTCGGATACTTTTTTTACAAAATCACTATTTTTTGGCTCTTTAAAATCCAAAAGATACCCAAGTATCCTTTCTCTCATCTCGCTTGCTGCTTTATTTGTAAAAGTAACTGCGAGTATATTATTTGGTAACTCACCCATAAAAAGAAGTGAAACATATCTTACGCTAAGTGCAAATGTTTTCCCGCTTCCAGCACTTGCCAAATATCCAAAGAGAGGTTGAAAACTCATATATACTCTCCTCTTTGACACATAAGTGCAAATTCACAATATTCACAAGTTTTCAAATCTTCACATTTAGAATTTATAAATGTTTTTGTTTTTTTAAGTTCTTCTATAACTTCAAAAAACAGTTGATCTTTTTCTTCAAAACTCTTAACCTCTTCAAATACTCCACCATCAAATACTTTTACAAATGCGAGATTTAAATTTTTATACTGCTTACTCAACATCTCTTTATAGATATTCATCTGAAAATCTTTTTGCGTTTGGAGATTTTTACTTTTATTTTCTTTATTTGATTTTCCCGTTTTATAGTCTATAACAAAAGTACCTGTATTGTCTTGATCTACACGATCGCATCTACCTTGAAATTCCAATCCAGATATAGTGCCTCTGATGGTTTTTTCTACTTCGACAACTCTCCATCCAGCTTTAAAATGTAAAATTTGCTTTTGGACAAAATCGATAAGCATTTGAGAATATAAAAGCTTTTGATATAAGCCATAAGGGGTATTATCAATCATGGTTTCTAAAACATTAGAAATTTTTTTTGATAAATTTTCACTTTTCTCGAAAAATTTCTCATTTTCAAAAACTTTTTCCAATAACTTATGTATAAAGCTCCCCTCATTTTCTTCTTGTGTCTGTTTTTGCTCGATATTTTTTATATATCTATAATAATACCTTCTCTTGCACTCAAGAAATATTTTGAGTCTAGTTGATGACCATAAAACACCAAAAGGATCAAAGACAATCTCCATGTCATCAGCAACAGATTCTAAAAAATCTTTTTCATAATACAACTTATAAGATGGACTTACTTGAGAAATATCTTTCAATCCCAATTCATAGATAAATTTTGATGGTAATTTTTCATCGCCTGTAGAATATATAATAATAGAGTTTTTAGATCTTTGTATTACTCGTTTATATAACTGTTTTTGCAATGCTTCCCTATCGCTTTTTGTAGGAAGCTTCGCGAATTCTCTCACACTTGAATTTAAAAAATTATCTTTACTTGGTAAAGATGGGATAATGCCCTCATTAAAATCAATTATCACAACCCCATCATAAACGATACTTCTACTCTCTAGCGTACCAATTACTGTGATTTTCCCTCCGCCAATATCATCTACTGTGACATCTGATAATACATTTAGCCAAAGGTGAAGCCACTCTCTATAACTTAAGTTATATTCTTTAAACACCATTGATATATGAAAATACTTCTGTTGCACCTCTGCATTGTGATTTGATAACACTTGAGAGTTTTCATCCAAAGGAGTTTCAAGGAGTTTTAACTCATTTAAAAAAACAAAAAAATCTTGGCAACTGACATTTTTTTCAAAGTCAAAATCAATTTTTAAACTTAGTCCATACGATAAAACTCTTTGATAATCTTTGACATCTAATGTTTTCCAAAATTGCTCCAAAGCCTCAAGAATTTTATATGTTTTTTGATTTTTATAATCAAACCCCATAGCAAAATTTAAATTATTGTGTTTATCAAATACATCTAATACATCTTTGATACTCTCATCTGGCGTGATAAGAGCTATTTTATCTGCCTGTATACCACTATCAACCATTTTTTGAATTTCCATAAAAGCAATACCGATTTGTTCAAATCTCTCTTTTGTCGAAATTACTTTGATATTTGTTTGTGTTGATATTTTCTCTTGAGATAAAATTTTTTTATTTGTAAAATCAATTTTAAAATCAAACTCATCATCCAAATCTAAACCAAATAATCTAAATCTATCTTGCATTTTTTTTGTAAATTTACTTGTTTGAAAGTGCAAAATAAGATTTGTAACTTTTGAAACTCCATCCATCAGTTCAAATTCAAAGTTACTAAAATAACCCTCAATAAAAACTTCAATAACATCGAAATAACTTATAAATCCATTATTAAGCGTATAATTTTGCGGCAACAAAGATTTATCGCTCAAACCACGACTTTTTAATAGTGCTTGATAATCTAAAAACAGATTTTCTAAAATCTCTATATGCTCTTCAAACTCTCCATAAGCATCAGAATATCTAAGATTCTCAAAACCTACGCCCTCTAGTGATAACTCTTCAAAAAATTTAAAAATCGCATCGCTTTGTGTAAAAAAATGCACCAAGTCAAGATTGTATTTTAATTTAGAAAATTTAGTATCACGAATCACTTCTCTAAGCAAAAAAATTCTCTCAAAACTATCTACACTAACTAAGTTTTCCGATATAACAATGCGAGATTCAAAATCATCTATACGCATCAAATTTGGCAAAAACATATTGTTGCCTTGGTAGCTCTTGATTGCCTCTCTAATGGCTCTTGATGTTGGATAAACTTTTAGGATATTTTGTTGTTTTGTCATAAAGTAAGTATAACATATTAGTAATTATAAGTGGAGGTATGAGTGTGAGTGTGAGTGGGGTCATCCTGAACTTGTTTCACATCACATTAGCAAATAGCCGTCACTGCGAGCATAAGCGTGGCAGTCCACGGTTTAAAGTATAGATTGCTTCACATTCGTTCGCAATGACCTACACCTAAACAGATAAAAACACTATTGCAAATAAGCTGGTGTTTCCAAAAAGCCTACTGTTTCGCCAATTTTTACTCTTGTAACCAACATATATCTGCCCGGTTTAGTAATTTTTATATTTGGTGTTTGATAAGAGTTATTTACAAAATTTATTTTATTAATTCTTTGATCATCTGCATCTGTATGTGGGCGTGTAAGCATAAATGATACATCTGCATTTTTTACAATCTGTCCATTTTTATCAACAACGCTGTAAGTAAATTTATTTTCACCTTTTTGAATCTCTACTGGATTTAAAAAGTTTCTTCTGCTATTTTTATTTTCTTCAAGTTTAATAGTTTTTGTATTTAAAATTTTAATCTCATAATTTTGTCTAAAAAGTTCTTGTTTTTTTACTATCTCATTTATATTTGTATCAACATCTTGATAACTCATCATATAATCATTTTCTTTTTCTACTGGCATAGATGAGGCAGACTTAATTGTCCAAAATCCCAAGCCTAGTCCTAAAAAAAGAAAACCTACTATCATGTGAGGCCAATATGTTTGTTTATTTTCTTCCATTTCTTATCCTATCTATAAAAGGTTTAATCAAAAAGACCCATACAACAAAAATAGAACCGATATACAAAAAAACTCTTATAATATTAATCACAAAATGTGTATCGTTGGGTATAACCGTTGTCATTTCAATATTTTTTGACTTTCCTATCTGGTCAACTAGTTCTGAAAAGGATTGAATAATAGCAATATTATACTTATCTTCAACTTTATTACCATCATATTCATCTCTTACTACATTTATTGATTCATCTTTTACATCGTTTGAATCATAAAGCTTTTCTATATCTGATGAAGATGCAATGACACCTACTCTTAAGCTTTTAGGAGCAAATATATATATAACATATGGCTTACTTATATTTCCTTCAAATTGCTTTACATATGTAACCATATTCATGCCTTTAGGCATTTCATCATTGGTTGCTATAACATAACCATGTATACCTGTTTTTTCTTCTAGTTCCCCAGCCATTTTAACAATAAGTTCTTTTGCTTGAGGTTTTAACAATTCATCTTTAATAAATGGTGATGCAAAGAGTGAGTTTGAAGAAACTAAAACAAGCAACAAGGTTGCCCTTGTGATTGTTTTTAGCATATTTTATCCTATATATAAATGGTTCGGAGTAAGTACCGACCATAAAGTAATAAGAGCGGTAATAATTAATCCAATTGTTAATATTTTATCCATAATTTTTATCATAATTACCCCTTATTTTGCATCAACAAATGCATGTTGTGCATTATTTTTGCTATTCATTTGAACGTTATCTAAATTACCAACTATTGGAGCTGGATCATAATAATTAGATGCACTTTTTTGTTGCACCATAATCCCCCACATAGTCAAACCTGCCAATATAGAAAGTAACAATACAGTTGCAATCAACATGCCGGTAACGCCATCGAGGCTAAAAACGCCTCTTTTTGTATTTTCTGACATATCATTATCCTTTTATAGTTTGAATATAGGTAGCCAAAGCTTTCTCTTGCACTGGAGTTAGTCTTGTATTAAACGAAGGCATAGCTCCAATTGCACCCTTCTTACCATGCTCTAAAACATTAGAAACTAGAGTTTCGTCATAAGTAGCAAGGTTTGGTGCCATTCCATTATTACCTTTTCCATCAGCTCCATGACAAGCTACACAAGCCGAAAAAGCTGCTGGAGCAGTGCCTTGCATGCCGCCTGCTACATAAGTAGCGATTGCTTCTGCATCAGCACCTTGAGCCAACATTGGAGGCATAGCACCCATAGCAAACCCTAGTTGATTTGAACCATTTTTGATAACATCCAAAACTTGATCTTTGCCTATTCTACTTGTAAGGTCATGAGCTTTCCCACTCATACCATCACCAGTTTCACCATGACACGGTGCACATTGTACCAAAAATACTGATTCGCCCATATCTCTCAAAGTAGCTGCATCAGCATTAGCATGTGTTGCTTCAAATTTAATGTTATACGCTTTTATCTCTTCGTTGTATTGCCCTATTTGGCTAAATGCATTAAGAGGATAACCTGACAACCAATACCATACTCCCCAAATAATAGTACCTAAAAATGAGTATGCCCAACCTGCTGGCATCTCATTTTTATATTCACCTATACCGTCCCAGCTCTCATTTGCAAGCTCGCCAGTAGATTTATCAGTTTTCATCTGATTAATATATTTTGCTGCCACACCAAATGTTAGAAAAGCAATTGCTGCAGCACCTAATATTGTAATGTAATTGACTGGATCGCTTAAATCAACATTCATATACTTAACAACTACTACGGTAGCAATCATAAGTGTTGCCGAAAAAGCCAATGCTTTCACCATTAAACTATTCATATTATTTCTCTCCTTCTTTTTTTTGAGGGAGATTAGGATTTTTTTCTACTGGCACACTTGTAATATCATCATCAAGTGCCATTTTGCCATATTTTTCATAATCCCTCTCACCCTTTTTTTCACTTCTATACAGATGTAAAATATACCCATACAATATTATAACTAACACGACAGTCATAATAATTTTGGCATATCCTTGAGCATCAACAAGACTTATCATACTTTCAGCTCTTCTTATTTTAATCTGTTTAAATAAGCAATTAGTGCAACTATTTGAGGTATTTCGCCTCTAGCAACCGCATCTTTAACATCTTTATTTTTCATATCAGCTGCTATAGCTTTTGCTTCTTCAAGAGCTGCAGCACGACCTTCGTCAAGAGTTCCTAATTTTGTTCCATTTGGAGCATCATAAGGTGTTGCAAATACTTTTTTAACTGTCAAAGCTTCAGCATAAGCCGTATCAATATCTGTCGTTTTTGTAAACATATATGGATATGCTGGCATAATTGATTGCGGAACAACTGATTTTGGATCTAACATGTGATTTTCATGCCAATCAGTTGAACGATAGTTTCCTACACGATGCAAATCTGGGCCAATTCTTCTTGAACCCCACAAAAACGGTCTATCATATACATATTCGCCTGAAAGAGAAACTTGTCCGTAACGATCTGTTTCGGATTTAAAAGGTCTAATCAATTGAGAATGACATGTAATACAATTTTCGTTTTTATAAATATTTTTTCCCGCCATCTCTAAAACCGTATAAGGTTTTAAATTGACTACTGGACGAGAAGCCTCTGCAAAGTTTGGTAGTATTTCTATAAGTCCCGCAAATGCGATAACAACAAATACTCCAACTGCAAAAAAGAATGGATTTTTTTCTAACCAATGAAACATCTTTACCTCCTCCTTACGCTGCCATAGGCGACTGATTTTTAGGCTCTTGAGCCAACTCTTTAGAAGATGTTATTGTTTTTATCATATTGTATGCAAAAATAAATACACCAGACAAGAATAACACACCTGCTAAAGTTCTAATAACCCAATAAGGATGAAGAGCAGCAACTGTATCAATAAAGCTATACATCAAATTACCATATTCATCAACCGCTCTCCACATCATACCTTGAGTAATACCAGCAATCCACATAGAAGTAAAGTAAAGAACGATACCTGTTGTTTGAAGCCAAAATTGCAATTCAATAAGTTTTTTAGAGTAAATCTCTCTTTTGAACATTCTTGGAGCCATATGTAACAACCCTGCAAACGTCATAAATCCTACCCAACCAAGAACACCATCATGAACATGACCAGGAATCCAGTCTGTAAAGTGTGCAATTGCATTTACTGATTTGATTGATTGAATCGGACCTTCTATTGTTGAAAGCATATAGAATGTAGATGCAAGAACCAATAATTTAATAATAGGGTTTTCTGTAAGTTGATTCCACTCACCTTTCATTGTAAGAAGCATATTAATAGCCGATCCCCAAGAAGGTAAAATAAGAATTATAGAGAAAATTGAACCCATAGTTTGCATCCAATCTGGAACAGTTGAATATATAAGGTGATGGCTTCCTGCCCATAGATAAACAAACATTAATCCCCAAAAAGAAAGAAGTGAAAGTTTATATGAGTAGATTGCTTGACCTGATTCTTTTGGTAAAAAGTAATAAATCATTGCAATAATAGGAACAGTAAACACGAATGCAACAGCATTATGACCATACCACCATTGAACAAGAGCATCATTTGTACCAGAATACATAGAAACAGAATTCATAATACTTCCGATTCCACCACTAGCAAAATATGTAGGAATAGCCATATTATTGAAAAGATAAAGCATAGCAACACCTAAAAATGTAGCTACAAAATACCACATAGATATATAAAGTGATTTTTCTCTTCTTATACCTATAAGACCAAACATAGAAACACCCCATAAAACCCAAACCAAAACAATAACAATATCTATAGGCCATTCAAATTCAGCATATTCTTTTGAAGAACTAATACCAAGCAATAGTGAAATTACTGCTACAAGTGCTCCTACAAAATATAACCAAAAATGAAGTTTACCTATAAACATCAAAAATTTTGATTCAGCCATTGATACTTTTAGTACCCTTTGTGATAAGTAATAATATGATGCCCATATACCACTCAACATAAATCCGAAGATAACTGTATCTGTATGAATTGGTCTTAATCTGCTAAAAGTGCCATATTCGCCAATTAAATAGTTTAACTCTGGAAATGCCAATTGTGCAGCTATAAGCACACCAACAGTCATACCTAAGATTCCAAACAAAATTGTTGTATAAGTAAACAATTTTGCTACGGTATAATCATATTCCAATGCAGCGTTTGATTGCATGCAATACCCCCTTGTAAAAATTGTATGCCTAATCGAAATTAGAGCATTCAACATGAATTATATTACTAGTTTTTAAAAACGAAACTTAAATTTAGTGCATAAATAAAAAAAATTTAACAAAAAATTAACAAAAAAATGACAAGCTCATCATAATATCGATATATAGGGAGATAACGCTATTTTAAAATAATTTTTTGAAATTAAAAAAAATGTTACATTCATCCACAATAAAATAAATAAGATAAAATTACTCTTAAAATTAATAAAATTGAGTGGGCAATTAAAAACAGTTTATTAAAAACTATTCTTAATTTTATTTTAAGTTATGCTTTGCCTTTGGCGCTTTGAATAGAATGTATATATGTGTAGTCTATTTTGATATTTTGTTCAAAATTAAGATTTTGGGCGAGTCTTATTATCATATTTTCAAAGTCTTCAAATAGATAATTTGCCATTGAACCTGGGATTGGATTGATTTCGTTTAGATAAACTTCTCCATCTTGAACAAAAAAATCACATCTAATAATACTACCTTTAAAAACATTGCCGTAAACTGTTTTAAAACTATTTTGTATTTTTTTTGCTATGGCTTCATCAACATCTGCTTCGCCAACTTTGCCATCTCTTGAAAAATCCATATATTTTTTCTCAAAATCCAAAAATTCTTCTTTGTGTGGCTCTTCAATAATAGAAAGTTCCCATTTATCTGTATAGCATCCTGCTTGATTGTACTCTTTAATGCCACTCATAAAAGGTTCAACAAGCACCAAATCATCAAACTCAAATGCAACATCAAGTGCATAATCAAGTTCACTCTCCTCTTTGACTATACTAACCCCTATACTACTTCCCAAGCGAGATGGTTTGATGATAACAGGAAGAGTAGTTTTTATCTCTCTACTGCCATTTTTATACAACAACTCATAAGGAACTGTTTTTACATCTACACTATTGGCAAATAATTTTGTAAATAGCTTATTATAACTAACTGCACATGCTTCAACTCTTGGTGAAATATATGGCACTCCATAAAACTCCATCATTGAGGCTATTTTACCATCTTCCCCATCTCTACCATGAATAAGATTCAAAAGTGTATCAAGCTCTATGTTTTTATCTCCAAACATACCGCCGATTACAAAGCCACCTTTTTGAAGTTGAAGTTTTTTAGCTTTTTTATAATCACCCGAGCTAAAATACTTTGATTTCATATCTTTTTTATCTATGAGATAAAACTCTCGCATCGGACTAACAAATATATTAACAAGTTCTGTTTTTTTGAAAACTTTTTGCATAGTAATCGCACTTACTATACTTATCTCATGCTCAAAACTCGACCCACCAAAAAGTATTGCTAATTTCATAATTATCCTTTATTTTGTTCACAAATCATTTTAAAAAAGTCGCCAAAAATATAACTACTTTCATGTGGTCCAGGGCTAGCTTCTGGGTGATGTTGTACGGACATAGTAGGAGTATCATTGTATCTTAGCCCTTCTATGGTATTGTCAAACAGATTTATATGAGTCACAGTTGCAACTTCTGTTATATTTTCAGGTACATTGTAATTGTGATTTTGTGCTGTTATCTCAACCGAATTTGTTTTTACATTTTTAACAGGGTGATTTCCACCGTGATGCCCAAATCTAAGTTTAAATGTATCATAACCATGTGCAATAGAGAGAAGTTGATGACCTAAACATATTCCAAATATTGGAACTTTTGCTTTTAGTAATTCTCTTATCTTGTCATGCTCGTCTTTTAATATGAGAGGATCTCCTGGACCATTTGAAAGAAATACTCCATCAATTTCTTTAGCATTATATTTGCTAATAATCTCGTTTGCACTCATAGAGTTTGGAACAACTTCGACTTCCATTCCCGCACCTACTAATTCATTTAAAATATTTCTTTTAACGCCAAAATCAAGGGCTATGATTTTTTTAGTAGTAGTTGGTTTTGAATATTCAAAATTTGCAATATCGTATTTACCAGTATTGTGTGTATATGGTTTTTTAGTGCTTACTTGTTCGATATAATTGACCTCTTCTATTCTTGGGCTTGATTTTAGTTTTTGAGCCAATTCATCTTTGTCGTGAATTTCAGTTGAAGCTATCATCATCATAGCTCCCTCTTCTCTTAAGATTTTAGTAATATATCTTGTATCAATATCACAAATGCCCAATATGCCAAATCTTTTTAGCATCTCATCCAAACTCTCTTCACATCTAAAGTTTGATGGTCTTTCTTGATAATTTCTTACTATTATTCCGCTACAGTGAGCTTTACTGCTTTCCATATCTTGTTCATTACAGCCAACATTGCCAATCTCTGGCATAGTAAATGTTACAAATTGTCCAGCATAACTAGGATCACTAATAATCTCTTGATACCCACTCATAGATGTATTAAAAACTATTTCGCCGATACTTGTCCCACTTGCACCAAAACTATTGGCACTTAAAAAAATTCCATTTTCGAGATAAATAGATACTTTTTTCATTATAGCATGCCTCTTCTAATCAACTCTTCTTGATAAAGTCTCTCATACAAAAGTTCATAATCCTCTGATCCTGGAAGTACATCTTTTTTCATGGCTCTTATTTTTCTATATACTATATCATCTATCTCTTCATAAGATTGTGCGAAAGATTTAAATGCTTTAAATATGATATTTCTGATTTGATTTTCATTAACATCATATTCTGCCAAATAATTTTCATAAAGCTCATCTAAAATGGTATGTGCAAGATCATTGTATCTATCATCATAATTCATAATTATGCCAAATTCAGGAGCAAGTTTCTTTTTAATCATAAAAAATAGTTGTCTCTCATCGGCACTTTGAAATTCAATTTGCTCCATATAATCAGCCATAACTTCTTTGACTTTTTGATCTAATGCAAACTCTTTTTTTAAATTTTCATCTATTATCTCTTTGCAAACTTCTACAACAGTATCTTTGCCTTTTGGAAGCTTCACAAAAGGTGCATTTGCTAAATCAATTCCTATCTTACTTGCAACATATCTAGTTTGGTTTGGTTTTAATCTCATCTTATCTTCCTTATCTTATTATCGTATCGTCTCTATCAGGACTTGTTGAAATTACTCCCATCTTTGCACCCACCATCTCTTCAAGTGCAACTATATAATCTTGCGTATTTTTAGGCAAAGAGGCAAAGTCTCTTATACCTTTACACTTATCCCATCCCTTAAATACCTTATATACAGGTTTTGCATCTTCTAGATCATATGGAACATAGTCAACTTGTTTGCCATCTACCTCATAAGCAACACAAACTTTTACCTCTTTAAAGCCATCTAGTACATCAAGTTTCATAAGTGCTATTTGATCAACCCCATTTAATCTAACAGCATGAGCAGCAGCTACTGCATCAAACCAACCACATCTTCTTGGTCTTCCTGTAGTTGTTCCAAACTCATGTCCTCTTTCGCGGATTATATCGCCCTCTTCGCTTATATCTTCACTAGGAAAAGGTCCATTTCCAACTCTAGTACAATATGCTTTTGCGATTCCAGTAACTTTACCAATATCTTTTGGATTAAGCCCGAGCCCACTACAAGCTCCTGCGCTGATTGTTGTAGAACTTGTTACATAAGGATATGTTCCATGGTCAATATCAAGCATAGTACCTTGAGCGCCTTCCAAAAGTACTTTTTTGTCTTCTTTTAGTATATCCCACATCATTTGTGTAGTGTTAGCGATAAATGGCAACAATTCTTGTTTATAGCCATCTAATTCTTTTTTCAACTCATCAAAATCAGGTTTGTTTATGCCTAGAGCTTCGAATATAACACTATTTTGTTCAAAGTAACCAACGATCTTTGTTGCTAGTTTATTTGTATCTAAAAGTTCTCCAACCCTATGTCCAACTCTCGCAATTTTATCTACATAAGCTGGTCCTATTCCTTTGCCTGTAGTTCCAATAGCATCTTTGCCTTTAAGAGCTTCTAATGCTTTGTCTATCTGTGCATGATATGGCAACAAAAGATGTGCTTTGTCTGAAACAAAAAGTCTTCCTTCTAGATTGTCAAATTGCGTAAGCTCTTCGATAAAATCTTTCGGTGAAATAACTACACCATTGCCTACTATATTTTTTGCATTTGGATTAAGTATCCCTGAAGGAACTAAATGAAGGGCATATTTTTTGCCATCGACTACGATTGTATGCCCTGCGTTGTGTCCGCCTGCAAATCTACAAACATACTCTTGTCGCTGAGCCATATGGTCAACAATCTTACCTTTTCCTTCATCGCCCCATTGAAGCCCTATTACTATCTGTGCCTGACTCAATTTTTCTCCTCTTTATCTATTGATTTTAATCTAATACACTCATCTAAATATATTGCAAACCCTGCTGCTTTTAACTCTTCTATAGAATACTCTCCGCCCATTGCTAAAAGCTCATTTCCTATAAACATTTTAAATGTTAAAGAATCATAATATCTCATTTTTGCATAAAACAATGGGGAAATAATAAGATTTGAATAGTTGATCTTTTCTGCCTCTTTTTTAATTTTTACAAGTTCTTCTTTGATATCATCAGGATAAATTGACAAATCATTCAAATCATCTTTTGTTGAAATTGTAACTAAACTTTCTATCCATTTATATTCTGATTTTAAAATAGTTTCTATCTGCATTGATTTGAGAATATCTAATGAAATACCATATTTTTGGCTCAAAAGTTTTGGAATGCATATATTTGCTATTTGTAACATAGGATTTATGTCTAATGTCTTTAATAGTTTCAGTGTAACTTCCAAAGAATCACCGAAATTTCCTTCGATTATCTCGCCACCAATTTGATACTGTTCTTTTGTGGGATATAGATAAACAGGCTGAATATAAAACCATTTCTTAGACTCCATACTTCTGCCAAGTCTTTTTGTTGCAATTCTAACAACATCTGGAGTTGAATCTGCCCTTAGAGTAACTGTGTGATTATTTGAATCATTTAGTCTAATAAGTGGGTTTTGATTTTCAAAACTATCATGTTGATGATATGAAAAAACAGGAGTTACTATCTCTTCAAAACCCTCTTTATATAGTAAATTTGAAGCACGATACTCTATATCTCTTTTAAGTTTAGCACTATCACCAAAATACAGCTTTGAGCCGCTAGGAATTTCGTGTTCAAATATCACAATCAGCCTTTATAATATACTTCATTAAATACTTTATTGGCAGTGCCATCAAAAGTTCTTCTACCTAAATTATCAAGAGCAAGTTCAACTGCATTAACAACCCAAGCACTCTCATAAACAGGAATTAATCCCATTTGATTTATGCGAAATATTTTTCCTTTTAGGTGATCTTGCCCGCCAGCCATATTTACATCATAACTGTTTTTTAAAATTTTTCTAATATTTTCTGCATCATCATCTATAACCGTACTCATAGAAAGCGCAGGACTTGATGGATATATTTCCAATCCCAAAGCTTTAAGTGCTGCTATAGTTGCTTTTGCTCTTTTTGCTGTATCTTTGTAGAGTTTTTCACTACCGCCACTTTTTTCAATCTCATCAAATATAGCATTTAGCCCAGCTATCAAAGTTGTTGTAGCTGTCCATGCTGTAGTATTTTTTTGTTGATTTTTAAGCTCAGTTGCAAGATTAAAATAATAATCTCTTCCACTTCCAATTTTTACTACTGCTGCATTTGAGAGTCCAATCATCGCAAGTCCAGGAGGAAGCATAAATGCTTTTTGACTACCAGTAATTAGTGCATCTATATTTGTAACATCGATAGGCTCAACACCAACTGCTGTGATGCCATCAGCTATAACCATAATATCTTTATTTATGCTTTTAGCCCATGCGGCAACTTCTTCAACAGGATGTCTAAGTCCGCCTGCACTTTCGCAAATTTGAATACAAATAGCATCAATATCACTATTCTCATCTAGTGCTTTTTTAACATCATCTATATTTACAGGGGTATTCCAGTCATATTTTAATTCAACTTTAGGCAAATTCAATGCATCTGCAATCTTGCCAAATCTTTCTCCAAATTTCCCAGAATTGACGCTCAATACTTTTTTATGACACAAGTTAACCATACATGCTTGCATAGCTCCAGTCCCGCTACTTGCCAAAAATATACATTCATCCATTTTGAACATATCCATCATTTTTTCTCTTGCTTGAGCGAAAATAGCTTCAAATTCTGGTGTTCTATGATGAATGGTTGGTGTAGCCATAGCTTGTCTAACAGCCTCTGGTACTGGCGTAGGTCCTGGGGTAAAAAGTAACATTATATTCCTTCAAAACATTGGTAAATCGTATTATTATACACAAAAAGTGTTTAGGAGTTGATTATTTTAGGTAAGTAAACAAAAGCATCTTCTTTTGTTTTGATCTCTCCATTTAACTGTTTTTCATACACAATGTCTAAAATCTCACTAAATTTTGGAGATGGTATAAGCCCTAAATCTATCAAATCTTTACCTTTAACAAATGGTTTTGGAGGAGAGTAGAAAACCCCCAATTCTTTAGCTTTTTTTTCCATCCAATCCCCTGCTTCATACATACCACTCATCGCCTCAGTAGTTGTACGACCAAAAAAATCAGCTCTTGCTAAAATCAAAAGTTCTGATATATTTACTCTTGTTGATAAATGTCTGATTTTTTTATCTCTAGCATGATTTTTAAAATACATTGATGGCACCAAATGATGTTCAACTAGTGGCAATACAGATTTTACCAAATCATGTTCATTTGTCAATCTATATAAAAAATCTTTTGTCAATTCAACTCCAGCCTTTTCATGTCCAATAGCTCTGATTTTTTCATCTTCTATCTGCGTATGTGTTGCCTTGCCAAAATCATGACAAAGTGCTGCTAATATAAGTTTCAAATCAAGCTTCTCTTTAAGGGTTCTAAGCTCTGCCATCTCATCAATCACCATCATAGTATGTATCCATACATCGCCTTCTGGATGATGAATAGGACTTTGCGGAATATCTATAATATTGTAAAGTTCTGGGAAATAGTTAATGACTCCCATTTGTCTTAAAAGTTCAAACCCAACTGATGGTTTGGGAGATTTGAGTAATATTTTTTTAAATTCTACAAAAATCCTCTCTTTTGGCAGTGATTTAAATTCATCTTTTTTTGTCATATCACAACAAAGATTAAGTGTTTGGCTATCTATCTCAAAATCAAATCTTGCACAAAATCCAGCCGCTCTATATACTCTCAAAGGATCTTCAGCAAATGTATCTTTACTTACGCATCGAACTATTTTTCTTTCTATATCCTCCAGTCCACCAAATGGGTCTAAAACTTCGCCACTTGCCATATCATAACCTATGGCATTTATCGTAAAATCTCTTCTAATGGCTGCACTTTTAAAGTCCATTTCGCCATTACAAACTACATCAAACCCTTTATGTCCTACGGAACTTTTGGTTTCAGTTCTTGGAAGCGAAAAATCATATTCATGCTCACCATATACAAATTTTAAAATCCCAAAACTTTTGCCGACTAAATTAACAGTGCCAAATTTGCATAAAATTTCTTCAAGTGTTTCGATATTTTCTATACCAAATACTTCTACATCATAATCTTTGATAGGCAAGTCTAGAAAAAAGTCACGCACACATCCACCAACTAAAATTGCCTTGAAATTTTGTTTTGACAACTCATCTGAAATGGTTTTTATAACAGGTGGTAGGGTGATCGCAAAATGTGTCAAAATATCTCCTTATTCCAAAACGATACTTTGTTGACCAATAAGCTTATATCTATCATAATAATACTCTACAAATTCTTTTATTTTTTCATTTTTCGGTAGATAAACACAACCGACTTTTTGAGCGTATTGATATAAAAATTCACTTGCATCACATTTGTTTACATAATGAGTGGCTAAATTTTTATAGCACTCTTTATAAGCCTTTTTCATATCTTCATATCTATCATAATCTATAACTATCTCTTTTTTAAAATCAACAACACCTGAATTAAATAAGATATCGAGATGTATAAGTCCCTCACAATAGTACGGCAATACCTCTCCAACTTCTCTCCATGCCATAAGTCCTATGCTTCTGCTAACCAAATCATCGACTATATGTTCCTTTAAACTCTCTCTTTCATTATGAAAAAATGCCATAAGCCCACCAGATGTTGCTTTGAACTCTTCTATATTTTTGAACTGTCCGCTTTTATTCATAGCTCCTTCTGTGTCACTCTCTAGCCACAATATATGTCCGAACTCATGCCCGATAGTTGAAATGTCATATACTTCATGCCATAAAGACGGGGAATGTGCAGCAAAATCTCTACTTTTTTTCACAAACTTTTCACCCATCACTTCAACACTTAACTTCATTATTGGTTTTGCAAGTTTTGATGCCAAAACAAAATCACTATAAGCAAATATCTTATGCCCATATTTATCTGAAACCATTTTATCATTTGGAACTACTTGAGCAGAAAATAGTCCATTAAGTTCTGCTGCATAATACAACATCGGCTGACCGATATATAGTTGTGTTTTATCAACTTGCAAGATATTATTCTTGGCGATACTTACGGCATTTCCGCCTATTTCATTGGAAAGTTCGGCTGTAAATCCTTTTATATTTTCTCTTGTGTGTGAACTTGTTTGCAATTTTGGATTTATTATCCGTGCATCCCACTCCAAAGCAACTGCTTTTCTAAAATGATCTTCATAATACTCAAGCGGATGACCTACTTGAATCGGAGTTGTGATGCTCATCCAAGCGATATCAACCTCTTGCCATTTTGATAAAAGATTTTCTACACTCTTTTCGCAAAAGGCATCATTAATGGCATTAAAATATCGTATCCACTCTGTTTTTTGATAATATACCTCATCGTCTAAAGTTGATATTTTTGAGATTAACTTGCCAATCTCTTTACTTGTATTTTCTATATCATGTTTGAAAATTTCACTATAACTATGTGTGCTATGACTTCCGTCAATATTTTCTTTTAAAGCAGAATAGCTTCTATCTGCTATAACTCCAAATGTATCTTTATCAAACAAGCTAAATTCATGAAGATATGCTAAAACCTTTTTTTCATCACCATCAAATTTTTTAAACAAATTGGCATTTATGGTATGGATGATGTGATTTGTCCATCTACTTTGAGCATCATTAAGGCTTAGCCCAATATCATGAACACCAAAAAGAATAGCTCTATAAAATGGACTTAAAAGCTCATTTTTTTCTATCCAGTCAAGTAAACTCTTGTGATATCGTGTATAAAAATCGCTCACCCAGCTATACGCTAACTCTTTTTTAGTAACAATCTCATCACTATCACATCCAACTCTTTGAAGAACTTGCTCTAAAAAATCCTCTTTTAGATTTACGATTCTACTAAGAGCTGCCATAGTGCTATCGCTATCTTTTTCTAATCCTATGTGTTCTAAAAAATCATCAACTATCGTTTGGACTTCTTTATGAGTTTCATGCAAAAGCTTGAAATAGCTATTTAGTTTATCTTGTCTTGATGTAAGCTCATCATAAATACGTTGTATATCATTTAAAAAATCTTGTTTCATTTAACTTCTTCCTCTTTTTATCATCTCTATTATAGGAACAATCAACTTCAAAGCTTTAGTCCTATGAGAAAAATCACTCTTTATCTCTGTTGGCAATTCTCCAAGGGTTAGTTCATACCCTTGCGGTATAAACATAGGATCATACCCAAAACCACTGTTTCCTCTTGCTTCATCGATGACATTTCCATGCATCCATCCATGCACTACAAACTCACCCTCCTTACAAACAAGAGCGATGGCCGCTGTGTAAAAAGCTGGTGTTTTTTTGATATTAGCTTTTTTTAGCTCACTTATCAACTTATCTAAATTATCTTTGTCACTTGCTCCAATGCCAGCATATCTAGCACTAAATATATTGGGTTCAAAATTTAGCATAGGCACACTTATGCCGCTATCATCAGCGATAACAATATCCTTACATCCAAGCTTGTCATAAATAGCTCTAGCTTTTATAAGAGCATTTGAGGCAAATGTATCACCATTTTCTTCTATCTCAAAAGAATCTATTATATCCGTATAAGGAACAACTAATTCTCCAAAAAACTCTGATATCTCTTTGACTTTCCCTTTGTTTGATGTTGCCAAAACTATGCGCATTTATATTTGCCTTATATTAATATTTTCGTTATATAATTACGACAAATTTTATCTAATTTGGGTTATCAAAATGTTTAAACAGATATTTCCACTTAGCACAATCATTGGTCTTAGATTTTTTGGACTATTCATTGTACTCCCTGTTCTCTCGGTATATGCACTTGAACTTAAAGGCGGCACTCCATTCTTAGCGGGTATCGTCATAGGCGGATATGCTCTTACACAAGCACTTTTTCAAGTTCCTTTTGGAACTATGAGTGATAAGTTTGGTAGAAAAAAAACGCTTCTAATAGGAACTATAATATTTATAGTTGGATCTATTGTGTGTGCAGTTAGTGACAATATATATATGCTAATGGCTGGTAGATTTATACAAGGAACTGGAGCGGTTGGTGCAGTAGTAAGTGCTATGATAAGCGACCTTGTCAAAGAAGAGCAGAGAGCTCATGCGATGGCAATCATGGGTGGAACAATAGCACTTAGTTTTGCAGTTGCTATGGTAATAGCCCCACTAGTTGGTGGGAATTATGGCATAGATAAGCTTTTTTGGCTTACAGCTGTTTTAGGAGTTTTAAGTATATTTGTACTTTTCAAGCAAGTTCCAAACCCTCCTAAAATTATCCATACATATACTCAAAAAGAATCAAAATTTAGTGATGTTTTTGGAGATAAAGCACTAAACAGTATGTATATTACTTTTCTTTTTCACTCGTCTATCATGACTATGGCATTTTTTATAATTCCTCTTGTTATGACGGTTGATGTAGCTCATGATGGGTTTGGATGGAGTAAGGCTGAGCTTTGGAAAGTCTATCTACCTGCTATGTTTTTTGGCTTATTGTCTATGGGACCTGCGGCAGTATTTGGTGAAAAGTATGGCAAAGGCAAACAGATATTTATGATATCTATCGGTTTTATATTTCTAGCATTTTTAGCTATGGGCTTTAGCCACACTCCTCTTGTGTTTATAATAGGTGTTGTTTTGTTTTTTATAGGCTTCAATATGTTTGAACCACTTCTTCAAAGTTTTGTTAGTAAATTTGCAAGAGTTCATCAAAAAGGGGCTGCCCTTGGTGTTGCAAATACATTTGCTTATATTGGTATATTTTTAGGCGGCTTAGTAGCAGGTTATATCATACACCATTATGATAGAGCAACACTTGCCATTATCGTTATAGTTCTCTGTGTTTTTTGGTTTTTGTGGATTTTAAAAATGAACAATCCAAATGCTAGAGCAAATGTTTATCTATCTTTGGATGACTACAAAAGAGAAGGTATTTTAAAATTACAAGATCATGAAGCTATCACAGAAGTCTATATAAATGAAACGGAACATTTAGCGATCGTAAAATATGAAAAAGAGATGATAAGTGAGGATGAAGTAAAAGGGCTTTTGCAATAAATTATTTTATTGCACCCTACTTACTATACCCCTATAAGTTTGCGTGCTCTGTTTACGATATTATCTGCCGTGAAACCGAATTTCTCAAACAGTAATTCAGCGGGCGCACTTGCTCCAAAGCCTTCCATACACAACACATCATCTGCATATCTCCAGTACTCAACTGCA
>FAXN01000014.1 GCA_001493195.1 Sulfurovum sp. enrichment culture clone C5 | reverse complement strand
CATTTAAAATCTTACCATTACTATCTCTTGTTGCAACTGCAGTTTCACTGCTAAAATCAGGGAAATTTATAGAACTGATATCAGGATTTAAAAGTCTTTTTAGTGCCTCATTTTGTTCAATTAGTGGAGCTTCATTTTGTCTATGAATCCACTCTTTTTCATAAACTTCACCTTTTTCCACCGCACATCTAAATCTTATTAGTGCATCTTCTGGTATCACAAAACTCTCGTCTGGATTGAATTCAGCTTTTATTTTTGACTCTTTTATACAACTATCGCCAAGAGGTGCTCCATGAGTTTCATGACTGCCTTCAAGTCCATCAGCTCCACGACCAATTATTGTATTTGCTATTATGATAGTAGGTCTTTGAGTTGCTTTTTTAGCTTCGTTTATAGCTTGATCTATCTCTTTGTAACAGTGTCCATTTATCTTAATTACATTCCAATCTTGAGCTTCAAATCTAGCGCCCACATCTTCACTCCAAGCTATGCTTGTATCGCCTTCTATAGTTATAGAGTTGCTATCATAAATCAAAATCAAATCTTTAAGCCCCAAATGCCCTGCTAACGCACAAGCTTCATAACTTATCCCCTCTTGCAAGTCGCCATCGCCACAAAGACAATATACTTTATGATCAATTAATGCACAAGTTTCGCTATTTACTTGGTTTGCTGTATACGCCTCTGCCATTGCAAAACCAACTGCGTTTGCGATTCCTTGCCCCAATGGTCCAGTTGTTATCTCGATGCCATCAGTATGTCCATATTCAGGATGTCCTGGAGTTTTACTATCAAGTTGACGGAAATTTTTCAAATCTTCCAAACTTACATCATAACCCCACAAATGAAGCAAAGAATATATCAAAGCCGAACCATGTCCGCCAGAAAATACAACTCTATCTCGATTTAACCATTTAGGATTTTTTGGATTGTGTCTTAGGTGTTCACTAAGTACTACAGCGATATCTGCTAATCCCATAGGTGCGCCTGGATGTCCGCTATTTGCTTTTTGAACCATATCCGCAGCTAAAAATCTGATGGTATTCGCCATCTTTTTTCGCATTTGGTTTTCTGGTGAATTTGGCATTTTTGTTCCCTTTGTTAATTTGATTTTATTTATGTCGCCACAAGTAGTGAGCTACTGCTTTACTTAGGGCTTGTTTTGTATTTTTATCGAAACTTTCTAATTTGTCTTCTATTTTTTTGGCTAAATTGTTTGCATATTCCAAGCTTGTATCTAAACCTAAAACTGTTACAAAACTATTTTTACTCTCATCATTGTTTGTAGTTTTACCAGCTTCTTGCTCACTTTGCGTGGCATCTATGATGTCGTCTTGAACTTGAAATAACAATCCAAGATCCAGTCCAAAATCATACAATGCCCTCTCCACCTCTTTTGATAATCCTGCGATGACAGCACCCATTTGCAAACTTGCCGCTATGAGTTTGGCTGTTTTGTTTTGATGAAGTATCTCTATTTGCTTTAACTCTAATTTTTGATTTTCAAAATAACAATCTATAGCTTGACCAAGTACCATTCCACCGCTTCCGCCATTGTCTGCTAGTATCTCCACGAGCTTGATACGCACATCATCTCTTAGCGGTGCTTTAGCGATTAGCAAAAATGCTTCTGTATTTAGTGCGTCCCCTGCCAATATAGCCGTAGCTTCATCGTATTTGACATGGAGTGTTTCGTGCCCACGTCTGAGACTTGCATTATCCATAGCAGGCAAATCATCGTGTATGAGCGAATATGTATGAAATGCTTCAAGTGCGAGAGCTACTGGAAGAGCGGAATTATACAAAAGTGAGTTATGTGCTTCTACGACTTCAAGCAAAAGTTGAGGACGAAATCTTTTGCCCCCAGCATCAAGCATAGCACTCAATGCTTCTTCATAGCAAGGGTGGAAGCTTGACACTCTAAGTAGATGTGATTTTAGATAATTTTCAAATCTTTGCATATTTTCTCTTCAGATGTATTGGTAATATTATATCAAATTAGGATAAAAACTACTCTGTATGAGTGCTTGAAGAAGTATTTTTTAGATAACAAGAGGCAAAAAGCCTCTTAATTTTATTTAGTGCACTCGTCACTACCGCAACTGTTTTTGCCTATTAGTGAATAAAGTGGGCAATATCCGATAAGTGCCGTAACAACAAGTATGATACCTATGTATCCGAGTATATTACCGCTCCAAATAGCAAACAAAATAAGAACCGCGCCTAAAACAAGTCTTATGATTTGATCCGTTCTACCTACATTTTTTGTCATTTTGAACCCCTTTGTTTAAATGTTTCTAATGATAGCACAAAATAAGACAAATGGTTGCAAAAAAAATATTATTTTATTTTATTTACTTATATTTGCAGCTTGACTAATAATTTCCAATATCTCTTTGGTGGCTAACTTTTCTACATCCACGATGACATCGGCTACTTGTCTATATATCTCTGCTCTTTCGTTATAGAGTTTTTTTGCCTCTTTTTCTTTGGCAAATAGTGGGCGTTTTGCTAGTTTCGCTTTTGAATTTTTGGCATTTTTGAGTCTTTTGTGTATCCACTCAAACGAAGCATCAAGTAACACTACTGTTCCTAGACTTTTGAGGTTATTTACTTTGTAAAATCCACCACCACAACTCACAAGTGTGCCTTTCACATTTGCTTCTATCCAGTTGGCCGTTTCTTGCTCTAAAGCCCTAAAACGCTCTTCTCCGTATCGTTCAAATATCTTTTTTACTTCTTTGTTGGTTTTTGATTCTATGAGGTCATCTGTATCTATGTTATAGACTTTATACTCTTTTGCAAATGCACGAGCTATCGTACCCTTACCTACACCCATAAAACCTATCAAAATTATATTTTTTTCCATATCTACTCTTTTTTAAATTATGTCATTATAACATAGTGTGGATTATATGTTTATCGTTATTGAATAATGAGTATTTTGATGGGTTATTATAAGAGTCCAAAAAACATTGGAGATAATTTATATATTCAAGGTTTATCACATTAAACTTTACTACCATGGAAGGTTTTGAAAAAGTTATCTATGCAATACTCAAAAAATTAGGAAATGGTGCTTTAAACTCATCGGTCATCAATTTTAATGTCACCATATCAACATTACCATCATTATTCCAACGGAGTTGATGTAACCAACCATTTAACATTCTCACAAGTTCAACGGCACGCTCATCTTGATGCAACATTACAACAAAGGAAAGAGGAATCTTATTGACACGATGTAAACGTACTAATATTTCAAAAAATCTACACAAATCTTTAAATGTGTGTTGGTCCATTTCCTGTGCAGGATCATCTAAAATTATAGCTGCATGTTGAAATCTTCCAAAAGTTAAATATCTCGTGAAAAACCATGCCAATCCCAAAACATGAATTTCTGCTCCATTCAGTATATAGTGTGCCAAACGTTTCTTATCATCTTCTCCGACTATGTCAACGGTTACTGTAGATTGTTTGTTTTTTAAGTCGGCATCGAGTTGAACTCTACCTTGATACTGCCATGGTGCAGGTGTTAACGCTTGAGCAATCTCCATCCATAACAATTGATAAGTTGATGGCAAATGTTGATCAATAATATGCATTATTTCTTCATTAGTGATTTTTTTAACTTGTGTCCATGCCCTTTCTTGTTCAAAATTTTCTTTAATACTAATAATTTCATGTTCAATCTTTTTTGCCATTTCTATTGACATTGCATTAACTTCATCTTCGTTATACATTTTTTCATTTATCGGTTGACGTAATTGAACAATCTGTATTGTCTCTTTAAGAAGTATTGTATTTGATTCTGATGAAAGGTAATCACTAAAAGATATATCATTGGGAATTAGCCAAAGTAGCTTTTCTTGAAGTTCAATTTGTCTTTCAGATGAAAGTGGGTTTGGCATTTCCCCTAAACTAAGTAATTCTGAATCCAATAGTTTAATTTTATCACTGAGTGTTTTATATTCGTCTCGGAGAGTATTCTGTTCACTTTGACTTTGCTGCAATAACAACGATATAGCCTGAGAAGCACCTTGACGATTTGTTAAATCAGACCCACAAGAAGGACATTCGTTAGGGGATTCTTCATTCCATGCATGCGTATTCATGAAAATTTGAACCGTTTGAATATGTTCAACTCTAGCTTTTAGTCGTTGTCCATTTTTTATAACTTTTTCTCGCTCTTTTGAGAGTTCATTGCGTTGCGTTTTAAGCTTAACGATATGAGAAGAATCTTTATCTGCTAAAGATGTTTGGGCACAAAGCCACTGCGACCATTTTTCAATATCTGCAACCATATCATGATCAAATAATGACGTATACTTATTTACTGAGTTGTAAAACTCATGATTTTTAGATAACAGTTTTCCCTTATTTGATAAAAGTTTCATAAGCATATGTTTTTTTTCATCTTCGCTACCACCAAGAAGTGTTTTTATATAAATCTCTTTTTGAGCTGAAAACTCATTCCATTCATTCTTGAATACTTGTGCAGCCATAAAAAATGGATGTTCTGCCAACTGATGATTTGAAAGCCAATTTAAAAAAGATAATGGAACTGTAAAAACTTGGCTGAGATATGATTCGATGACTTTTTGAGATGCTGTATCAATCTTCTTTACTTGAGCATTAATTCCATAGCGTCGTAAATATTCTTGTTGTGTTTCACGTACTTGGTCATATCTTGAGGTAATAAAATCTTGCAATGCCATTGCCAAGGTTGATGATTGTCCAACAATAATGTTACCGAGCTCACTTCTTGGCATTTTTGTAAATTCTCCAGTTTGTTCTTGTGAAAGAAGTGTGCCAGAAATCATATTGAGTCGTTTAGAACTTTCGTGTATATCATGCTCACACTCAATAATATGGTTAGTCGTATTAATACTGATTGCAGGTATATTATGCTTATTATTGATTGAAAAAAGATACTCTTCTTTATAAGTATTCTTTTTATTGCGGTTAGGTTCTTCCAAATAAGTTTTGTATCGTTTTGATGTATCACCGAGTCCAAATGAAAATGCTTCAAAAATACTACTTTTTCCTGTACCATTTGGACCATGAATAATTGATGCTGTAATAGAATCTTCGTCACCTAGAGAAATATCGAGAGTATTGATATTACGAAAGTTTTTTATAGAGATATTTTTGTAAGTTTTAGCTTTTTCAATAGGTTTTTCTAAAATTTCTTCTTTTT
>FAXN01000013.1 GCA_001493195.1 Sulfurovum sp. enrichment culture clone C5 | reverse complement strand
GAATAAAAAGACATACTCCAATTTCTGGGTCTATTAGCAATCCGCCATCTTGTTGTGCTATTGTCGTTTTCAACTGTTCATCAATCCAAAGCCATGCTGGTTTTGTTTGTGTTTGTTTCAAAGACTCACAAAATGAAAAAGAATCATCATAAAGATTTTGATAATTTTTTGTGAGATATGTTTTTATTGTTTCAATTTTGTTCATATTATGTCCTCATAGTCTATAAGATTGTTGGTACTTTTCCAGAAATTATCTCGCATTAATTGTGGCTTTGACACAATTTGCATGATTGAATTTTTTAATATATTAGCTGATGAATTATGAAGAGAATTATGCGTTATTGGCATAATAGCGATACTTGTGATGTATGCTACTTTTTCTTCAATCATTCTAACAAGAGGTTTTATTACATGTAATGTTGAAAATGTTGCATTTGGTAGAGGAATTACCAATCGAGTGTTTTCATAATCCCAAAGTCCTCCTGCAAATGTTGAGAAATCCCAATTTATTTTAGAGTTTTGAATGTAATGAAAAATTGTAGCTGCCATCTCCATATCGATACGAGTAGTTTCAATACCTTGATAAGGAATATGGACATCTTGTTTTTCTAATCGAATGTCGAAAGGATTGAAAGTTCTAACTTTTAGGTGTTCAGTACGCCAACACAAACGAATCCATGCTGGTAAAAAATTATCTGCCCAAGATAGTAGTGTATCCTTTGTATTTCCCAAATCACATTGAGTAAGAACACCTTGAATCGTATTCCACTCGTCACTTTGTTCATCTGTATTTTTCAACAATTGCTTCAATGAATATTTTGTTTGTAATGCCAAAAAGAGGTTATCTGTTGTTAAACCTGTTTGAGTTGAAGAAACTTCAAAATGTATCTCATTTTGATTCAGATTGTAACGATTAGCAATAGTGGTATGTCCTGCCTGATAAAAAGGATCGATAATAGAGAGATGCTCTATTTCTGCTGTCATAGATTCCATTATATACTTTAGTTTGTCATGCACATATTTTTCTGGCAGACTCCATCCGATAACCATAACATGATGATTTAGACTTGTATGCATCAAACTTAGAAAAGTACCTCCAGGCTCTTGGTCTGTCCACTGCTTATCTAATGATAGTTCATTTTGTCCTATCATAAAACGCTCAGCAATTTTTTTTGATTTCACAGGATTACTCATTTGTAATTCCTGAGCTTCTTTCATAGCTTGTAAACAACCATGAGGCTTGTAAATTTTAAAAAAACCATCTGTAGGAGTAGCAGTAAGATCATCATACGTGATTATGGTATCGAAAAGTGTATTCCAAGGCTGTTTTATTCCATCTTTTCGTCCACGTGTAAATCCAACGGATTCAAAAGCCGATTCCAAAATAGTATCCCAGTTATAGTTCCATATTTCATGAAGTAGGTTTTCTCTGGCAAAACGGGCAACAACTCTATGCCGTGGTGCCGTGCCTCTTAGAGGTAGACCAACTTTAGCGAACCATTTTGGATTATTGATAATCCCCATATTTTGTACAAGGACTAATTTATCTTGATTGGGAATATGTTTCAGGACAATATCAGCATATTTGTACGGATCATTTTCTGTTAATAGCTCATCATCTTCAATAGATAAGTTGTTAGTAACCAACTCTAATGATTGTTTTAACTCGTTTGCCATTGGCACCAAACCGTATGACATACCTGCACCAATCATGACCACTACGTTTTCTTCTCTGGAGGTTAATTTTTCAAATTGATGCGGTACATTTGCCATTGATTTTTCTTTTTTCCCTTTGATTTAAAATCCAAATCCATTTGAACATCTATTTTTTATAATAATTTTTATGATATTCCATCTGTTTGTTTATTATATATAAATTTTATTGATAAATATTAAAATATTCCAAATTTTCATAAAATTAGGCATAAAGGAAAATTATTATAATTTAGCTTCACCTTTAGTTCGCTCTATTCTATATCTCTACTATCTTTTTAGCTAATTCATCATAAGTAAGTGCATATCTGATGCCACTATGATTTGAGGTGACAAATTGGCACCTCAAGTTTTCAAACTCTCTATTTATCTTTGATAAACCCTATCTTTTTGACTTCCGACTCCTCATCATCACTCATAAGCTGATTTATAATTCCTATAATCTTTTGGTCTCTTTTTTCACTATCACTTACTCTGCTTTCTATCTCTACTATCTTTTTTGCCAATTCATCATAAGTAAGTGCGTATCTTCTAAGTGCTGTAAATGTTCGCATAATTTGTATGCTAACATCAATCGCTACTTTACTTTTAAGCACAGTTGCAAGCATATAAACACCTTGTTCGGTAAAAACATATGGCAAATACCGTCTACCGCCATGTTCAAAACTTGAGGTCGCAAATTGCGACCTCAAGTTTTCATGCTCAATCTCAGAAATCTGAAACATAAAATCACTTGGGAAACGCTCTATATTTCTTCTGACTTGTTCATTTAATCTTTTTGACTCTACTTGATACAAATTTGCTAAATCACTATCAAGCATTACTTTTTGCCCGCGTATCTCATATATCTTTGATGTGATATCCTCTATGGGTAAATTTTCCATTAACATCTCCATTGTTTTATATGAAAATATTAACAAAAATCATTTATTAGTATAAAAAATATTTCAAATTGTCATATTTTTTTGGACTGGTACAAAAACTTGACAAAATAAGAAAAATGTCATATAGTCTAAGTGTCGTAAAGTTTGTGTGAGATTTGTTTTTAAATTTCTCATAAACACACACAAGGATATAAAATGAATAATAAAAAATTGGCTGTATTTTTTGATTGTGAAAACATTAGTGCAACTTATGTAAAAGAAACATTTGACGAATTGGCAAACTATGGTGAAGTCATCATTCGTAAAGCATATGCGGACTGGAGCAATAAAAACAACAAAGCATGGAATGACAAATTTCATAAATTTACCATAGAGCCTATGCATATAATCCCAAATGTTTTAAACAAAAATGCCTCTGATATAAAAATGGTAATAGATGTTATGAATACTATGATTTCTTCTAAAATTGATGTGATAGCACTTGTCTCAAGTGATAGTGATTTTACATCTCTTGTTATAGACATCAAATCAAAAGGATTTGAAGTTATAGGATTTGGAGAAAAGAAAACACCTGAATCTTTGCGTAATGCATATTCTACTTTTATTGAGTTGCCTATCAAAAATAAAACTGCCGATAGTAATGATGAGGGCTTGATAGAAATATTGAAAGATGCGATTAATAGTACAAAAGAAGAAAATGATTATACATTGATTTCTACAGTTGGAACATATTTGAAAAATAAAAATTCATCGTTTATAGCAAAAAATTATGGTGCCAATACATGGGGTGATATTTTTAAAAAATATAGTAATATTTTTGAAATAAGCTATCTTGATGATAGAAAAAGTAAGATTGTTGTAAAAATCAAAAATGATAGATAGAGATTTTTGTTAGATTGTTCATATTGTCTATATACTAACATAAATCGCTACCTTAGACATAAAAAATAGAATACCTCATCAGTATCAATATACACTTAAAAGTTAGAATAAATATTTGATATAATACTTCACACATAATAAATATAAAAGAGGTCATACAATGCGTACTATAATAGTATTGCTAGGAATCATTTTTCTTTTTTTAATTTATTATTCTTTAAATAACATCTACATAAAACAACCATCTTATACTAAACAAGAATACTATAATAATGGGAAACCCAAAGCTACAAGCACAATAGAATACACAAAGAATCTCCCTATAAATAAAGATGGCTTTAAAGACGTAAAAATTGTAGGTGCGATGAAATCATTTTATGATACCGGAGAACTTGAAAGTGAATTTAAACATATCGATAAAGATAGAAGTGAAAGTATATCATATTATAAAAATGGCAAAATAAAATCAAAAACTAAATACTTTAAAAACAAGGTTCAAGATACTTTTGAAACATATAGAGAAGATGGTAGTTTGCAATTTACAACTGAATACTCAAATGGTTTAGAAAATGGTATGTCAACAAAATATGATGGAAAAGGTAGAGTTGTTTTTCAAATACCCTATAAAAATGGGAAAAGAGAAGGTTTAGGAAAGTTTTATGAGAATGGAATACTCCAATTAAGTGTAGAATATAAAAATGACTTACAAAATGGTATTCAAAGAGAATATGATAAAAATGGAAACATAATTAGAGAAAATATATATAAAAATGACAAAGAAGAAAAGTGGCTACCTTATAATGGCTAAATAAAATAGCTTATTATTCACTAAGTGCTACTGGTTCGTAGGCTTTTAAAGTGATTTTTACCATTCCGCCATATGAATATTTTAATGTTTTATTCAAATCACCAGAAGAAAAAGTTATTGGTACCATTGCTGCTCCAATTGGAATATATACAGTACCACCCTCGACATATTTAATATTATGTTTTGCATTAGACTCTTCTGTATCTTGTGTTACTACTATTGAATTTATCTTACTGTATTCCGTGTTAATAAAAATCGTTCCTTTATAGAAACCTCTATCAAATTGTAAATTTTTTGCTTCTACTGTGCGTATTATTTTACTTTTATCATCAAGAAAAAATACTCTTGGTGCAAAAAAACCAACGCTAGAAGAACTGCTTATATTCAAAGAAAATGGGGTATCAACTTGTGGTAGAATAAATTTTGAAGCAAAAACTCTATTTCCATTTAAATCAATTATCTCATTATCACCATCTCCTAATTGCGCTTCATATTCTTTATTTAATGATATATTTTTAGGTGAAAGTGTGGCTAATGTTTTAGTTTGTATCTTGGAATTGTTTCTAACAATATCATAGTCTATATTTGTTTTTGCACAACCAAAAAATGATATCAATATTATACAAATCTTCAAATAATTTTTCATTAGTTATTCCTATTTCTTAAGAGAATTTGCCACATGATAGGCTATTTTATCTAAACTAATTTTGAGCCCATCGATACTTTGTTTTGGATTTTCTTTTAATTTTGAAAAATCACTATAGCAACTATTGTCTTCGCAACCGATATATTCTACATTTTGATCCAAACCATAATTCTCACCAATTGCAATCATTTTATCGTAAATTATTGTTTTATCTATTTTTTTAACCAAACGAACCTTTAGTTTTACAGTTGGTTTATATGTTGATGTTGGGCTTCCTGCTATATACCCAACAGAACATAATAAATCCAAATATGCATCAGCATCAGCTTCTGGATAAGTCTTTAAAAATTTAAATTTTTCCTTGTTTTCAACTGGAAGTAAATTAATACTATATTTATCATTTTCCAAATATCCTTTTAATTTTTCTATAAAATAACTATTTGCATCAAATTTTTCAGACTCTATCAGCTTATTGTAGGATTTTTCTTTTGAGTCAAATTCAGCAAGTGCTACAACAGATCCAATTAATCCAAAATTCATACCTGGATGATTGAAATAGAAAATATTTATTTTTGTTTCTTTTAGAGGAGGTATAACAGCTATTTTATTGATATTTTTATTCATTTCTGCATTGAAACTAACATTGGAAAATTCTCCACATCCAGAAAATAAAATTGTAGAAATGGCCATAATTAGTAATATTAACTTTTGTCTCATTTGTTCCTCTTTTTAAAAATAATTTGAATGATTATATTTAAATTATTTTAAAACAATAATTATAATTTACAATATTTATATAATTTCACAAAAACTCTTAAATATTTTTGCAAACTTATTCTAAAGAGTGCTATTTTTGCAAATTTAATTATAAAGATTTTCACTAGATTATGTTAGAAAGTGATATTTCGTGGATTTATCGTAAGTTTGTGTGAGGTTTGTTTGAAAATAGATATTTATTATCGACTGGATTCCTGTCCCCGCCTTCGCGAGGATGACGGCAGGAATGACGAAGTATAGATATTTTTGTTAGATTGTTTTAGAGAGTGCTATTTTTGCAAAGGAGCTTACTGATGGTAAGTGACTGAGCAAAATAGTGCTATATGAAGCAATATGGCAAAAATATCAGAATATCATACCATCTACTGGGGAAGATGCCGTAGCAAACGGCTTTTTCGGAATCCTACCTGCTAGATAACTCATTCGTCCAGCCATGACTGCATGCTTCATAGCGGTTGCCATCATAATCGGATCTTTTGCCTGTGCGATTGCTGTATTTGTCAATACTCCATCAGCTCCTAGCTCCATCGCCACACTTGCATCACTCGCACATCCGATGCCAGCATCAACGATAACAGGAACTTTTACTGCTTCACGGATAAAGTGGATATTGAATTTGTTTTGGATACCAAGTCCACTTCCGATAGGAGAAGCCAAAGGCATGATAGCATGAGCACCTGCATCTTCAAGGCGTTTTGCCATGATAGGATCATCACTAGTATAAGCCATGATAGTAAATCCATCACGAGCCAAAACCTCACAAGCTTTGATAGTCTCTATAACATCAGGATAAAGCGTCTTTGTTGTATCGCCGATAACTTCAAGTTTAATCAGGTCAATCCCTGTCGCCTCACGAGTTAAGCGAAATAGCGTTATAGCGTCTTCAGCTGTTGTACATCCGGCACTATTTGGCAAAAACTTGACATTTGTATCTTTAAAATATGTCATGAGATTTTCTTCTGCTGGATTGGTAATATTTACCCTTCTAACTGCAACAGTGATAAGTTCACTTCCACTAGCTAATGTCGCATCAAGAGTAGTTTGAAAACTATCATATTTACCACTTCCGACGATTAGACGACTGTTTAATTCATATTTTCCGATTTTTAGTATATCCATAATTTCTCCATTTAACTCAAAGCTACCAAAATGGCATCCAAAAGAGCTTTTTTTTCTAAGTTTTTTATTTTCTGATGATACTCATCAAAGCTTAAACCATCTTTAGAAATCTCTCTTTGAAGGATTATCTCTCCACCGTCAAGTTCATCATTTACATAATGTACACTCACACCACCCTCACGAAACTCATCATTAAAGCTTTTTTCTATAGCATTTGTGCCTTTATGTCTAGGAAGGAGTGATGGATGAAGATTGATAGATTTGATTTGTTTGGTAAAAACAGGAGTTAGTATCCTCATAAATCCAGCCAATACAACCAAATCAACATCTGCTTTTTTAATCTCTTCTACCAATACCTCATCAAACTCTTCGCGATTTTTATATATTGACGAATCGATCATCTCCAAAGGAATATTGTGCTTTATCGCTTTTTTGATACCTTGTGCTTTCGGATTGTTACAAATTGCTTTTTTGATACAAATTTTGTCTTGTGGTAAGTGTGTGGCTAGGTACTCAAAATTTGTACCATCACCACTAAAAAGGATTACTATATTTTTCATGGGCGAATTGTAGCAAAAATTTTATAACTTATTCCAACTTGCCTATCTCATCTATCAGATCCGTTGGTAACATAGCGTAACTTGAGCCAGAGAAATTTTTAGCCGCCATTGTAAGAGCAAGTGAACCATGAATAGCAGAATGCAAAGCATCATATCCTTGAGCGAGCAGGGACGCTATAAGTCCGCTTAACACATCACCACTTCCACCCTTACTAAGTTTGGATGAACCAAGAGGATTTATGTATATTTGATCCTTATAGGAAATGATGGTGTTTGCACCTTTGAGCAAAAGTACCACATTTGGAAATTGTAAACTAAATTTTTTGACATATTCAAATCTATCTTCTTGAAGCTCATCCACGCTTACCTCTTCGCCAGTCAATATCTTCCACATAGATATAAACTCTTTTGGATGAGGAGTAACTACTATTTTTCTTTTTTGCGATAAAACACTAAGTATTTTTTTTGAATACAGAGCATCAGCATCTATGACGATTGGAAGCAGATTTGACACTATGTGTTTTTCTAAAAAACTCTCTTCGAAAAAAGTGCCAAGTCCCATACCGACAGCTATTGCAGTTGTATTGGCAGGCAATGTGGTGCTTTGCATGAGATATGGTGGAGTATAAACTTTGTCTTGTATAACAAGAGTTGCAAGCCCTACTCCAAATCTCATGGATGCTTTTGCACTTATCACAGCAGCACCTTCTTTTTCTCCGCAAAGTATAGCCACATGACCAAATGTTCCCTTGTGGGCACTTTGCAACTTTCTAGATGGCAATACAAGATCATTTTTTTCTAAAACAAACATCTTTGTTTCAATGTCATATAACTTTTGGCTGACTCCAAGATTTACTACTCTTATCTCTCCTACAAAATCTTTTACACTATCTAAAAAATAACTCTTTTTCAAAGCTCCCATAGCAAATGTTGCATCTGCCTTGAAAGCCACATTTTCAATATTTCCATGCTCATTTATACCTGTTGGTATATCACAAGCTATCTTGTATCCGCTAAGTTCATTGAGAGTATTTACAAGAGCTATAGTCTCATCATCAAGCTCTCTTTTTAGCCCAGAACCAAATATGGCATCAACTACTACATCGGCATCCGCAATCTCTTTTGTTGTTTTGATACCAACAGCTTCTGCTCTTTTGAGCTGTAATTTTGCCATATCTGATGTTGGCTTGCTAGCTAAAAGGAGTCTTACATCATAATCGCCATACAACAATCTAGCAAGTGCAATTCCATCTGCACCATTGTTCCCTTTGCCCGCAACTATCAAAACGGAGCAACCAATAGCAAAGTTTTCTCTTATAAAATTTTCCATACCACTCGCTGCGTGTTCCATGAGTATATCTTCATTTAAACCATACTCATCATAACATCGCTTATCCAAATCAAAGCAGCTATCGTATACTTTTTGCATAACTTTATCCTTGCAAGCAAACTTTTACTATATTATAACAAAATATCACTATCAACAAACTCTAAACTTATTTTGGTATAATCCGTCCATTAAAACGCAATAACAGGGTTTTGCTCTGATGTATTGATAGTAAAACCGAGTCAAAGACAAGGCTTTAGTGAGATGAATTTTATAGGAGCTATGCTTCTATAAAAGAAGAAAATTATAAAAGGAAGGGGGTGATTTTTATGCCAGGAATAGTTGTTAACTCAAGAGACTCTTTTGATGATGCTTACAGAAAATTCAAAAGACAATGCGACCGTAATCTAATAGTTACAGAAGCGAGAGCTAGACAGTATCACGAAACTGAAACTGAAAAGCGTAAAAAAGAAAAAATCGCTACAAGAAAGAAAATCCTTAAAAAGATCTACACTCTTAGAAGATACGAGTCAAGACTCTAAAATATGTCATTCCTGCGAAGGCAGGAATCCATACACTCACACTTATATTAATTACCAAACACTAATAACTATTTTGCTAAAATCTTACTAATAAATCAAAAGTGAGAAAATATGCAATTTACTACACCATTACAACAAAATTCTATCAAAATCATGTTACTTGGAAGTGGGGAACTTGGCAAAGAAGTTGCCATAGAAGCACAAAGACTTGGAGTTGAAGTAGTAGCAGTTGATAAATACGAAAATGCTCCTGCACATCTTGTAGCCAATCGTAGTTATGCTGTTGATATGAAAAACAAAGATGCTATTCTCGATATCATCGAAAAAGAAAAACCTACATATATCTTACCAGAAGTAGAAGCTATCAGCATAGAAGCACTTTTTGAAGCTGAAAAACGAGGGTTTCATGTCATACCAAATGCCGAAGCTGTAAATAAAACAATGAATAGAAAAAACATAAGAGTTTTTGCTTCTGAAGATTTGAAACTAAAAACTAGCAAATATGAATTTGTAACCACTTTAGAAGGATTAAAAGATGCTGGGGATAGACTTGGATATCCGTGTGTTATAAAACCTGTTATGAGTAGTTCAGGACACGGTCAAAGCATAGCTAAAAGTGCGGATGATATAGAGCGTTCATGGGAGATAGCAAAAGAGGCTAGAGGCGATGCGAGTGAGCTTATAGTCGAGGAATTTATCAAATTTGATTATGAGATAACATTATTAACGGCTAGAACAGAAAATGAAACTGTTTTTTGTGAGCCAATAGGTCATGTACAAAAAGATGGTGATTATATACTCTCTTGGCAACCAATGGCGATGAGCAACGAAGCACTTAAAAAAGCTCAGACAATAGCAAAAGCTGTAACTGATGGTTTGGGTGGCAGAGGGATATTTGGTGTTGAGTTTTTTGTACTTGGTGATGAAGTGTATTTCTCGGAACTAAGCCCACGTCCACATGATACAGGCATGGTTACGCTTATCACGCAAAGCCAAAGCGAATTTGCACTTCATGTGCGAGCTGTTCTTGGGTTGCCGCTTGATTTTACATTTTATGGAAGTGGAGCTAGTGGAGCATACAAAGCCAAAAATGAAAGTCACAATCCTGTTTTAGAAATTCCAAACAGTGCATTTAGCAAAGATAGCTTTGTGAGAGTTTTTGGTAAACCTGAATCTCATATTGGTAGAAGAATGGCAGTGTCTCTTGTATTTGGAGAAGTAGAATATGCAAAAGAAAAAGCACTTGAGATTGCTGGAAAAATTTCAGACAAATAGACCATTTTGCAAAAATAAATATAAAAAATAGGGAAAAGATTGACTACGGATATTCTTGTAATCGGAAGTGGTGGAGCAGGACTAAGTGCGGCACTAAAGGCAAAAGAACTTGGATGTAATGTTATAGTAGCAACCAAAACCTTACCAACAAATGCCAATACGTGTATGGCGCAAGGTGGTTTTAATGCTTCAAGTAATGATGATGTACAAACTCATATAGATGATACAATAAAGGCTTCAAGGGGCATTGGTTCACCTGTTATGATAAAAACAATGTGCGAAAAATCAAATGCTGCACTTGACTGGTTGATTGCTCTTGGTGTTCCATTTAGTCTTGATGATAATGGAAAACTTGTAAATAGATTTATGGGTGGAAGTACAAATAAAAGAACATATTATGCTGAGGATTATACGGGACTAAAAATTTTGCAAACTCTCTATGATACATGTTTAAAAAACAACATAACTTTCAAAGAAAACTATTATCTTTTGAACTTAATAGTCGATGAGGATAGCAAAGAAGTTAGTGGAGCAACTTTTTTTGATATCAGCTCTGGAGAAGTACAAGAGATACGATCTAAAAGTGTGATTATTGCAACAGGTGGATATAGCGGAGTTTACCATGGATTTACGACGAATGGCTTTGGAAGCAGTGGTAATGGCATAGCTTCTGTCATAAGAGCTGGTGGTGTGGCAAGTGATATTGAGTTTGTACAATTTCATCCGACAGCTCTTAAAAAATCATCAATTCTTATAAGTGAAGCCGCACGTGGCGAAGGTGGATATCTAGTCAATAGTGATGGTGTAAGATTTATAGATGAACTATTACCACGAGATGAAGTTAGCAGAGCAATATCAAAAGAGATAAGTGAAAAAAGAGAAGTGTTTTTGGATGTTAGACATCTTAGAAGTGAAAAATTATCTCATCTTCTTCCTCAAGAACTCAAACTTTGTAAAATACACGAAGATCTTGATATGGCTACTGATCTCATTCCAGTCAAAAGTGTAGCTCACTACACAATGGGTGGCATAGAAGTAGATCAAAAATTACAAACAAATGGGCTTAAAGGATGTTTTGCTGTTGGCGAATGCTCAAATGCACACATCCATGGCGCAAATCGTCTTGGTGGTAACTCGCTTTTGGAAATCATCTCCATGGGAATGATGGCTGGCGAAAATGCTACCAATTACACTCCAAAAAATACTTTAAGTCAACATAGTCAATTAGCAAAAGATAAAGCATTTATCAATGCTGTTTATAACACTTTTACAAATCAAATCAATTTCTATGAAAAAAGAGAGTTTTTAGGAAAGATTCTTTATCACAATGCGGGAGTTATGAGAAACGATATGGGGCTTAAAGGAGTTCTTGCGGCTCTGAGACAAATGCAAAAAGAGTTTACTTTTATGGGGATAAGCGATAAGTCAAAAGAGTTCAATACAAATTTAATCGATTTTATAGAATTTGGCAACACTTTGGAGGTTGCTGAAATGTTACTTGTTGGTGCATTACATAGATGTGAAAGCCGAGGTGCTCACTATAGAGAAGACTATCCTCAAACTAACGATACCTTTAAATCTCATAGTATTTTTTGGAAAGAGGACGGTGTACTTTGTGCCGAGTTTAAGGATATCAAATGAATATAACAATAAAAAGATTTGATAAACACAAAGAACCTCAAAGTATTGAGATGAGTTATCCTATTTTTGAAGGGTTGACACTTTTAGAAAACTTTCTAAAAATAAAAACCACTATTGATCCGACTTTATCTTTCAGTGGTGTTTGCCGTTCTGGTGTTTGCGGAAGTTGTGCGGTGATGGTTAATGGAAAAGCAAAACTTGCATGTAGCTATAAACCAAATGATGGCGATATGATAGAACCATTAAATTATCATGAAGTGCAAAGAGATTTGATAGTTGACAAAACTAAATCTCACAAAACTCTTTCTACTGCCAATGCCCAGCTTCATGGTGAAGCTAGACTTGAAAATTCGCCAAAAGTTATAGTACAGAGCGACTGTATATTGTGCGACAGCTGTTACTCGGCTTGTCCTGTGATGGCGGTTAATAGTGATTTCTTAGGACCTTTTACGCTAACAAAAGTTTATCGTTATACACTCCAATCAAATGAAAATAAAACAAGCATTGATGCAATCCAGACGAATGGTGTTTGGGATTGTACGCTTTGTGGAGAGTGCACTCTCGTTTGTCCTCAAGGGATTGATCCAAAAATGGATATTATGAACTTAAGAAGTATAAGTGTGCAAAGCGGATACAGCGATCCAAATTTTGCAAATATGGATTTTGGCTTTGGTGGATTTGATTTTAATTAATCAGACGTCTCAATTTCTTTATCTTCAAAACTAAGGAGTTTTTTTACCATATTTATGGGAGAAAAGAAAATAATCTCAAATATCTTGTTCATATTTGTAGTTTCATTGTCAATAATATCAAACATTTTGAAATTAAAAACTGTTTTTTGTGGATCTTTGTTTAATACCACTTCAAATGTAAGAGGCGAAAGAGAACGAAGCATATTAAAACTATTTCTATATGATTTATCAGACTTTTCTGGCATAAGATTTTGAACTTCATCACTTCTAGCATTCATTCTTATGCTTAAAAGCATGAGGTTATTTTTATGTACATTTTTATTCCATTTTATATATCCACCAACAAATCTAAGTATTGGATCTTTAGATACCAAAGGATGAGGCGATGAGTGGCGTATGCTTTCTAATATTTTCAAAAAAGCATTTTTACCGCCCAATACATCCGCAAAAACAAGAAGTTCATCTCTAAGTGCTATTTTATCTTTGTCTTCTAATTTTTCTAAAAAATGTGCCATATATGAAGCCTTTGTTTATATAAGAGAATTATAGCCTTGTTGGCTTTATGTAAGTTATTTGGGTAAAATATATCAAATCAGACAAAAACGGATAAGTGTATGTTGAAACACAAAGCAAAATGGCGTATTATAGCAGCTGGGATTATAGGCAATGTTATAGAGTATTATGATTTTGCACTTATTGGATTTTTGGCTACTGTTATGGGGCAACTATTTTTCCCCTCAAATGACCCATTTATCTCAATCCTTGGCTCACTAGGAGCTTTTGCAGCAGGAATGGTAATGCGTCCTATTGGAGCTATATTTTTTGGGCATATAGGGGATAAAGTAAATCGCAAATATGCACTTTTTGGATCTCTTGCCATGATGGCATTCCCTACATTTTTTATCGGTTTTTTGCCTACATATGCACAAGTTGGAATTTTAGCACCTATTTTGCTCGTAATTCTACGAATGATACAAGGTTTTTCTGTTGGTGGAGAGTACTCAAGTTCTATTGTTTATCTTATTGAAGAATCTCCAAAAGAAAATCAAAATTTATATGGCTCTTTTGTATCTTTAGGAGCAAAACTAGGAATGGCGATAGGTTCTGCAGTATGTACACTTTTGCTTTTTATGTACGGAGAACAAGAGATGGTTTCTTGGGCATGGAGAGTGCCTTTCTTGTTTAGTATAGTTTTAACAATAATAGGCTTTATGCTTAGAAAAAATCTAGAGAGTGGATATGAGGCTATCGAAAGTAAAGAGATTCCACTTTTTGAAATAATGAAAAATTATCGTTCTCTTTTTTGGTATTTTTTGATAATGGCAAGTGCTATTTGGATATTTTACTATACTCTATTTATTTATCTTCCTCTGTGGCTTGAAACATATGGCGGACTCACAAAAGAAGTAGCATCAAGATTAAATACTTTCTCTATTGCACTTGGGGTTGTATTAATTCCATTGATGGCTATGATAGCAGACAAAATAGGCTCAAAAAAAGTAATACATATATCATTTTTGTTTACTTTTGTCTTGATAATACCTCTTTTTTGGCTTATGTCAAAAGGAGATATTATTATGAGCTCTGTAGCTATTTTTGTTATGACGATACTTCTTTGTTCAGCTCAAGCTCCTATCTTTGCACTATGTGTAAATGCTATAGACAAACATGGATATAGGGCTTCTTTTACAGCTTTAATTCTTGGGATTGCGTCTGGAATAGTAGGAGGCACCACTCCTGCTATCATGGCAACACTGACAAAAATTACATCGCTTTTCTTTGCTCCAGCACTACTTATCATGAGTGCAATATCATTATATTTTTTCTATGCTATAAAAAATATTAAGTTCTAGGGTCTACAATTTTTCCGGCAATGGCACTTGCGGCTGCAACAGCAGAGTTTGCTAGGTAAATCTCACTAGTTCTCGCGCCCATTCTACCTACAAAGTTACGGTTAGTAGTAGCTACACATCTCTCTCCATCGCCAAGTATGCCCATATAACCGCCCAAACATGCTCCACAAGTTGGATTGCTTACAACTGCTCCGGCTTCTATGAGTATATCTATGAGTCCTTCTTTTTCAGCTTGCATAAAAATCTTTTGCGTTGCAGGCGTTACTATCATTCTGGTATGTCTTGCAACTCTTTTGCCTTTCATTATAGATGCTGCAATGCGTAAATCTTCTAATCTTCCATTGGTGCAACTTCCTATCATTACTTGGTCTATTTTTATATCATCAGCAACAGCTTGCTCTATACTTTTACCATTTGATGGTAAAAATGGATAAGCGATTACTGGAGAAAGTTTATCAAGTTCGATTCTTAAAGTTTGAACATAAGAGGCATTGGAATCTGAATAATAAATTTTTGGCTCATCTCTTAATTTTCCATTTGCTGCACGTCTCTCTTCAAGATAAGCTAATGTTACTTCATCAACTGCGATAATTCCGCTCTTTGCTCCTGCCTCGATAGCCATATTGCAAATCGAAAATCTATCAGCCATACCAAGGTATGCAACTCCATCTCCTACAAACTCTAATGCTTTATACAAAGCTCCATCCACACCAATCTGTCTAATGACTTCTAAGATTATATCTTTGCCATATATATGTTTAGCAGGCTTACCAATAAGCTCTACTTTGATAGATTCTGGAACTTTAAACCAGTTCCCACCTGTTATCATTCCAAAAGCCAAATCTGTACTACCCATACCTGTGCTAAATGCACCAAGTGCTCCGTGCGTACAGGTATGACTATCTGCTCCGATTATAACATCTCCTGGAACCACAAGACCTTTTTCAGGCAAAAGTGCATGTTCTATCCCCATATCTTTTTCATCAAAAAAGTTCTTCAAGTCATGTTTGTACGCAAAATCTCTACTAATTTTTGCTTGATTTGCTGATGCTATATCTTTTGCTGGAATGTAGTGATCCATAACTATACAGAAATTATCAGGACGAGCTAGTTTTGTTGCTCCACTCTCTTCGTAAGCGCGTATAGAAATAGGAGTTGTTATATCATTCCCTATAATCATATCAATATCAACTCTTACAATTTCTCCAGCTTTTACATCATGTCCAGCATGAGCTGAAAATATCTTTTCAGTAATAGTTTGTCCCATATATATTCCTAAGTATAAAATTGTGAGATTATACCAAAAATAGGGTAAAATACCACCCATACAAGGAGTATATGTGAATTATAGCCAGTTACTTGCCCTGCAGTCTTATCTAAAAACTTTTGATACTATCTATAGAGCAAAAAGAGTAGATGACAATACTGTAATACTCAGATTTGATAAAGATTATGAATATGGATTTGTAATGAGTCGTGGAAATAGTAGTGTTTATAAAGCAAAACAAAGAACATTTCTTCAAAACTACAATGCACCTTTTGATAATCTTTTGGAACAACTTGTAACAAATAGTAAAATTATAAGTATTGATATAGTATCAAATGATAGAGTGCTTAGATTTACACTTCAAACAAAAAATAGCTATAAAACACAAACTTGTTATTTGCAGTTTGAATTCACTGGTAAATTTACAAATATTATTATCTTAAATGAAGACGAAATTATCATAGAAGCCTTAAGGCACATAGATAGTTCAAAATCTTTTAGGGTTATTAGACCCAATGTTAAACTACTTCCACTCATTCCAAGGGTACAAAAAGATGACATCTTACAAATAGATATAGAAAATATTATGGTTCAAAATTATGAAAATAATCAAAAATCAAAAATAGACAATGTAAAACACAAACTACTCTCATCTATGTTAACAAAACAAAAGAGTTTAAAAAATATATTAAAATCTATGCCAAAAATAGAAGAGTTAGAAAATGAGTCTAGAGTAAATAATCTATACGGAACCATCATATTGTCAAATCTAAATCAAATAATTCCATATAGCTTGAAATTTGATACTTTCGATTTTGATGGAAATCCTATATCTATACCATTGCCAAAAAATATCAATATAAATAAGATGGGTAATTATTTTTTCAATAAAGCAAAAAAAGCAAAAAAAAGAGCATTGCATATGCATATCCAAAAAGAAAATATAAATGAAAAACTTGACTTTTTAGAAACAACTATAAATTTAATACAAAATGCAAAAGAGTACGAGCAACTCTCATATTTTATTCCACAAAAATCATCACAAAAAAAATCAAAAAGTGTTGATGAAAATCTAAATGTTGTATGGATAGAAGGATACAAAGTTTATATCGGTAGAAATCAAAATGAAAACAAAACACTGCTTGAAATATCAAAATCAAACGATATATGGATGCACATAAGAGATGTCTCATCTTCTCATGTCATCATAAAAACAGATAAGCAAAGCGTTCCTGATAGTGTCATAAAAAATGCTGCACACCTTTGTGTTGAATACTCTGTCAAAAATGCTGGTGATTATGTAGTTGATTATACAAAAAGGAAATTTGTAAAGCCTGGAGAAGATGCAAATGTTTTTTATACAAATTATGACTCAACATATACAAGAAAAGAAGGTATTGAGATAAGAACTTAACACGATATATGATATAATTATGTAATATATTTTATAGGACTATTAAAGAATGAAAAGACTTTTTACAGATTATCAAGAAAGATGGATGACTGGATTTGCTCTACTTGGGTTTGTTGCATTTATCGGATTTATAGATAATCTATTTATTATGTGGTTATTTTTAGGCATTATTTATATGTTCGCATTTTATGAAGCAATGAAACTCTATAAACTTGAGTTTCCATCTACATATTTTTGGGCTCTATTTTTATGGATAACTGCATACTTTTATCCAAGTCCAGACGATATGTTTTTCCTTATTGCGATTATATTTGGTGCTAGTTTGGCATATTTTCATAATTTTGACAAAAGACTTCTTTTGCCTTTTTTATATCCTACGATAGGAGCTATGTTCTTTTTAACATTATATAAAGATTATGGTGTAAGCCATATGTTTTGGCTCTTAATAACAGTTTCACTTACTGATATTGGAGCATTTTTTGTTGGAAAAACCATAGGTAGAACTAAGTTCTCCTCTACGTCACCAAACAAAACTTTAGAAGGTGTAGTAGGCGGTGTTTTGATAGCTACAGCCATAGGTACATTGATAGGATTATATACTTATAGTTTATCAAAATCTATAATGGTATCACTAGCCATATCCATAGCATCTGTATTTGGAGATCTTTTTGAAAGTTATTTAAAACGAGAAGCTGGTGTTAAAGATAGCGGTAATATTTTACCAGGACACGGGGGAATACTCGATAGAATAGATGGATACCTTTTTGGTGTTGTTATGATGGTAATCGCCCTTCGTGCTTTGCCTTCATAAATGATTGTAATACTAGGTTCCACTGGCTCTATTGGGCTTAATACGCTTGCAATAGCATCTCGTTTTAATATAAAAATTGAAGCTTTAGTTGCAGGAGATAATATCTCACTTTTAAATGAACAAATTAGTATATATAAACCAAAATATGTGGGTATAAAAGAGAGTGATAAGAAGCATCTAGTAAATCATACAAATATTTTTTGTGGTGAAGAAGAGATACTCGATATGCTCTCCAAGTGCGAAAGTGAAACTATTGTAAATGCACTCGTGGGATATGCAGGACTGATGCCAACATTACACTCTATAAAACTTGGTAAAAAAGTTGCACTTGCAAATAAAGAATCACTTGTTGTTGCTGGACATTTGATAGATATTTCAAAAATAACACCTATTGACAGTGAGCATTTTGGACTTTGGTATTTAGCACAAAATAAAAAATTTAATAAATTATATATAACCGCAAGTGGTGGAGCTTTTAGAGATTGGGATATAGAAAAGATAAAAGATGCGACTCTAAAAGATGCACTAAATCACCCAAACTGGTCTATGGGTAGCAAAATAACTATAGACAGTGCAACAATGACAAATAAACTATTTGAATTACTTGAAGCCGCATGGCTTTTTAATACTACAAACATAGATGCTGTAATAGAGAAAAAATCTATCATACATGCTCTTGTGGAATTTGTTGATGGCTCTACTACAGCACATTTGGCTGGTGTTGACATGAAACTCCCAATTGCTTTTGCACTTCTTGGGGATGTGAAAAGTGAATTATTAAAACCTGTTGATCTTCTTAAAATAGGTGCTATTGAATTTCTACCTATAGAAACTGCGCGTTACCCGATATGGCAAATAAAAGATGAAATTTTGGCAAAACCACACCTTGGTGTCGTGATAAATGCAGCAAATGAAGAAGCGATAGAAAAGTACAAAAGCGGAAAATGTTCATTTATAGGAATAAGTAAAATTGTCCTTGATGCTTATAAAAAATTTGATTATTTAAAACCAAGCAACATTGAAGAGACAATAATAATAAACAAAGAAGTAAGAGACTATGTTAACAAATAGGGTATTGATACTTCATGGATGGGGAGGAAGTGATTATCCGCACTGGCAAGCCCAGCTTGCCTCAAGCTTAGCTTGTGATTATGGCACAGTATCTTTTCCACTACTTGACAATCCACACTTTCCTACCAAACATAGATGGTTAGAACAAACTAAACAAATATTGGCTGAATTTAAACCAAATACGGTTGTATGTCACTCTTTGGCATGTATACTTTGGTTTTGGCTAGCAAATGAAAATGCATATAAAATAGATCATTTAATTTTGGTATCTCCTCCTAGTTTAGATACTAAAATAGAAACTGTAAAAAGTTTTTTTCCATGCCCTCTTCCGTATTCTCTGAATGCTTTAAAAATAAATTTTATAGTATCAGATAATGATCCTTATATGAAAATGGACGAAGCTCAAAATTTAGCAAACAAGTATAATATAAATCTAGAAATATTACATGATGCTGGACACATCAATAGTGACAGTGGATTTGGAAAATGGGAATATATGGAAAAATTACTAGGGAGAAAAAAATGATTTTGAGCATCGAGAGTAGTTGTGATGATAGCTCTATATCTGTAACAGAAGTTAAAAGTAAAAAACTTTTATTTTATAAAAAAATCTCTCAAGAGAGAGAGCATAGTGAATTTGGAGGTGTTGTACCAGAACTTGCCTCAAGACTTCATGCGGTTGCTCTGCCAAAAATACTAGAAGAGACAAAAGAGTTTTTCCCAAAACTTAGAGCAGTTGCTGTTACAAATGGTCCTGGACTTGGAGTTACACTTATGGAAGGTGTCGAAATGGCAAAAACAGTCTCTGCCATGCTAGATATCCCAATAATTGCAATTAATCATTTAAAAGCTCATATTTACTCTTTATTTATAGAGAAAGAAACTATATTTCCAATTCTTGTATTGTTAATATCTGGCGGACATACAATGATAGTAAAAGTAGAGTCATTAAACTCAATGCAAATCCTAGCATCAACAATGGATGACAGTATAGGGGAAAGCTTTGATAAATGTGCAAAAATGATGGATTTAGATTATCCAGGAGGACCTCAGATAGAAAAATTGGCAGTTTTAGGCGATGAAAATAGATTTAACTTCCCTGTGCCACTTTCAAACTCTCCATTGCTAGCTTTCTCTCTCTCTGGATTAAAAAATGCTATTCGAGTGAAAATAGAAGAGCTTGGTGGAGCTGACAATTTAAGCTACAAAGATAGATGCGATATCTCTGCATCTTTTCAAAAAGCTATAACTGCTCATCTTTTACAGAAAAGTAAAAAAATAATGTCTGCTCAAAATATAAAAGATTTTGCTATAGTGGGTGGAGCTGCTGCCAATCAATCCATAAGAGATACTTTTGCTTCTTTATGTGATAAATTAAACATAAAACAGCATTTTGTAGAGTTAAAATACTGTTCTGATAATTCAGCAATGGTAGGAAGAATCGCTATTGATTATTTCTTGGATAATCAAATAATGGACCATAAAAGTATCTCTACTCTTATCTCCAAAAAGAGACAAAATGGAGAATTATGATAGCCAACCACTAGCTGCAAGCCACCAGGCACTAATTACTAAACTTCCAACTGAAATCAAATAGTATATAAGGACTTCTTTAAAAATAGTCTTATTCCCAAGAAATAAAACTAATCCTAGCTTTGCTATTGTATTACTTACCAAAGCAATAACAATAGCAATATATGCAACGTCCAAACTCAATCCATTACTTGAAAGTGAAGATAATGAAAGAACAATAGCATCCGCATCCGCCATACCAGATAAAAAAGAGATTAGGTATACGCCGTACGAGCCGCTATACCTATTTGTAAGCTCTACTAAAGCCAATACAAACCCAAATACAACCCCCATAAAAAGTGCTTCTTTGAAATCGTATGGATTTTTAAACTCAATTTCACTAGAAATGTTTTGACCTTTTTCTATTTTAGAATATATAAACAGTATATAACCCAAACCAGTAACTAATCCTATTAATAGTGGAACTATTAAAATTTTTGCAAGATTTGAATTAAATGTCCATAATATTAATCCTATTCTGATGATCATCACAGAAGAAGCAAGTGCTATTGCAATGGCAAGATTTTTAGCCAATAATCCATTTTCATGTATTTTTCTTGCCATGCTCATTGCAACAGCTGTTGAAGATATTAATCCTCCAAAAATTCCAGCTACTGCAATTCCTTTTTTTGTTTTTAGTAATTTTATTGCGATATAACCAAAAAACGAAATTCCAGCTACAACAACAACCATTATCCATATTTTATAAAGATTTATAAGTCCATATGAATCTATGGGGCGATTTGGCAAAATTGGTAAAATAACAAATGTCATCAATAAAAAAAACACTGTTGCAGCAAAATCTTGCTTTGTTAAATTTTTTTCATAATCTTGAATTTGTTCTTTTAGATTCAATAAAAACATTATTATTATTGTTAAAAAAACGGCTACAATTGGTGTAGAAAAATTTAATAGAGCTCCGATTATAAACACAACCATTGCGGCAAATTCGGTTGTCGTACCTTTATGAGAACCGCTTATGCTGTTTACCACATAAGCTACTGTCAACATCAAAGAAAACATTACAATAAAAACAACAAATGTATATGGGAAAATTTCATTAATCCATCCACTCAAAAATCCGAGGAGAGATATTATGGCAAAAGTTCTTGTCCCACCAAAATCTCTATCTTTTTGGGAATAAATGATGTGCATTTCTCTTTGCAATCCTATCAAAAAACCTAAAACTATGGATAAAATAGTATTCTGGATAAAGAGTGTCTCCATTATTCTTCTTTGATGTTTAAAATATTGAAAAATACTTTCAAATTAATTATACCCAAAGAAAGAATATTTTGGGTATAATTAATTTAGTTTATATATGGAGTTTGTGGTATGGAAAACAATTATGGCGCAGGTAATATCAAGGTTCTAAAAGGACTTGAAGCAGTTAGAAAAAGACCAGGGATGTACATAGGTGATACATCAATAAGAGGTCTTCACCATCTAGTATATGAGGTTGTTGATAACTCCATAGATGAAGCAATGGCTGGGTACTGTGATACGATAAAAGTAACACTTACAAAAGAGGGATCTGCTGTTGTTGAAGACAATGGTAGAGGTATCCCAGTATCAGAACATCCAACTGAAAAAATTTCAGCTGCTACTGTTGTACTAACCGTACTTCATGCTGGTGGAAAATTTGATAAAGATACCTATAAAGTATCTGGTGGACTACATGGTGTTGGTGTATCAGTTGTTAATGCACTATCTCGCGAGCTAAGACTTACTGTTTCTAGAGATGGTCACATACATGAGCAAACTTTTGCCAAAGGTATTCCTCAAGATATCCTAAGTATTACTGGCGACACAAAGAAAAAAGGTACAAAAGTAGAATTTTGGCCAGATGAAACAATCTTCACAGAAGGCAATGTATTTGATAAAAATATTCTCATGAAGAGATTTAAAGAATTAGCTTATCTAAATCCTAAAATAAGTATTATTTTTAATGATGAAAGAGATGATACAAAAGAGACATTTCATTTTGAAGGCGGCTTAAAACAGTTTGTAGAAGATATGAATAAAAAGACTCCTTTGTCATCAGCACAATTTTTTCAAGGTAAAGATGAAGATATAGAAATTGACATTGCTATAATGTACAATGACAGCGATACAGACTTGGTGTTATCTTTTGTAAATAATATCAAAACTCCAGATGGTGGTACACATGAAGCTGGATTTAGAGCTGGGCTTACAAGATCACTTTCAAGCTATATAGAAAAAAATGCAAACGCAAAAGAAAAAAGCACGAAAATTACAGGCGAAGATGCCGCGGAAGGTTTAGTTGCCATTGTTTCTGTTAGAGTTCCTGAACCTCAATTTGAAGGTCAAACTAAAGGAAAACTAGGTTCAAGTTATGTAAGACCTTTGGTTCAAAAATTCTTTTCTGCAAATTTTAACAGATACTTAGAAGAGATACCACTTGAAGCAAAAGAGATAATGGCTCATGTACTACTTGCCGCAAGAGGTAGAGATGCCGCAAAAAGAGCAAAAGACTTAGTAAAAAGAAAAGAATCTATGAGTATAGGAACCCTTCCTGGTAAACTTGCAGACTGTCAGAGTAAGGATCCAAAAGAATGTGAGCTGTATCTGGTGGAAGGAGATTCTGCCGGCGGATCTGCAAAACAAGGAAGAGATAGAGTTTTTCAAGCTATATTGCCATTAAAAGGTAAAATTTTAAATGTTGAAAAAGCAAGACTTGAAAAAGTACTTCAATCAGATGAGATAAAAAATATGATAACGGCTCTTGGATGTGGAATTGGAGATGAGTTTAATGAAGAAAAACTCAGATATCATAGAATTATTATTATGACCGATGCCGATGTTGATGGAAGTCATATACAAACACTATTGATGACATTTTTCTTTAGATTCTTAAAACCAATTGTGCAAAATGGATATCTTTATTTAGCCCAACCACCTCTATATAGATATAAAAAAGGTAAAAATGAAACTTACCTAAAAGATGATAAAGCATTGAATGATTATTTAATAGAAAATGGAATATCCGATATAGAAGCTTCTACTATGGGCTTTAACGATTTGGCTGATTTATTTAAGTTAGTATCATATTATAAAATGACACTCAAAGAACTCGAAAAAAGATTTTCTCTTCCTCAGGTTATTAGGTATATGATAGAAAATCCTGATATTATTACTGACAATAATGCTCTTTTGAAAAATTTAAAAACATATATAGAAAATTTAGGTTTCAATATACTTAACCACTCTGCCAATGAAGAGAGAATTCATCTATTTGTTCAAACAGATGATGGGCTCGAAGAACTAGTCATTGATGATAATTTATTTACAAATCCTCACTATAATGAAGCTCTTTATATATACAAAAAAATTGTTGATCACACAACAGAAGAATTTGAAGGTAAAGATTTACTTGAAATGCTGGGTCAAATAGAAGCATCTGCAAAAAAAGGTGCTTATATACAAAGATATAAAGGTCTTGGGGAAATGAACCCAGAACAATTATGGGAAACTACAATGATGCCAGAAAATAGAAGACTTTTGCAAGTAAAAATAGATGATGTTGATACTGCAAGCGAAGTATTTACACTATTTATGGGCGATGAAGTAGAACCTAGAAGAAATTACATCGAAGCCCATGCAAAAGATGTAAAACACTTGGATGTATAAATGTTAATTTCACAAAAAATCGAAAGAGAAAGAAAATTTAAACTTGCACTTAGGGCCGGGCTTCCTATTTTAGCATTGCTTGGTTTGATTATATATAGTATTTTTCAAGAAGAAAACATTATATTAAATACTCTAGCAATAGTGCTATTTGTTGCAATGTCTTTCATTACAGTTTATTTTATATTTTTTATAATAGAACTTAGTGCATCTGAAAAAATGTTAGATGATGTCACAAATATATTTAAAGAGCAATCTTTCATAAAAGTAGCAAAAAAAAATAAAATAGATGTTATGGCTCTTATTGAAATTAGTAATTTTGACACTATTGAGGAATTTTATAATACTTTTGAAATAGAAAATATGTTAAAAATTTTGGTTAAAAAACTGAATATATCGCTCAATCAAGATAACTTCAAATTTACCATAATGGGTAGAAGAAATCATAATGGTTTTCTTATAGCTACAAAAGGTGATGATAAAGAAAAATTGCTTGATGCTATAAAAATTTTTATAGACAAAAATAAAAAAATAAACACCATAGATGTAGAATACAACTTTGCTATTACAGACTGTGCAAAGCTATATGACAAAACAATTCTCTATTTAAAAGATTTGATTAAAATACAAAAAAGTACTTCAAAAAATGACAATTTAGAAAATGATATTAAAATTGAAGACTTGGAAAAAATAACACTTCAAGCACTTGAGCATAAAAATCTTCTTTTTACATACAAACCGCTCATGAAGCTAAAAGACAATAATATAAATATTTATGAAGTTTTTGTTAAACTAAAAGCAAACAATAGTGAAGATTTATTACCAAGGTTTTACTTACCAATTTTAAATAGTCTTGGGCTAAGTAGAGAATATGACTTGACTATAGCCAAACATATTATAAGTCTACTAGAAAAAGTGAATGATGATATATCCATAGCTTTTAATTTATCTCCATTTTCATTAAGAGATGCTGGATTCCAAAAAAAATTACTCAAAGTTATAAAATCAAGTAAAATTAATCCGAGCAGAATAATAATACAGTTATACGAGAAAAAAACACATCATGATTTAAGTGGATATTTAAAAATTCTTGAAACTCTAAGAGATGAAGGAGTAAGAATTTGCATAGATAATTTTGGCTCTTCAAATGCATCTATGGATTATTTGAGACATTTCAAATTTGATATGATTCAATTTGATAGAGATTATACGCAAAATATTTATGATGATAAAACGAGTTCCATTTTAGCCAGTATGATTGAAATGTCAAAGAAAAATTCTATTATAACTATTGCAAAATGGGTAGATAAAAGAGAACAAAAAGAGTTATTAGAAGCATTTGATATTGATTATATACAAGGGTTTGAAGTTCATAAACCACTTTATGAAGATGAATTTTTAAAAAATAACGGCATGGAGAATGATATTTGAAGTACGGCGAAGAAGAGATAATAAATTTTGACATCAACAAAAATGAAAATTACTGGCCCAATGAACATAAAAAAACATATACTATAGATATAGAGCTTCCTGAGTTTATGTGCAAATGTCCGAGATCTGGATATCCTGATTTCGCAAAAATGCACATTTGGTATCAGCCAAATGAAAAAGTAATAGAGCTAAAAGCTCTAAAATTATATATAAACTCTTTTATGAATAAACATATTTCACATGAAAACTCAGCAAATGAAATATTTGATGCTTTGTATAAAAATTTAGAACCAAAATGGATGAAGTTAGTAGCCGATTTTAACCCAAGAGGAAATGTTCATACAGTTATCACTATTGATAGCTCTAACCTATAAAATATTACAATTTGCCATAAAAATAGAAACAAACCAAAATATCATCTATAATTCCATAAATATACAAAGAGGTTTTATGGAATTTGATGACATTATAAAAAGATTAAGAGCTGTATTATCAAATAGCAATTCAATGCAAAAGATATATGACAAAGATATTGCTTTAGCACTTGAGCTAGATGCACAATACTTCGCTGTTATGAAAAAAAGAAAGAAAATACCATTTAAAGAAATTGCAATATTTTGCAATAAAAACAATCTAAATATCAATCAGATTCTATTCAAATTAAATTGATATTTATAAATTTTATATCACAACAAAATCATTATAAGTTAAATCTGTTGGTATATTTGATAATGTTGCAAATACTATAGCAGCACCCCTTCCACTCCCATCAGCATCATAACTTAAATCTCCAGTTGTTGTGTTATATAATATATAATCATTATAGTCTATTGCGGCTCCTGTGCTATTTGCTCTAAAATACATACTATTTAATGTTCCTGAAATTATAAGTTTTTTAAATATCGAATTTTCTAATTTAATAGTATCATAAGTATGTGAAAAATCCAAAATGGTATCCATATTTGTAGAAGAACTAAGTGCTGTATTAAAAATAAATATATCGGATCCTACTTCGCCACTAAGAGTATCTATTCCAATTCCACCATTTATTATGTCATTACCTAAACCGCCTTCTAAAATATTATTTAAACTATTGCCAGTTAGAGTGTCATTATAATCTGAGCCTACTAGGTTTTCGAAGTTAGAAATGGTATCAGTTCCTGCTCCTACTGTATTTTGAGCAGTAATTGTGGCAAGGTTTACAGTTACTCCAGTCGTTGAACTTTGATAGCTTACTGTATCTATTCCATCTCCACCATTAAGCGTATCATCGGCAAGACCTCCTGTAATAATATCATTACCAAGACCACCAATAATTATGTTGCCCAGATTGTTTCCTTTTAGTGTATCATCATAATTTGAACCTGTTATATTCTCAAAGTCAGTTATTGTATCTATTCCAGCACCTAATGTATCTTGAGAATTTGTAAGTGATAAATCAATACTTACGGCTTGAGATGAAGTTACATAAGAGATGGTATCTATTCCATCCCCTCCGATTAAAAGATCATTCCCTAAGCCACCATCTATGGTATCATTGCCTGCATATCCATTAATGATATCATCTCCACTTGTGCCATTAATGATATCATCTCCACTTGTGCCATTAATGTTTCCGATTAAAGATTTAATTGCTTTTGCGAACTCATACACATTAACAACTTCATATGTTTTTCCAGTGTTAATAACGTTATCATCTTCGTCATCACCATCTATAATGCTTGTCCCAGTACTTACCATTAAAGATACAAATTCTTCTTGTGTTAGCAATCTTCCTAAGTCTCTCATGGCTATTTCTTGTGCTAAAGCAACCAAACCTGTTATAAAAGGAGCCGACAAACTAGTCCCTGCAAAATTACCAATACCTCCATTAATATTGGCTACTGTAATAAAAGCTCCTGGAGCAAAAATATCTACCAATGTCTCACTTCTATTAGAAAAAGATGTTATTCTATATGCATCTGTTGTATAATCTACTCCTCCATTTTGATATGAAACTGGTCCAAAATCTCCATTATAAACAGCACCTACAGATATGACACTTGGGTCTGCTGCATAATCAGAAACTCCCTCTTCTTGATAGCTATAATAGTCATTACCAGCACTAACTACAACCATAACACCCATATTTTTTAAAGTTGCAAGTTCATCCGAAAGATAGGAAATATAGTCCTCTTTAACGAATGCTCCACCTAAAGAGATATTAGCTGCAACAATATTATATTCTGTTGCATTTTCTATCAACCATTGCAAAGCTTCTTCTAAATGAATATATGAGGTTGTGCCTAGAATTTGTAATGCTACTATATCAGCACCTGAAGCTACCCCTGGATACTGCAAATCACTCGAAGCAGCAACAGAACTTATGGCAGTTCCATGACCCCTTTCATCATTTACTGTATTATCACCTTCATCGGTAAAATCATAGCCATATACTATCCTATCCGATATTCCATCATTATTCTCATCTGGACCAAAAAAACTATGATCTAAATCAATCCCACTATCAATTATTGCTATTGCAAAACCACTACCATCCATCCCTGCAAATTCTGGATCATTTCTTAAATCGTTCAATCCAATAATATCATATGACTGGACTATTGTTGTTTCTATTTCATCGCCTGCTATTGTTATGGTTTTTTCAATGGCATCAATTTGAAAATCATAGTTTGAATCTATCTCTTTATAACAACCACTACTTGTGTCCATAAAACACAATTTTGCTTGGGCAATAGAGAGAATATCGGATATTTTAGTTGTCTTATCTGAATCATATAAGATATATGCATTATCAGATTTATTTATATATGTACTTTGTTGACTTTGTAATTCATAGACATTGTGTATATTGTTATAATATTCATTTAAAAATATATTATTTGCCACTGATTCACTTTCTTCAAATCCAAAATTATTTTTTACTTTCCACATAATTTATCCTTTTATATAGTGATTCGATATCTAAAGAGAAAAAATAGACCCATACTCGTTCTTGCTATGTAGAAAATAAATTTAAGAAGAGATGCGACTAAAGCATGTTTAATGAATAAATGAATTCATTCATTTATTATAGTAGTGCAATTAAAATTAAAATAAAATAAAATTACTATATAAGAAAAAATATTGTCTAATTATTTTTAACTTATATCACAACGAAATCAGTATAACTAATAGTTGGATGTAACGTTGTTCCCAGTGTAGCAAAAACCAAAGCGGCATTACTACCACTTCCGTCATTATCATAACTCAATTCGCCAGTTGTAGTGTTATATAATATATAATCATCTCCATCTAATGCATTTCCATCTATACTAGAAAATAAATTACTTTGTAGTATTGTACCAAGATTAGTAAATACATCAAAAATTGAATCGTCTATTTTGATAGTATCATATACTGATGAAAAATTTAGTATTGTATCAATATTGTCTATACTCAATACTTGATCAAAAATAAATATATCATTCCCTGCTCCACCATCAAGTGTATCATTACCGCCATTGCCATTAATGGTATCATTACCTGCTCCACCAAGTATAATATTACTATTACTATCTCCATTTAGTGTATCGTTGTATTTAGAACCTGTTAGGTTCTCAAAGTTAGTTATAGTGTCACTTCCTGAACCTGTTGTTACTTGAGAAGAAATATTTGATAAATCAATGGTTACAAGAGATGTTGCTTGTTCATAAGATATAGTATCTATTCCATCTCCACCATCAAATATATCATTTGTTTTACCAGTGCCTGCTATTATAGTATCATTACCATCTAATCCATTTATAGTATTAGACAGTGTACTTCCTTTTAGGATGTCATTATAATCTGAACCTGTTAAGTTTTCTATATTTTTTATAGTATCTTTTTCGGTTCCTTGAATGGTTTGCGCAGATGTCAAAGCAAGATTTACAGTTACACCAACATTTGAATATTCATAGCTTGCGGTATCAATACCTACTCCGCCATCAAGTGTATCATTACCAAGACCGCCATTTAGTATGTCATTGCCAAGTCCTGCAAGGATGATATTATTTAGAGCATTTCCTTTTAGTGTATCATCATTGTTTGAACCTGTTAGGTTTTCAAAGCCAGTTATTGTATCCATTCCAGCACCTATAGTGTCTTGTGCATCTTCAATTGATAAATCAATACTTATGGCTTGAGATGAAGTTGCATAAGAGATAGTGTCTACTCCAACTCCTCCTATTAGAGTATCATTTTCTAAGCCACCTTCTATGATATCATTACCAACTCCACCATCTATGGTGTTATTGTTATTATTACCTGTTAGTGTATCGTTATATTTAGAACCTATTAGATTTTCAAAGTTAGAAACAGTATCAGTACCACTTCCACCTGTTGCTTGAGCTGATGCAGTAGACAGATTTACTTTTATAGCTGCTGTTGCTGTTGCATAAGAGAGAGTATCTACTCCATCTCCACCATTTAGTATATCATTCCCTGCTCCACCATCAAGTGTATCATTACCGCCATTGCCATTGATGGTATTGGCAGAACTATTACCAATTAATATATCATCATGGTCTGAGCCTATTAGGTTTTCAACACCTGTTATTGTGTCTTTCTCAGTTCCTTGAATAGTTTGTGCAGATGTTAGTGTTAAGTTTACACTTACTCCAACTGTAGAGTTTTCATAAGTTACAGTATCTATTCCAGTTCCACCATTTATTATGTCATTGCCCAAGCCACCTTCTAAAACATTATTTGAACTATTGCCAGTTAAGGTATCATTATAGTCTGAGCCTATTAGGTTTTCAAAGTTAGCGAGGGTATCAGTTCCTGCACCAACTGTATTTTGAGCAGTAATTGTGGCAAGGTTTACAGTTACTCCAGTTGTAGAATTTTTATAACTTATTGTATCGATTCCAGCTCCGCCGTTTAATATATTGTTTTCACTATTTCCAATTAATATGTCATTATATTTTGACCCTGTTAAATTTTCTATATTAGTAAGCATATCAGTTCCAGCACCTATTGTATCTTGTACCGTAGTTTTAGAAAGATCTACGACGACTCCTAGTGTTGAACTTTGATAGCTTGCTGTATCATTTCCGTCTCCACCATCCATAGTATCATTTCCAGCTCCACCATCGATGGTATCGTCTCCGCCTCTTCCTTCTAAAATGTTATCTACTTGATTACCAGTTAGTGTATCGTTAACTTCTCCACCTATGGCATTTTCTATAATTGCTCCATAAGCTATGCCTAAGTTATACATATTATCTACATATTTGTCAGAAATAGTATCATATCCTCTAAAGCGAGATGTTTGGATAACAGAATATGCTCCTTCGTTTAAATCAATTATAGAAGAATTTACAGAACCAACGACTGAGATGGTATCATTTCCTCCGCCATCCCAAATAGTCATCAAAAATGGTGCTGTATTTTCATCAAATAGATATGTATCATCAGTATTATGATATGACATATTTGCACCATATAGATACTGCATTGCTAGTATGTCATATACCATTGGTGTTTTCGCTTCTGGTACAACATAGTAACCTGTTCCCTCATCAGCCCACATATATCTATAATAAGGTTGATTTTCATACATTCTATTACCAAATGCATCATGATATGACATAACTGAGTATTGTTTATTGTCTGTAGAGTAAGGTAAAAATGGAGCTTCGTCCCCTTCTCCATAATATCCTGGATGTTTAAGTCCTAAAGAGTGACCGAGCTCATGAATAAGTGCCATATAATTATAACTGCCGACTGAAAAATCTGAATCATTATCTGGGCTTATCCATATATCTCCAGCAAATGCATATTCATTTGGCAAATAAGACCATCCCCATGCGTCTTCAACAGCAGATGAAAATGCAAATCTTATATCTCCAACTTCATCTCCATTCTCAACGACTTCAGTAAAAGTAATGTTTGCTACATTTGCCCATGACTGCATGGCTGAAATTGCTGCTATTATTTGTGTCGAGCTAAGCCCACTTGTAGTGAAATATGGCTCACCATTAAGATAATAATAATCAGATGTCCAATTTGCAGTAGAACTGGTAGTGTATGGAAAACTATATGTTAAATTTATAGCAGTTCCTATACTACTAATCTCCCACTTAATTCCATACAATAAAGTATTTATTATGGAGTTATCAGCTTCTGGTACATCCGATACAGACTTTCCATAAAGATAATTTGCCATAATAAATCCTTCTATTGTAAATATAATAGTGATATCATAGTAAATTAAGCATTAATTTTATATTAAATGATTTGATTATTTTTGTAGGGTTTGTATAATATTTAGAATGAATTCAAGCCAAAATTTTTGGCTTGAGAGGAGAGATTAGCCATTTCTTTTGGCAATAATCTCTTTTTCAATATTTTTAGGAACTTCTTCGTAGTGATCAAATTCCATAGCATAAGTTGCTCTTCCTTGAGTCATAGAACGCAAGTCTGTAGAGTAACCAAACATTTCAGAAAGTGGAACAAAAGCATCAACGATTTTATTACCGCTTCTTTCATTCATACCGTTAACTTGACCTCTTCTTTTTGAGATATCACCGATAACATCACCCATGAAATCTTCAGGTACTTCAACTTCAACTTTCATGATAGGCTCAAGTATTACTGGATTTGCTTGTCTTGCACCTTCTCTGAATCCCATAGAACCAGCAAGTTTAAATGCCATCTCAGATGAGTCAACTTCATGGTAGCTTCCATCATAAAGTGTAACTTTGATATCTTCAACAGGATAACCAGCTTGAATACCTCTTGTCATAGCTTCTTGGATACCTTTATCAACTGCAGGAACGTATTCTTTTGGAATTACACCACCTTTAATCTCATCAACAAAAGTATATCCACTGCCTGCTTCTTGTGGTTCAATTTTAAGGTAAACATGACCAAATTGACCACGTCCACCTGATTGTTTAGCATATTTATACTCTTTATTTACAGCATTTCTAATTGTTTCTCTATAAGCAACTTGTGGAGCACCAACTTCCGCTTCAACACCAAATTCACGCTTCATTCTATCAACAATAATCTCAAGGTGTAGTTCACCCATACCCGCGATTAGTGTTTGACCAGATTCTTCATCAGTACTTACTCTAAATGATGGATCTTCTCCAGCAAGTTTACCAAGTGCGATACCCATTTTTTCTTGGTCCGCTTTTGTTTTTGGCTCAACAGCAACAGATATAACTGGAGCTGGGAATTCCATTCTCTCTAGTATTACTCTGTCTTTATCACCAGCTAGAGTATCACCTGTAAGAGTTGATTGAAGTCCTACAACAGCACCAATCTCGCCTGCATACAAAGCATCAATCTCTTCACGCTTATTTGCATGCATTTTAACGATTCTACCGATTCTCTCTTTTTTGTCTTTAGTTGTATTATAAACATATGAACCAGACTCAAGAACACCTCTATAAACACGGACAAATGTAAGTTGACCAACAAATTTATCAGTCATAACTTTAAATGCAAGACCAGCAACTACGCCATCATCAGTTGACTCTACAACAACTTCTTCTCCATTTTCGTATTGACCTTTCATCTCCGCAACTTCTGTTGGAGCTGGAAGATAATCCACTACTGCGTCAAGAAGTGTTTGAACACCTTTGTTTTTAAATGCAGTACCACATGTCATAGGAACAATTTCCATAGCAAGACATCTTTTTTTGATACCTTCTTTTATCTCAGCTTCGCTAATCTCTTCCCCGCTAAGATATTTTTCCATCAACTCTTCACTTGACTCAGCTACCGCTTCAATCATTTTTTCTCTATATTCAGCAGCTTTATCAGCAAATTCACTTGGAATTTCTACAACTTCAAATTTTTGACCCATAAGAGTTTGATCATCATCCCAAATTGTAGCTGTCATAGTTACTAAATCTATGATACCTTTAAAGTTTTCTTCTTCGCCGATAGGTATTTGGATAGGTACTGGATTGGCTTTTAATCTATCTTTAACTTGTCTTTCAACTTCATAAAAGTTTGCACCTGTTCTATCCATTTTGTTAACAAATATCATTCTTGGAACGCCATATTTGTTTGCTTGTCTCCAAACAGTCTCTGATTGTGGTTGAACCCCGCCAACTGAACAAAATACTGCAACAGCGCCATCAAGAACCCTCATAGATCTCTCAACTTCAATTGTAAAGTCAACGTGACCTGGGGTGTCTATGATATTAATTTGCATACCTTTCCACTCACAAGTTGTTGCAGCAGAAGTAATTGTGATACCTCTTTCTTGCTCTTGCTCCATCCAGTCCATAGTAGCAGCACCATCATGAACTTCGCCTATCTTATGAGAAACACCTGTATAAAACAGGATTCTCTCAGTTGTTGTAGTTTTGCCAGCATCAATGTGTGCCGCAATTCCAATATTTCTAACTTTTTCAAGTGGATGTGATCTAGCCATGATTTATACCTTTTACCATCTATAGTGAGCAAATGCTTTATTCGCTTCAGCCATTTTGTATGTATCTTCTTTTTTCTTAAATGCTGCACCTTTTTGTGTTGCAGCGTCCATCAACTCATTGCTAAGTCTTTCCATCATTGTTCTTTCATTTCTTTTTCTAGCAGCTGCAACAATCCATCTAATAGCAAGTGATTGTTGTCTTGCTGGTCTAACTTCGATTGGCACTTGGTAAGTTGCCCCACCTACACGACGACTTTTAACTTCCATCACTGGTTTGATGTTATCCATCGCCTGATTGAACACCTCGATGCCCTTTTCACCAGATTTTGATTCGATTCTTTCAATTGCACCATACATTACGCTTTGTGCAACACTTTTTTTACCATCATACATGATAGCGTTTATAAATTTTGTTAGTACTTTTGAGCCATAAATTGGATCAGCTAGTACTGGTCTAACGGGAGCTTTTCTTCTTCTCATTTTTTTCCTTCAATCTTTTGTTTTTTGATTTACTCAAGCATTACTCCAATAAGGATATTAGTAATACCTGTATTTAGCCTCTATTGAGACAAACTTTATTATTTAGCCTTTGGTCTTTTTGCACCATATTTAGAACGTGAAACTGTTCTTTTTGCAACACCCGCAGTATCAAGAGCACCACGAACAATATGATATTTAACCCCTGGTAAGTCTTTTACCCTACCGCCTCTTACTAGTACAATTGAGTGTTCTTGAAGATTATGACCTTCTCCCCCAATATAAGAGATTACTTCAAATCCACTAGTCAATCTAACTTTTGCAACTTTTCTAAGAGCTGAGTTAGGTTTTTTTGGAGTTGTAGTATAAACTCTAGTACAAACGCCTCTTCTTTGAGGACATTTAACAAGTGCCGGTGATTTTGATTTCTTAATCACTTTTTTACGTTCTTTACGAATCAATTGATTTATAGTAGGCAAATCGTTTCCTTTCTTTTTTTGTTTTTTTTTGAATAAAATCTGGGTGAAATACACCACACAAAACTATCCATTGATAACTTTATGTGTTATATTCTCAGAAAAAATGGTACTTATTATATCTAAAAATGCTTATTTTATTCTTATCCCCAAAATTTGGGGATAAGTGTATAGTTATGAAAGTCTTATTTTATCAGTTCTTATCATACCAGTACCAACAGGTATTAATCTTCCTATTACTACATTTTCTTTCAAATCTTCCAAAGAATCAACGGTTCCCGCAATAGATGCTGTTGTTAAAACTTTTGTTGTATCTTGGAAAGACGCTGCTGAAATGATACTATCCGCACCAACTGCAGATCTTGTAATACCAACAAGCATAGGTTCTGCAATTGCAGGATTTCCACCAAGACCAATAACTCTATCATTTTCTTCTTTGAATTTACGCTTAGAAACAATGTCGCCACCGATAAATTTAGTATCGCCACTTTCGATAACTTTAATTTGTCTCATCATTTGTGAAACAATGATTTCGATATGTTTATCTGCGATATTAACACCTTGTCTTCTATAAACTTGTTGAACTTCACTTACTATATACTCAAATAGAGCTTTTTCTCCAAGAGAAGCCAAAATATCATGACTTGATACAATACCGTCAGTTAGTTTTTCGCCAGCATGAACAAAGTCTCCTTCATTTACCAAAATCGTTTTAGATTTTTCAACAAAATATTCACTCTCTTGACCATATTCGCCTCTAATGATAATTCTCTCTTTTCCTCTGAGTGATTTACCAAAATTAACAAATCCATCAATTTGAGCAATAAGTGAAATATCTTTTGGACGTCTTGCTTCAAATAATTCAGAAACTCTTGGAAGACCCCCAGTAATATCTTTTGACTTGATTGCTGCTTTTGGTTTTTTAGCAAGCATATCAGCTATTGTTATATCATCACCGTCTTGAACAAAAAGAATCGATTTTGCTTCAAGTTGATATCTTATAAGTTCGCCTTCATTTGTTGCAAGAACAATTGCTGGTTTATAAATAGAAGGTATATATTCATTGAGTTCAAGTCTTGTAGAGCCTGTTAACTCATCAAATTGTTCACCTACGGTTACGCCAACAATAATATCTTCAAATCTTACTTTACCACTTTGCTCAGCAATAATTGGCTCAGAATATGGATCCCATTCAGCTATTACGGTTTGAACTTTTACTTCTGGTGTTGACAGTAAAGCACCTTTTTCTACATAACTTTCATTATCTGTTTTAATTACAGATCCTCTTGAAATATAATGTCTTGATGCTTCTCTTTGACGTTCATCAATAATTACTGCAAATATTCCTTTTTCTTTGATAATATCTCCAACTTTAATGCTAGTTGGCTCAAGATAATCTCCATTTAACATCAAATATTTTACTGTACCTTTTGAATCAGCATAAACATCTTGTGTTACAGGTGCACCATCTTCAACTTTTAGTTCACTAGCATAAGGAATACGGCTTGGAACACTCCAGCCTTCTTTGATAAGTTCAACTATCGAATCGCCTTTATTAACATTATCACCATTTTCAAATGGTAAGAATAACTTGCCTTCCAAATTACCTGCAACACCTGCAAGTTCATTGGATTTAGAAACATCACCTTTTCTCAGTGAATATTTTGCACCCTCTTTACCATCGCTAGTTTTAACTGAAATTACATATTCATCATGCAAAAGATTTATAGAAACGATACCATCATCTGTTGCTTTGATTTTTGGCTCAACCAATAATACACCAGCATTTCTTCTATTTGCAACTACTAATTTACCTTCTTTGTTTTTATATACAGAAAGATTATAGTATCTTATGAAACCTTCTTTTGTTGCAATAACAGCTCTCTCTTCTTTGCCCGCAGTTGCTGTACCACCTGTATGGAAAGTTCTAAGCGTTAGCTGTGTTCCTGGCTCACCAATTGATTGTGCTGCAATTACACCAACAGCTTCGCCTTTATTTACTATTCTATTTTCAGCCATATTTAAACCATAACATTTAGCACAAATACCTTTTGGTGCCTTACATGTAGAAGGGGCTCTAATGATAACAGATCTTACACCTGCTTCTTTAACTTTAGTAGCAATCTCCTCATCTATCATAGTACCTTCATGTGCAATAATCTCATTTGTAACAGGATCTAAAATGTCTTCTGCTACAACACGACCATATATACGATCACTTAAAGGCTCTATCATTTCGTTACCAACAACTATATCAGAAACCTCTACACCCTCATGTGTTCCACAATCAGTCATTGTAACTTTTACATTTTGTGCAACATCAATTAGTTTTCTTGTCAAATAACCAGCATTTGCCGTTTTTAAAGCAGTATCCGCAAGTCCTTTTCTAGCTCCATGAGTTGAAATAAAGTACTCAAGTACATTAAGTCCTTCACGGAAGTTTGATGTAATTGGTGTTTCGATAATCGAACCATCTGATTTTGCCATCAACCCCCTCATACCAGAAAGCTGTCTTATTTGAGCCGCACTACCTCTAGCCCCAGAGTCTGCCATCATATAAACTGAATTAAACCCATCTTTATCTGCTTTAATAAGCTTCATAAGGGCATCAGCTATCTCATTGTTTGCATCTGTCCAGATATCAATAATTTTATTATATCTCTCTTGGTCTGTTAATAAACCAGAAGCAAATTGACCTTGAATATCTTTAACTTCTTTTTTAGCTTCAGCCACAATAGCATCTTTTTGTTCAGGTATTTTAATATCATCTATAGAGATAGATACACCTACTTTTGTAGCATATTTGAAACCCATATCTTTTAGGTTATCCAAGAACTCTGCTGTTATAGAAAGTCCACTATTTTTGTAAATATAGTCAACCAATGTTCCTATATCTTTTTTCTTTAAAATCTTATTCCAATAACTTTCTGGTACATACTCTGGTATTATTGTTCTAAGAATCAATCTTCCAGTAGTTGAAGTAATAACTTTACCATTTGCAAATGTTCTTATTTTCGCATTAAGATCAAGTGAACCTTGCTCAAAAGCAATCATAACTTCGTCAATATTACCAAAAAGTTTATGCTCGCCTCTAACATCTGTTTTTTCTAGAGTTAGGTAATATAAACCTAAAATCATATCTTGAGATGGAACAGCTACTGCTTTACCAGAAGCTGGAAGCAAAATATTCATTGATGCAAGCATCAAAATTTTTGCCTCTGCAATTGCCTCATCAGACAAAGGTATATGAACAGCCATTTGGTCACCATCAAAGTCTGCATTAAATGCAGCACAAACAAGAGGATGAAGCTGAATTGCTTTACCTTCAATTAGTCTCGGATGGAAAGCTTGAATTGACAATTTATGCAATGTTGGGGCACGGTTAAGAAGTACTGGATAATTATCAACAACTTCATCTAAGCACTCCCAAACTTCATTAACTTGCTTCTCTATCATTTTTTTAGCTTGTTTGATAGTAGTCGCATAACCTTTTTCTTCAAGTTTTGCCATCAAATGTGGTTTAAACAACTCAATTGCCATTTTTTTAGGAAGTCCACACTGATCCATTCTCAAATCAGGTCCAACAACGATAACAGAACGTCCTGAAAAGTCAACCCTTTTTCCTAATAGATTTTGTCTAAAACGACCTTGTTTACCTTTAATGATTTCGGAAAGAGATTTCAGTGGTCTTTTGTTTGCACCTTTAACTGCATTTCCTCTTCTGCCATTATCAAATAATGCATCGACTGCTTCTTGAAGCATTCTTTTTTCATTTCTTACAATGATTTCAGGAGCATCTAGTTCTACTAATCTTTTAAGTCTTTGATTTCTGTTGATTACTCTTCTGTACAAATCATTCACGTCAGAAACTGCAAACTTACCACCATCTAGACTCACAAGTGGTCTAAGGTCTGGCGGGAGTACCGGAAGATGTGTTAACATCATCCACTCAGGTCTGTTTCCAGAATGCAAAAATGCTTCAATTACTTTTAGTCTTTTAACTATTGTTTTTATTTTAGCTTCTGATTTTGTAGTTGCAATTTCTTCTTTTAACTCTCTAAACATTGTAACCAAATCAAGATCTGCTAAAAGTTCTTGAATTACTGCTCCACCCATTCTTGCATCAAAAGCATCAACTCCGAATCTGTGAACTATTTGTTGATATTGTTCTTCATTTAAAACATCATACTTAGACAAAAGTTTACTTCCATCAACATCCAAACTAGCATCGCCTGGGCTTTTAACTATGTATGCTTCATAGTAAAGAACTCTTTCTAAGTCTTTCATTTTAACACCTAGAAGTGTTCCTATTCTACTTGGAAGCGAACTAACATACCATATATGGGCAACTGGAGTTACAAGCTCTATATGCCCCATACGACTTCTTCTAACTTTTGAGCTAGTTACTTCAACACCACATTTTTCACAAACTACACCTTTGTATCTCATTTTTTTATATTTTCCACAAAGGCACTCGTAATCTCTTATTGGTCCAAATATTTTTGCACAAAATAGTCCATCACGCTCAGGTTTTAATGTACGATAGTTTATAGTTTCGGGCTTTTTAACTTCACCATAACTCCATGATAAAATCTTCTCTGGGCTTGCAACTCTTAATTGCAATGCTTCGATATCTAAACACTTATCTTCATTTCTTAAATCAATTGGTACTAAATTTTCTAATAAATTACTCATTGTCGCCCTCTTCTACTTTTTTAGATTCATATAATTGTGCATCAAGTCCTAATGCTTGAAGTTCTTTTGTGAGAACAAACATTGTTTCAGGTATTCCGGATTCAGGAACACTTTCACCTTTTGTAAGTGCCCTATAAGCTCTACTTCTTCCATCTATATCATCTGACTTGATAGTTAACATCTCTTTGAGGATATGAGCAGCTCCATACGCTTCAAGAGCCCAAACTTCCATTTCCCCAAATCTTTGTCCACCAAACAATGCTTTACCACCAACTGGTTGTTGTGTAACAAGTGAATATGGTCCAGTACTTCTAGCATGAACTTTTTCATCTACTAGATGGTGTAGTTTAAGCATATACATATACCCTACATTTATGCGTTCAATCATTTGTTCACCAGTTTTACCATCATAAAGTACTGTTTTACCATCATGTTCCATTTTTGCCAACTCAAACAATTTAGCAAATTCATCTATATTTACGCCTTCAAATACTGGAGTTGCAAACTTAACACCTTTGCTCCAATCTCTAGCGTATTTAAGCAACTCATCGTCACTTAATTTGGAGACAAACTCTTTTGCATTCATAAATCTAGCAATATCAGCGATATTTGTCATTTTCTCTCGCAACTCTTGTATAAAATTGCTTTGTTTTTCTATAAATATCTCTTGAATCTGCTCTCCAAGTTTTTTACCTACAAGCCCTAAGTGAACTTCAAGAATTTGCCCTATGTTCATACGAGATGGAACCCCTAAAGGATTTAAAATCATATCAACAGGTCTTCCATCAGCCATATAAGGCATATCTATCTCTTTAACTATGTTTGAAACAATACCTTTATTACCATGACGTCCAGCCATTTTGTCACCGACTTTTAGCTTTCTTTTTGTAGCAACATAAACTTTTACAAGTTTTGTAACACCACTTGGCAATATATCGTCTTTTTCAATAATTGAAAGTTTCTCTTCGTGTTCTGTTTTTAATTTTTTCTTTTGTTTTAAGAAATAATTTTTAATAGCTTCATATTCATTTTGAACATCATCATCAAATGATTGAACTATACTTCTTAGTGCAAAACGATTTGTCGTTTTTATAGTATCTTCTGATACGTTTTGACCTATTTTATAATCAACATCGCCTATTTTTATATCTTTTGTTAATTGTTGTTTTGAAAGATATCTAGCAATTCTAAGCATCTCTTCACGGTCAATCATCAAAAGTTGATCATGGTGTTCATTGTCAAGAATTGCTTTTTCTTCTTCATAAGCTTTTATTGCTCGAACATCTTTGTCATAACCTTTTTTAGTAAATACTTTTACATCAACAACAACGCCTTCCATAGAAGCAGGGCAATAAAGTGATTTATTTACAACATGTCCTGCTTTTTCTCCGAATATAGCTCTAAGCAATCTCTCTTCTGGAGTAGGTCTAATTTCACCTTTTGGACTAACTTTACCAACCAAAATCATTCCTGGTTTTACATTTGTACCAATTTTAATTATTCCACTCTCATCCAAATGACCCAACTCATCTTCTCTTACATTTGGAATATCTCTTGTTATCTCTTCTGTTCCATGTTTAAGTTCTCTTGCTTCTATCTCTTTTTCATAAATATGAACAGAGGTAAATGCATCTTCACGAATTATTTTTTCAGATACTACTATAGCATCCTCATAGTTATAACCATTCCATGGCATAAAGGCAAGTAAAATATTTTTGCCGATAGCAAGCTCACCTTGATCCATATTTGAGCCATCTGCTATAACTTGACCTTTGTTAACTTTTTCGCCTAATTTTACAATTGGTGTTTGAGTAAATGTTGTATTTTGGTTTGTTCTCATGTTTTTTTCTAATGGATAATGATCTATAAACATTTCTCCATTATCTTCACCCATTACATAGATATTTTTAGCATCTACTTTTTCAACAACACCTTCTCTTCTCGCTTTAACAGCTTCCCAAGCATCTCTACTCATTATTGCTTCCATACCAGTACCAACCATTGGTGCTTCAGCACTTAAAAGTGGCACAGCTTGTCTTTGCATGTTCGAGCCCATCAGTGCTCTATTTGCATCATCATGTTCTAAAAATGGAATAAGCGCAGCAGCAGAACCAGATACCATCAATGGAGAAATATCTATCAAATCAACTCTAGTTGCATCATTAAGCTCGATATTACCGTTGAGTCTAGTTTCTATCAAATCTTCGGTTATATATCCATTTTCATCAACTTTTGTAGAAGCAGGTGCTATACATTTGTCTTCTTCTTGAGTTGCAGTAATATATACAATCTCGTCAGTTACTTGACGATTTTTTACTATTTTATAAGGAGCTTCAATAAAACCAAGCTCATTAACTTTTGAATATGTTGCCAATGTATTAATAAGACCAATATTTTGACCCTCTGGAGTTTCAATAGGACAAATTCTTCCATAGTGAGTTGGATGTACGTCCCTTACTTCAAAGCCTGCTCTCTCTTTTACAAGTCCGCCTTCACCAAGTGCTGAAAGTCTTCTTTTGTGTGTAATTTCTGAAAGTGGATTTGTTTGATCCATAAATTGAGACAACTGACCACTTGCAAAAAACTCTAACACTGTATTTGTTATCATTTTTGAATTTACCAAATCATGAGGCATTAGCTCTTCAAGCGAGCCTGAAATTGTTACCATTTTGTCTTTGATTGCTTTTTGCATTTTTATAAGACCACTTTGTAGCTCATTACCCAAAAGCTCACCAATTGCTCTTATTCTTCTGTTACCAAGATGGTCACGATCATCTATGTGACCTTGTCCATTTTTAACTTTGATAAGATATTTCACTGTATATATCAAATCTTCTGCTGTCAAAACAGTAACATATTCAGGAACATCAAGCCCAAGTTTATGATTCATTTTCATACGACCAACTTTAGTTAAGTCATATCTTTCTGAATCAAAAAATAGTTGATTTAAGAATGCTTTAGCAGCATCAGGGGTAACAGGCTCTCCTGGTCTCATAACTTTGTAAATTCTAATTGCTGAGAGAACTTTTTCGTCATCTATCTCTTCAGTTTGTTTAAGAAGTCTTAAACTCTCACTGTCTGCTATAAATGAACCTATTATAGAACTATCAGTGCCATCTGCAAGATCATTTGCTATCTCAATTGAATCAATTCCTTGATCTATAATCTTTTTGAGTCTATTCTCGTCAAGCGGGGTTACCGCATCATAAAGAACTTCGCCACTCTCATTATCAATTACTGCTTTAGCCAAATAACGATCAAGTAATATTTCAAGAGGATATTCAACCCACTCCAAACCTTCTTCTATCAATGTTTGTGCTTTTTTCTTTGTTAATCTTTTGCCTGCATTAACAATCACATTGCCGTTTAAGTCTTTAACATCATATTCTGCACGACCTAAAAACTCTTCTGGATCAAATTTTGTTAAAAATCTATTGTCTTTAAGAAGAATTGTTTTTGTAGGATAAAAGAATTTTATAATATCTTCTTTTGAATAGCCTAATGCTCTAAAAAGAATTGTAATAGGCACTTTTCTTCTTTTGTTGATTCTTGCATAAAGAATATCTTTTGCATCATATTCAAAATACAACCATGATCCACGATCTGGAATAATTTGTGCTGAGTATAGTAATTTATTAACAACTGTTGTAGCTTCGGCTTCTTTGAAGATAACACCAGGGCTTCTATGTAATTGGTTTACTATTACTCTCTCTACGCCATTTACGATAAAAGAAGTTCTCTCTGTCATAAGTGGAATATCTCTAACAAATATTGCTTGTTCTTTTATCTCTTTTGGATCTAATTTTTCACCTGTTTTTTCATCTCTATTCCATATAGTAAGTGCTATATTTAATTTTAGAGAAACAGAATATGTAAGACCTCTCTCCATACACTCTCTAACTGTGTATTTAGGTTTTATAATTTCAGAGTTTTTATATGTTAATGTTAAACGATTTTGACTATCGTGAATAGGGAAAGAAGTATGTAGTACTTTTTCGATAATACTATTTTTTCTATCCTTTTCATTCATCATCAAAAAGTTTTCATAACTATCTTGTTGTAATTGTAAAAGATTTGGTATCTCAATTTTTTTAGGAGTTTTTGAAAAATCGACTCTAAGTCTATTTCCCGAATGTAAAGAATTTAACATTGGCTAACCTTATGTTTTAAGTTTTAGGAGTAAATTTTGTTGTTTTGCCCATAGACATACAAAAAAACTATTAGCGTAGGGTATGAAAGTGTCTCCGAATAGTTTATCGCTATCTCTAGCGGACATGTGTAATTGCGAAAAGAATTTTCTTTTCGCAAAAAGCAAATTATTTAAGTTCGCAAGAAGCTCCAGCTTCTTCAAGTTTTTTCTTGATATCTTCAGCTTCAGCTTTGCTGATACCTTCTTTAAGTACTGAAGGTGTGCTTTCAGTTGCATCTTTAGCCTCTTTAAGACCAAGACCAGTTACTTCTCTTACTACTTTAATAACGTTGATTTTTTTCTCACCAGCACCAGTAAGAACAACATTAAATTCAGTTTTTTCTTCTGCAGCTTCTGCAGCACCAGCACCAGCACCACCAGCTACTACTGTAGCTTGCGCAGAAACACCAAATTTTTCTTCAAATTCTTTTACTAGTTCACTTAGCTCTAAAACAGTTAAGTTAGAGATAAATTCAATTACATCTTCTTTTGTGATTGCCATAATATTTCCTTTTTATATTTTTAATTCTGATTTTAAGCAAAGCCAAAAATCAAATCTTTCAGTAAACAGCTAGAGTAAGCTTGTCACTCTTATTAAGCTGCTGCTTCGGCTTTTTTTGTAGCCAACGCTTGAAGTCCGATAGCAATACTTCTTGCTGGACCATTCCAAACATTGAGCAACATACCAAGAAGTTCTTCTCTGCCTGGAAGTTTCGCCATAGCGATAACAGTCTTAGCATCAACAGCACTTCCTTCTAATATACCTGATTTAACAGCAAATTTTTCTTTATTAGCTGTTGCAGCACGATCAGCAACTTTACAAGTCGTAAGCTGATCATTACCCCAGATAACCAAATTTGTATCTTTGATTTCCAAAGATGCTTGTCCAGCTTCTTTTAAAGCAATTAATGCCAAAGTATTTTTAACAATTTTAACTTTAGCATCATTTTCTCTAGCATCTGCTCTTAAAGCTTCTATTTGATGACAAGTCATACCTTTATAGTCGCAAACTACGATAGCACTTGCATCTTTAAACTCTGATGTCAACTCGGCAACTAGTTCTTGTTTTTCTGCTTTAGTCATTTTCTCTCCTTTCGACCTCATATAGGGTTGTCTTGCGACGTTCAAGTAACCTCGAAATTAAGCTTTTAGCCCCTATATTCTCAGACCTAAGATAAACACAGCAAAAGCTGTAATTTTATTTTATATCCATCAATTCTTGAGTACTTAATTTTACAGAAGGACTCATTGTTAATGAAACAGCAGCATTAGTAATATATCTTCCTTTTGCAGCAGCTGGTTTAGCTTTATTGATAGTTTCAACAAAAGCTACTAAATTTTCTTTGATTTTTTGTTTATCAAAGCTAACTTTACCAATACCTGCATGGATATTACCTTTTTTGTCAACTCTAAAGTTTACTTGACCATTTTTTGCATTTTTAACAGCAGTTGCAACATCCATTGTTACAGTTCCTGTTTTTGGGTTTGGCATAAGACCTTTTGGCCCAAGTATTCTTGCAACTTTACCTAAAACACCCATCATATCTGGCGTTGAAATAACCATGTCAAAATTTATATTTCCACCTTGGATTTGTTCAATCAAATCATCACTACCAACAATATCAGCACCAGCAGCCTTCGCTTCATCGGCTTTTACATCTTTTGCAAATACTGCAACTCTTACATTTTTGCCTGTACCATTTGGAAGAACAACAGATCCTCTAATCATTTGATCAGCATGTCTAGGGTCTACATTTAGGTTTAGTGCAATTTCAACAGTTTCGTCGAATTTAGCAGATTTTAAATCTCCTAAAAGCTCAACAGCCTCTTCAATATTGTATATTTTTGTTTTATCTATTTTACTTTTTAAAGCTTCCGCTCTTTTTGTTTCTTTTTTTGCCATTTTTTTCTCCGCTTTATTTGCTCCCACTAATTTTTAAATCCTGTGGTAAAGATTAGTCTACTACCTCAACACCCATACTTCTACATGAACCAGCTATAATTCTAGCTGCCATTTCTCTGTCTGTTGTATTAAGATCAGCAATTTTTTGATCTATAATCTCTTCTAGTTTAGCTTTTGTTATAGTACCAACTTTATTTAAAAGAGGATTATCTGTACCTTTTTTAAGATTAGCAGCTTTGAAAATCAAATCTGTAACTGGTGGTTGTTTTGTCTCAAATGTAAAAGTTTTATCTGTATAAACAGTTACAACTACAGGTATTCTAAATCCTGCTTTGTCTTTTGTTTTTTCATTAAAAGCTTTACAAAACTCCATTATGTTAATCCCTCTTTGACCACACGCAGGACCTACAGGTGGAGATGGATTGGCTGCACCAGCTGCTATTATCAGCTTGAATTTTGTTTGTATTTTTTTTGCCATTTATTTTCCTTATAAGCGATTTTATATAATTTTTTCTACTTGTGTATACAAGATTTCTACTGGTGTATTTCTACCAAAAATTGAAACATTAAGTTTCAGTTTTCCATGATCAAAATCATATTCTTCTACCATGCCAGTAAAGTTTGCGAATGGTCCATCGACAATACGCACCATTTCACCACTTTCAAAGTCAACTTTTGGTCTTGGAGCTGATTTTTTCTCCATTTTACTCAAGATAACATTGATATCAGCTTCGCTTAATGGTGTTGGTGTTTTTTGTTCACCGATAAATCTAGATACTTTAGGTAAACTTTGTATCTTATGCCAAAGACTAGTATCCAGATCTATATGTGCAAAAGCATATCCTGGATAGAGTGATCGCTCAGAAATTTTTTTAGTGCCATTTTTTACTTCGATAACTTCCTCGGTGGGAACTACAACTTGTTTAATTTGCTCTTGTAAACCATAATCAATACTCAATTGTTCTATTGATCGCTTAACTGCTTGTTCGCTACCAGCATAAGTTTGGATTGCATACCATTGAAAAGCCATTTAAAATCCTTTTATATAACTGATGAGACAATTAGCGACATGATAAAGTCCACCAATGCTAAAAACAGTGCAATAGCAGTAACTACTATCATCACAGCAAAAAATGCTTGTCTTACTTGTATTTTTGTAGGGAATATAACTTTGTATAATTCCTCTTTTGCATTAGCAACAAATGTTGTAATTTTTTTCATAATCTAATTACCTTATATGGCAGGCCCAGAGGGACTCGAACCCCCGGCACCTGGTTTTGGAGACCAGTGCTCTACCAACTGAGCTATAGGCCTATAATGTTAACTAAAGAGTAAAGCTTATAGCTTCATCTCTTTGTGTACTGTATGTTCTTTGCACCATTTACAATATTTTTTAAGTGCAAGTTTTTCAGTTGTATTTTTTTTATTTTTTGTAGTGTGATAGTTTCTTCTTGTGCACTTTTCACAACCCAAATGTATATTTTCTCTCATAATGTCTCCATGAGCCTAATATATTTTCCGATGTTTGCACATCAGAAAATTATAAATTAAGCAATAATTTTAGTTACAACACCTGCGCCAACAGTTCTACCACCCTCACGGATAGCAAATCTTGTACCGTCTTCAAGTGCGATTGGGTTAATTAATTCAACGTTAACTTTTACATTATCGCCAGGCATAACCATCTCTGTACCTTCTTGAAGTTGAACTGAACCTGTAACGTCAGTTGTTCTTACATAGAATTGTGGTCTATAATTGTTGAAGAATGGAGTATGTCTTCCACCCTCTTCTTTTGTTAGAACATAAACTTCTGCTTCAAATTTAGTATGTGGAGTGATTGATTTTGGCTTACAAAGAACCATACCTCTTTGTACATTGTTTTTGTCAATACCTCTGATTAGAACACCGCAGTTATCACCAGCTTCACCACAATCCATCTCTTTTCTAAACATTTCAACACCAGTTACAGTTGTAGTTTGAACATCTTTGATACCAACGATTTCGATAGAATCACCAACGCAAACTTTACCTCTTTCGATTTTACCTGTAACAACTGTTCCTCTACCTTGGATAGAGAAAATATCTTCGATTGGCATCAAGAAATCTTTATCAGTTTCACGAGTTGGCTCAGGGATATAAGCATCAACAGCAGCCATAAGCTCAAGGATTTTATCAGCCCATTTGCCAAGAGTACCAGCTTTTGCTTCTTCAAGTGCTTGATAAGCAGAACCAGCAATGATAGGAGTATCATCACCTGGGAAATCATAATAACTCAAAAGTTCTCTTACTTCCATTTCAACAAGTTCTAACATCTCTTCTCTGTCTTCATCATCAAGTTGATCTTCTTTATTCAAGAAAACTACGATATATGGAACACCTACTTGTTTTGAAAGAAGGATATGCTCTCTAGTTTGAGCCATTGGTCCGTCAGTAGCAGCGATAACAAGAATAGCACCGTCCATTTGAGCAGCACCAGTAATCATGTTTTTAACATAGTCAGCATGCCCTGGGCAGTCAACGTGTGCATAGTGTCTATTATCAGTTTCGTACTCAACGTGTGAAGTAGCGATTGTGATACCTCTTTCTCTCTCTTCTGGAGCGTTATCAATTTGATCATAATCCATAAATGCAGAGTTATTTTTAGTAGCTAGTACAGCTGTGATAGCAGCAGTCAATGTAGTTTTACCATGGTCAACGTGACCGATTGTACCGATATTAACGTGCGGCTTATTACGTGTAAATTTTTCTTTTGCCATTTTTTTCTCCTAGTGAATTTTAAAATACGGCTGATATTATATCAGATTTTACTTAGACCCCATACTAATAATATGGACAAAACTGTTACCTATTGGTAATACTTTTGTCCATAAGTACAATCTGGAGCCCAGAAGCGGGATTGAACCGCCGACCTCTTCCTTACCAAGGAAGTGCTCTGCCACTGAGCTATCTGGGCATATATCTAACACAACAATGTGCTAGATATATGTCATACCTAAATGTCTTTGATGTTTATATTTTGCAAAATATAATATATTGGAAAGCTTAAAAGTGAAGAAGTTAATATTAGTTCTCACAGCTCCCAGATATATGGAGCGGGAAACGGGACTCGAACCCGCGACCCTCAGCTTGGAAGGCTGATGCTCTAGCCAACTGAGCTATTCCCGCATCTCTAAATTGTTACGACAAGTGGTGGTGAGTGAAAGATTCGAACTTTCGAAGACATAGTCAGCAGATTTACAGTCTGCCCTCGTTGGCCACTTGAGTAACTCACCTTAATATTAATTGTCGTACCGGTCAAACACTGATAAATTTTATTTTTTATGGAGCTGGTGAAGGGACTTGAACCCCCGACCTGCTGATTACAAATCAGCTGCTCTACCAACTGAGCTACACCAGCACCTTTTAGTGCCATTCAAAAATGGAACATAATTATATAGAAAAAAAATTAAATGTCAAGTATTTTGTTAGATTTTTGATAAATTAGTAGTAGTTTACAAAAGAGCCAAAAAATGACTCTTTTGTTATTTTATAGAGTGTTTTTAAATAAAGCTACCATTCCCCAAGCAAAATAAACAACAATCCATATTACAAATATTGCCAATGTAACATTAGCAAGTCTTGTAACTGCAACGTCTTTACTCGCATCGAAAACGCCTTCTCTTTTACCTATTTTCCATGCCATAGTAAGTATAAATGCTATACCAGTAAAGCCTAGAATTACGAAAGTCAGCAAGAACATTATAATTGTTTCCCATTCTAAGTTCATAGGATAACCATAAAGATCATATCCAAGACCTGACATAATGTTGTATCTGATAAGTTCTCTAACACCAGAAATAAATAGTGCTACAACTACGAGTATACCTGTAGTTACATAACTGTTTTTATTTCTCATAGCTAGTAAAAGTAGTATAACAACAGAAACTATAGTTGCCAATACCACTGGGTGGAAAAGAAGTCCAACTTGCAACATCCAAACAACAAACAATACAGCACTTATAAGCAAACCAACAACTGCTAGTTTAGTACCAAGATTTTTTACAAATGTAAGATATTCTGATGAAAAATCTTTTCTTGTGCTTAAAAAGTCACTATAGTTTTGCATAAAAATTCCAACTACTGGAATAGTTAAACTAACCATAAATGCAAGTCTAATGATATCAATATGAAAGTTCAATCCTGAATTATCAATAACGCCATTTGGTGCATACCACTCTTGCCATTTATCAGGTGAAATCGACTCAACAGCAAAGTTGTGCATTAAAATTCCACAAAATACAAGTATTACAAAAGAAATAAGACCTATTAAAGTGCCACCATTGCTTTTTTTGTTTGCTGAAGAATACCAATAATACATCATGTATCCAGCTATAAGTGCATAAACAAAAATAAATACAAATGCACCAGAAAGCGTATTTGCCACATACCACCCAGAGTCATAAATAACTTGAGTAAATAAAAGTGGAGCTATTCCAAGCAAAATTAGCATAGATACACTAATTTTACCAGTCATTATAAGATGCGGATTGAAAATTTTCCAATTGCTATCTGTTTTTTGCTTAGTGCTTCCATACAATGAAAGTCCTAAAGCGCCTAGTGCCAATAAAACAAAGGCTGCGTGTAGAGCCCAAGTCAATATATAGAGTCCTTGAAAAACGACCGGAAAAAACGGTACGCCAGCAGGGTCTCTCATTAAATTTATGAAAGTTGCATCCATTATTCTCACTCCTTTATTTTGCTTGCGTGGCAATCCAAGCAGCCATCGCATCATACTCTTCATCTGGAAGAGCTATTTTTGGCATATATGGACTTGACCCTGTGCCTATTACATTTTTAATATAACTTTTAATCCCTGCCTCATCTTGTGCTATTTTGCCAACCAAGCCCATCATTGGTCTATAAGAACCATATTTTTCCAATGAATGACAATTTGAACATGCTCTAGTTACCAACATCTTACCAACTTCAAGTTTATTCTCTGGAGTGATAGTACGAAGTCTTGTCGGTACCCATGGATCCATTTTTAGATATCCATTTGCAGCAAGAAGAGGAACTTCATTTTTGATACCTTTACCTGGAACATCTCTAGATATAATATTATTACTATAAATGTATTGACCAGCAACATACGGTTTACGCATAGATTCTCTAAGTTTTTCTCCAGGCCATACACCAGCAATGCCTATAACAAACATCATTGTGATAGCTAATGTTCTGCTAATCCATTGTGGTTTAAATATAGCTATGCCAAAGTAAACAGAGAACAGGATAGAAAGAATTATACGATTCATTATGATAGAATCTAAAGTTATTCCAAGAATCGCATGTGCATTTACTGGTAGTGTCATAATATACCACATAAAAGAAAGTAAAGTTAAAAATCCACCAAGTAAGCTAACTATCCCCATTTTTTGGGTTAACTCTTTTGATAAAGATAAATTCTCTTTTTTCATTGAACTAGAAATAATCATACCTATGATACCAGACATCATTATCATAAATCCTATTCTTAAGAACATATGAGGGAATGTATTTACACCAAAGAATGCATCACTTGCGCTTCCTGTATTATAATATGCATCATTTCCAGGCCACATCATAAAGCTTATAATACCGATAATCAATGCCAAAGTTCCAACAGAAGCTATAGCAAAAGTATAAGTTAGCTTAAGATGTGTTTTGCGATCTACTTTGTCTATAAAATAAATAAGTGCAAATACGCCTATTACCTCATAAATAAAGAATACCCACTCAGTTGCCCATACCCACACAAAATTGTGAATCAAAGCACTAATCCCCCTTGGACTTGCAGCGGTTGCTGTGTACCATATGCCAGGTCCAGTAATAGAACCTATTACATATGAAAAGATAAGCAAAAACATCCCATATCTTTTCATATAATCATACAATTCTGGTCTATCTTCTTTGTATGCCTTATGTGCCAAAAATGCGAACAGCAAACCAGCACCAACAGATGTGTGAGACGCCATAATATGAATCGTACCCGTCAGCCCCATAAGCCACGCTGAACCATAATTTGGAAAATAAAATACAGGATAAAGTCCCAACATTTCCATAAAATCCTCCTTGAAAAAATTTACCATCATGGCAATAATTATAGAACTTTCATTATACAACTATTTCCATTAGCAACTAAAACTTTACATCCATTTTGTTAATTTTGTGTTAAGTTGAAGTTATAATTTAAATTTTTATTTTAAGAAAAAATAAATAGTGTATTTTGAAATATTTTAAATGGTAAAATGATATTTATGAAAATATTATTAGCACCAAGTGAAACTAAAACATTATATAAAGATACAAATTTTGATATAGATAGTCTATTATTTGCAAATCTCTTACCACAAAGAAAAGATATACTAGAAAAATATAATGAGATTATAAAAGATAACAATCCAGAAGAGATCAAAGAGATGTTTGGGTTAAAAAAAGATAATGATATAGCTCAATATTTAAAAACGATAGACAATCAATCTCCTGCTTGTAAGGCAATTAAGCTTTATACTGGAATAGCATTTGATTATCTCAAATACGATTTGCTTGAAACAAAAGCAAAAATATACATAGAAAAAAATGTCATAATTTTCTCTAACCTTTTTGGTCCAGTGTTAGCAGGTGATACATTGCCACTTTATAGATTGCAACAAGGGGAAAATGTGCGAGATAAAAAAACGGACGAAATATACAAAAAATATAGCTCCAGTTTGCTTGATGAATATTTAAGAGATGATGACATACTTGATATTCGTGCAGGGTATTATGATAAGTTTTATATCCCGACCAAAAACTATACAACTCTAAAATTTTTAAAAGACGGAAAAGTTGTCAGCCATTGGGCAAAAGCATATCGTGGCAAAGTGCTTAGAGAGTGTGCTAAAAATGACATTCAAAACACAAAGGACTTTTTGGCTTTAAATATAGAAGGCTTGCAAATCATTGAATTGCAAACTAAAAAAAATAAAACCGAAGTTATCTACGAAATAGGAATTTAAAATGAAACTGCCAGACGACGATACTATATATAAAATCTATGTTTTTTCAATTGTACTTATGGTGGTACTTGGGCTTATATTTGATACTGATTTTTAGGAGAATAAATGAAAAAATATCTATAATATTTTTTTATCAGACACAAAGCTGTCCTATTCTTTCACAATAATTCTGTTATTAAAACAATACAAATAATATTCCTTTGTTTTTGCATCTTAAATAAAAAGGGCGATAATGCTAGATTACGAAAGTTATAACATCGAAAATATAATGTTCATTGACTTTAAAGATCTAAACAAAAGAAATGGATTTTGTCTTCAGATAAAAGACATTTTATCCGAGGACATCAACACTCAAAAGATTAAAAGATTTGTTAAAGACTTTTCAAAATATGCCGAAGATAAAGTCAAAGAAGAAAAAGTATTTTCAAAGGATTTTGAAGAAGAATACTGCGACATTATAAAAACAGGTTTGAAGACTTTGAGACAATATGCTTTTTTACGAGCAATAGGAAAAGAAGATATCTTTCTAATGCTCCATAATATTTCAACCGAGAACGATTATATTAAAGATACATTATTGTATTTTCACAAACATATTAAAAAATCTATAGATGCCGAATTTAAAGCATTATTTGAAAGATTTACTTTTTTTGAAAGCAAAAGACCTTTTTTGCACAAACTCAGAACAAAAGATGCTGAATTTGATGACTACAGAATAAACAATGTAAAACTCATTATTACTTTCCCTTGCGCCGATAAGTTTTTGGATAATGATCAAATAGTCAGAAAAATCTATTTTCATACTATAAATTGGGCATTAAATCCTAAAAATACAGCATATATATCAATGTTTAGGAACAAATCCTATCTAAAATTGGCTAACTTATGTGATCTTTTATGGGTACATGATCAATCGGAAAAATATAAATTTCCTGATTGCAAACTATGGTACAATGGTCAACAAATCATACTAAACAAGAAAAAAATGCACTGTAAAGTATTAAATTCAAAAGCAAAACTGTATTGCAGCAAAAACGGATTTATCGCAGAGATCAAAGATTTAAATAAAGAAATCTTGAGCTCTTCTTCATGCCCTTTTTCAAATCTAACAATAGAGATCGATTGCGATATGGAGTATTCTATATGGCCACATATTTTATAGAGGATAACATATGAGACCCCTGGAAACCATTACAAAAGATTGGCTTCAAAAAGAAAGGAATTTAAATCAGCAAACTCCAATATTTTTTATAAGCGGTTCTAGTTTGCATCCAAATGTCAAACTATATAAATACTATTATTGGGTATATCCTGAAAATTCAAATTTTGAAAATGCCACGGAAGTATTTTTTAAAGATGAATATAAACTGCCCTTTAAAAAAGCAATGGATGTCATGAAAGAGCTTGAAAAAAATAATATAGGATTTGCATATACAAATGTAAGATATTACAGGCTTGGCAATAAAATTTGGAATTATGAAAAACTAAAGAATGAATATCCAGAGATAAGATTTGCTCCATCATATGAAGATGATACAGACGAAACGCATGAAAGCGGTCATAAATGAAATTGTATTTTTGCAAAACGGACATAAAGCTTTCTTGAAAAAAATATAAAATAAATAAAACCATATAAGGCTATAAATGAATATTGATATTAAGAATGCCAGAGAATTGATACAACAAGCAGATGCAATACTAATTACTGCTGGAGCAGGGATCGGGGTTGATAGCGGATTGCCTGATTTCAGGGGAGACGAAGGCTTTTGGAAAGCTTATCCGCCCATTGAAAAACTGGGGCTTAATTTCAGTGAAATGGCAAACCAAAAGTTATTTATCGATAATCCAAAACTTGTATGGGCTTTTTATGGGCACAGGCTTGATCTGTATAGAAAAACTATTCCTCATGATGGTTTCAGAATGCTTTTGGATTTAACAAAAAAAATGACAACTATTTTATTTTTACTTCAAATGTAGACGGACAGTTTCAAAAGGCAGGATTTAGCGAAGATAAAATTTGCGAAATTCATGGCAGCATACACCATTTTCAGTGCACTAGATACATATCTCACGGGATATGGAACGCTGAATATGAAAACATAACTGTTGATATGGATAATTTTCAAGCATTAAATTTACCTATATGTAAAATATGCGGTGAACTAGCAAGGCCGAATATCCTTATGTTTAGTGATTTCGGCTGGAAAGCTTCAAGAATGCTAAACCAAAAAGAAAAATTTAATAGATGGATAAAACAAAACCGTTTAAAAAAAATAGTCATCATTGAAATCGGAGCAGGTACGGCAATCCCCACCGTACAAGTTTATGGCGATCAATTGGCTAAAAAACTTTCGGGCGCAAACCTGATACGCATAAATCCTTATGATTACCATGCAGAAAAGAAACTTGGCATAGGCTTGCCTATGGGTGCATTGGATGGCATAAAAGCTTTATTGGAATAATTTATTTATTTTGATTAAAATTAATTTATTAAAAGGGAAAATATGGCTCAAGCACTTTATACGATAGATGAATATATAGCAACCGTAAGGAAAAAACCGACAATTTGGATAGTCTTTAATACAATATACAATAATGTTCATGCTTTTAAAAAAAGAGATGAGGAAGATCTGTTTGAAAAATATCTAAAAGAAAAGTTTACCGACAAAGTGGCACAAAAAGAGTTTTTGGATTTTATGAAAACAAATTTTCCAGATACTGAGATTTTACAGGTATTTGATCTGGTCTCAGATAGTTATCTCATATACCCATATCTCGGAAGTTATGCGATAAATACTGATATTGGCAGTGATGTATATAATGCATTAAGCGAAAAATATGGCGATCCTTATAAAGATGCAACAGTAAATAACAAAGTATTGTGGGTTATGGAATATGAAGATGCAATAATGTTTCACAAAAATAGGATAAAGGCAATAGATGAAGAGTTTGGCGAGGATGACTGAAAAGCATCCGGATAAGTATTATTTTTAATAAATTATGAGTATTATATTGTAATATTTATTTTTAATTACATATAAAAATATATAACAAAGACAGCAAAACATGGGTGGCAAAATGGATGAAAAATTAAAATTAAAATCGATTTACGAATTATTATATAATGAAGAAGGGAAGCCTGAAAGTTTTTTTATACCATCTTATCAAAGAGGATATCGATGGACAACACAGCAAGTTAAAGAGTTATTAGAAGATATATGGGAGTTTACATCTAAAAGGAACAAACAAGACGGTGAATTTTATTGTTTACAACCAATAGTCGTAAAAAAAAGTAAAAATTTGGATCATAAATGGGATGTCCTAGATGGACAACAAAGATTAACTACAATTTATATAATTTTAAAATTTTTGGAAAAAGAAGTAAAAGATTACTTTTATATAGATAATTTATATACTATCAATTATGAAACAAGATTAGAAAGTGGTGAATTTTTATCTAGTTTTCCAAATGTAAAGGATGAGGATAAATATATAGATTTTTTTCATATGAAAAAAACATATGACTTTATCGAAAAATGGTTTCATATAAATAAAATTCATCGAATAGATTTTTTAAATGTCTTATTAAAACATAAAATTGAAGATAATGGTGGAAAGATAAAAGATATTGAAAATAATATTAGAGTAATTTGGTACGAAGTTGAAGCAGAAAATGAGTTATTAAATACAAATAATAAATATCATAAAGATATAGAAATCTTTACTAGAATTAATATGGGGAAGATTCCTCTTACTAATGCGGAACTTATAAAAGCGTTATTAATACAAGGTTATGACAATAATGAAATTACCAAAGAAAATAGGCAATTTGAATTAGCTTCTGAATGGGATTTTATAGAGTATTCACTACAAAATGATGATTTTTGGTATTTTATCAATAAGGATAAAAATGAGAAAGCAACTAAGATTGAGTTTATATTTGAACTAATTGCTGAAAAATACTTCAATGAAAATCAAGAAGAATTAGAAGAGTTAAGAAAATCTCAGTCAATAGATAAATACTACGAGTTTCATCTTATAAACCATTATTTACAAAATGATAAGAGAAATGCTGAGGAAAAAAAGAAAGAAACTATTTATGAAAAACTGTGGAGTGAAGTCAAAAACTATTTTAGAATACTAAATGAGTGGTATGAAGATAGAGAATTTTTTCATAAAATAGGCTTTTTGGTTATATATTCACAAAAAACCATGCTTGATTTTATAGCTGAATACACCAAAGAAAATAGTACAAAAACTGAATTTAGAAAATTTTTAGATAATGACATCAAGAAAATATTTAAAAAAATTGATATTGAAAATTTAACATATAGAGAGACAAATGTTTTGCGAAAGGTATTGCTTATGTTTAATATTCAGACTATACTTGATAATAAAAAAGCAAATCTAAGATTTCAATTTGATAGATATAAAGAACAAGATTGGGATATAGAACATATTCGTTCAAAAACTGATAAATATCCAAAGACTGAAAAAGAAAAGAGTGAATGGATAAGTGACATTAAAGATAAAAATACTAAAAGCAAAGAAGAAGTTTTAAGAATGGAAGAGAAAGAATTCAATAGTTTTTTTGATAATAGGCAAAAAGAATTTGAAGGTGATGATGCTTTAAATAAAGATGATATTGGTAATTTAGCTCTTTTGGATTTATCCACTAATAGGTCTTACGGTAATGCCTTTTTCGCAATAAAAAGATACACTATAATTGAAAATGATAAAAATGGAACCTTTATCCCAATTTGTACGAAAAATGTATTTTTGAAATATTATTCAGAGAATGCAACAGATTTGCAGAAGTGGACCAAAGATGATGCCGAAAAATATAAAAGTGCAATAGTAACAACTTTAAAGAATTATGTAAATGGGGTAAAAGGTGATGAATAATAAATATACTTTTTGGAAATTGTTAGATGAAAATACAATAGAAATTCCAATAATTCAAAGAGATTATGCACAAGGCAGAGAAGAAGAAAATAAAATTAGAGATAAATTTTTAGATGTTTTATATAATAAAATAGAAAATGTACATGAAACTGTAAATCTTGATTTTGTGTATGGACGAATCATTGATAACAAACTTATTCTCCTTGACGGTCAGCAAAGACTTACAACACTTTTTTTACTTCATTGGTATTTGGCAATCAAAGATGAAACATTAAATGATAAAGTAATTGAGAAGCTTCAAAAGTTTACATACGAAACAAGAATTAGTTCAAGAGAATTTTGTAAAGCGTTATCAACAACTCAAGTTAATTTGGATGAAATTAATTTTTTACCAGAAGAAAATCAAAAATTATCATCATTAATAGAAGATAAAAATTGGTTTTTCAAATCATGGAAAAAAGATCCTACCATTAAATCAATGTTGATAATGCTTGATTCGATCCACGAGAGATTTAAAAATGCTAAAGGTTTATTTGATAATTTAATTTGTGATAAAGAAGACAAACAACCAATAACTTTTGATTATTTACCACTAAATGATTTCAATCTGAGTGATGAGCTCTATATAAAAATGAATGCTAGAGGTAAACCTCTAACTCATTTTGAGAACTTCAAATCCAATTTTGTAGAATTATTAGAACCTGAAATGGCTTCAAAATTAGATAATGAATGGACTGATCTATTTTGGAGTTTCAAGGGAGATACTAATAAAGACGGATACTACTATATTGATGATAAGTTTTTAAACTTCTTCACAAACTTGACCGTTAATCTTGGGATTATATCAAATGCCTTAGTTGAAAAAAAAGATTTAAAAGAAATTGATATTATAGATGTGTATCAAAAGATTTTCGGTGGTGAAAATAATGAAAACTTAATTAATCTGGTAAAGGTTCTTGATGTCTTAAGTGATTTAAAAAACAAAAAGAATATTCCAATTCCTTATTTTGAGAATTTCATAGAAAAAAAAGATATTTCTTATTGGGATAGAGCAAAATTTCATATTTTGGTAACGTATCTTTTAACCAATAAAAATAATATAGATTTTGAAAGTGATAAATATAAAGATTGGGAAAGAGTTACAAAGAATATTATTGATAACTACAATATTGATAAGTTAGAAAAATTTCAAGACACTTTAAAACTTATATCTACAATGAGTGAACATATTGATAATTTGTATGAGTATTTATCATCCGAAGAATTTTTATCATCTGAAAAACTGAATAGAGGGCATAGAAGTTTAGAGTTTCAACAACAAGAGGAACAACTTAAAGCAAGATTGATTATAGAAAACAATGATTGGAAAGAGGTAATTATAAACTCTGAATTGCAAACGAGAAATTCCTATTTGGATGGACATATTGGTTTTTTAATTGAAATTGCTGGTAATAATATTGAAAAATTTAAACAATATTTTGAAAAATTCAATAGAGAATTTAAAGAAGATAAAGAGAAATTTTTGTTTCAAAGAGCTCTTTTAGCCAAAGGTGATTATTTAGTCGGTGAAATAAGTGAATGGAAAAATAGAACTTTTTGTTCTTTTAATGCAGAAAGTCAAAGGGCAAAAGATGATAATTGGAAACAAGTTTTTCATTATAAGAGGGATATTCTAAAAAGTTTGTTAGAAGATGATAAAAGCTTAATTGAAATTATTGATGGATTTACTGATGAGAATGACTGGAGATATGGTTTTATTAAATATCATGAGGTTTTAAAATATTGCAAACAGTATCAAATTAGGATGCAATCTGAAAAAGATATTCTGCTCTTAAGTAAAGAGCGGACAAGTGGTTTGCACGCTGAATATTATACTTACACTTTATATTTAGAAACAAAAGAAAAGTTTCCAACTATGCAAGCGGAATATAAAGATCAAAGTTCAATAGAATTAATTAAATACATATCATTAGACAATGATAATGTAAAAATTACTTATGATAATTATGATGATGTTTGGCAATATGAAATAGAATCAAATGGTAAATATGAATATTTTAAAGATAAAAACGAATTAATTCAAGGTTTATATATACAGGAGAAATAATTATTGAATTTATCTAAATCTTTATATGCTCGAGGTTTGCAATGTCCAAAATCTTTGTGGCTAAAAAATATAACAAAGGATTGACAATGGAAGAGCGAGTAGTGTTTAATTTCAATGAAATATTTAAACTATACAGAAATGGAAAAAAGATTTATGGATTGTGCAGACATAAAGCTGTCTAAGCACTCCTCTATACTTACACTACATAAGTTAAAAAGCAGAAGCAGATAAATGAGCACAAACAAATACCATCCAAAATTATTAAAAATATTTTCAAGTGATGAGCTTGATCTGCTTGCCCAAGATGCATGCTATTCACTAGACAAAGATGGACAGATAAATGTTCTCATAGTCAACACGGACAAAATCATGGTAGAAATATTTATTGACTGCGAAGCCAAAGACGAAGATCATGCACTTATAACTTTACTTGATAACTGTGGTTATGATTATCCAAATAAACTAACCAAGGATGAGTTTTGGAAAGTTTTTCAAAGTAGCAACATCGTGAAGTTTCATCATATCGAAGTAAATTTATAAAACTAGATACAAAGATAAAATATAAAAACATATTCCAACACTTAACTCATTTGAGTTTTTAATACATCAAACAGAGTATCAATTATCCAAATTGCTCATATAGGCTCTAAGCTCTTCTTTTAGTGTATCTCTCATACATTGTGGTTCTAATATCTCAAGATGTGGTAACCAATATTTGATTATGGGCATAATCTCCATTTCATGAGTAACTTTAACCGTAAATACAAAAGAATCATCGGCGTAAATTGATTCTATGCTTTGCGTGGGGAGGGGTCTTCTTTTGAAATATTTTGCGGCAATAGCATTTGCTAGGATTTTAACCTCAAAAGGCTTGGCATTTTCATCAAACCATATAGATATAGAGTTCTTGAGTGTATCTTCTAATGTTTTGCTGACTTCAAAAAAGCTATCAGTCAACTTTACATTGGAAATATTCTTGAGATAATATTTTTTTACTATGGCATTGTCTTGTGCCAACAAATACCAAAATCCTTCAAAATTTACTATTTTTAACGGTCTAGATATTTTTTCATTTCTTTTCCCGCTATCATAAACAAACGCTACTTCCCTGTTTTGTTTTATAGCAGTTTCGAGTATTTGTATCTCTTTTACTTTATCGGTTATATCCTCAATGTTTAGTTTTGCATAAATTGGACTGAATTGGTCATTCTTTATTTTGGAAAGTAATTTGTTTGATTTTGAAGCAAATGCACCGCCTATACTTTCTGTGATCTTTTCTATGATATCTAAAATTATCTCGTCTTCAATAGATTTTGATTTTTCAAGCCTGAAGCCATCTTGCATCTTCCATTTTTTATTTTCTTGATAGATAGGAAAAGAGGTAAGCCTTTCGTTAAAATCTCTTTGTACGGTTCTTACACTGATATTAAATTCTATTGCAAGCTCTTTGACCGAAAGAGCTTCTCCGTCATTTAGTTTGGAAAGAATAGTTACTAATCTTGTCAAAATCTTATCATAATCGTGTTTGTATGCCATACTGTTTTTCCATTAAGTTTATTGTAAAAAGTATAACATACACAACCAGACATTATGCTGTCAAAATAGCAATATATACTTTTATAAATTAAATAAGGAGATAAAATGAAAAAAATCATAATAATAGTATCAACAGTTTTATTTTTGTTATCGTTTTCATCAATTAGCAACTTTGCCCAAAAAACATATAATAAATTAATGTACCCATTGCCTGAATGTTCAGATGAATCTGTAACATCTTTAATAAATCCACTATATAAGGATATGCGAAAAGATATAGGTGAAAATACGAATTTAACAAATTTTTTTCTGGTGTCTTTATCTTTGCCTCCGTCTATGAAACGATTGGACATGCCTCGTTCTATAGGATATGATGAATCTATACAAAGAAGGTCTTGTGAAGCTGAAGCAGTTTTCGATATAAATAACGGAATATTTTCAAATCATAAAAAAGAAATAGCTATAACTATTACATACCATGTTCAATCAGACGAAAAAAACAATCAACAATTTATCATTATTCTAGAACCAGATTTTATTGACATTTTAGAACAAAAGGCATCTGGGGGAGTTTAGGGGAAATCAATAAATCAATAAAATATCAATTTATTTTTAAATTTTTGACTATTTATAATAAAAATAAGCCAAATAATAATTATAATCAAATCCTCAAAACAAACAAGCTAAAATATTTGTATAAAAATGATAGGATAAAGATGAAAAAGAATATTTTTGAAATGGGTGCCTCGTGGGACGATGGTTGGAGTAGTGACAATAAAACTACTTCAAAAAAAGAAGAAAGTGAAATCAAACCACCAAATAAACACCAACTCCACTTTGCGAAAGAAAAGCGAAATGGTAAAACTATAACTATTGTAAAACCATTTTTTCTCTCACGTGAAGATCTCGAGGTTGCTTTAAAAACTCTAAAAAAATCGCTTGCCATTGGAGGAACAATAAAAGATAATTCACTTGAGTTCCAAGGCGAACTGCAAGACAAACTAAGGGAAAACTTGATAAAACTTGGATTTAAAATAAAAGGCCTAAAATGAAAAAACTTATTACTATCTTACTTTTGACAATTTGGTTATTTGCCAATGAATACAATGTTGGAGAAAAAATAGAACCAATAAATCTCAAAGATCAATTTGACAAAGATCACAATATATCAAAACTACCAACAACTATAATAATAGCTTTTGAAAAAGAGAGTAGTTATATTTTTAATGAATATATGAAAGACAAAAATAATGGTTTTTTAGCCAATAATAATATGTTATTTTTAGCTGATATCTCACAAATGCCCTCTTTTGTTACAACTAATTTTGCATTACCAAAAATGCGAGAATATAACTATTTAGTTTTACTTATAAGTAATGAAAATACGGCTTTTAAATATCCTTATAGAGAAGATAAACTTACGATAATCAAACTTGATAACGATAAGATAAAAAGTATAGATTTTGTCTCAGACTTAAAAGAGTTGGAAAATAATTTAAAATAGATTCATATCTCTAGCTTTTTATATAAATCATACAAATTTACTCTTAAATTGTCTTTTTTCAAATTATATTAAGTATGCGATGCTAAACTCTGACAATAATTATCAATAAAGGAAAAATATGAAAGTGGCTATACCAGTAATAGATGATAGCTTGAGAATTGCAAAAAATGCAGGACATACACCATTTTTCGCTATCTTTAATATAGGTGGCGGGATGTTTAAAACTATAACACTAGAAGAACTTAGAGCAAATCCAAAAATGGCAGGACATGAAGTAGACGAAGAAGAACACAGTGGAAAACATGTCTGCGAACATGATGCTGATGATATGGAGCATATAAAATCACATGATTTGATGTCTGAAGCAATCAAAGATTGCGAGTATCTGGTCATAAAATCTGCTTGTAAAAATACAGCAAACTCTATGAAAGAGTTTGGGATAAAAATGAAAAAATATAATGGCGAAAAAACAAATGCCAAAGAAGCACTTGGAGAGATAAGTGGGAAGCTCTAAAGGCTCTCTATATTACCAACCACTTTACCAACAATATTTACCTCATCAGGAGCGAGAACTTCTGGTGAATAGGCTTTGTTATCACTAATAAGCTCTATCATTCCATCAGCTCTTCTTCTAATCCTTTTTATAAAAAGTCCAGCGGTTGTAGAAGCTATAAAAATACCATCTTTGTTTATATTTATCTGTTCACGGTCAATAAAAACAATCGAGCCATCGCTTAGTGTTGGCTCCATAGATTCACCATCAACATGAATAGCTTCAAGCTTCGTATTTCCAAATCCAACCATATTTTGCACAATTGTTTTATCCACATTTAAAATTTCATAATCTTCTCCAAATACTTCAGCACCACCTCCGGCACTAGCTCTAATATCTGAAAAGTATCTAATTTGAAAAAATTTATCAGTTTCGGCTTTTAACATATCTACTGCTTGATCAAAAAAGAGCCAATTTGCACTTATCTTTTTAGTGGCGCAAAATTCCAATAATTCTTTGTATGGTACAGAGTTTCTCTTTTTCATAGTTGCAAATGTTGTTTGTGGGATACCCAATATATTTGCAACATCTTTGTCAAATATTTTATTTTCTTTATTGGAAGATATAACATCTTTAATCTTTTCAATAACTTCTGATAAATCTATCATTTAGACTCCTTTTATTATTATTTTTGATAATTATAACACATTTTATAAAAAAATATGTCATTTTGCAATATTTTTTAATTTTTTTGTATTTTTATATATTATTTGAAATAAAAAGAGGTTTCCTAAGGCTCTTGCCGAAGCTTTAGTGATATGAATTTATTAGAAACTTTGTTTCTAATAAAGAAGAAAATAATAAAAGGATTTAGAAAATGATCTATACTAGAAGCAACTCAATATTTAAAGAAGCTATAAAAGCAGGATGTATTAGTGTGGCAGATTTTGCAAATTATGTCAAAAGCATTAAAAAAGCTGCTTAAAATATCAAGATATCTACTTTGTCGCCAATATTTTTGAGCGTATCGTGTTGATCTAACATCATCAAAGCACTTGTCCCAAGTATATTTGTCAAAATAGCACTTGTTCCTTGTTTTTTATTTGCAAAATCAACCATATATTCGCCATTTTCCAATAAATAGTTACATGCAATAAACTCTGTTTTATTTGATTTTTTTATATATTGCTCTTTTAGTGTTGCTTTTATTGGTTTTAAGTT
>FAXN01000012.1 GCA_001493195.1 Sulfurovum sp. enrichment culture clone C5 | reverse complement strand
TTGTTGATATCCATACAATTTTGATTTATTTTAGCAAACTTATCTCTTATATGAGGAGTTGCCGTGATGATATAATCAAATTTTTTATAAGCAAATTTTTCAAATAGCAAATAAGTTTTTGATAAAAATCCTCTGACCATAGGATTAAGATATGATTTGGACAATATTTGAAGAGAAAGATCTTCGTGGGCATCAAATATCACTTTTTTGCCCATCTTTTTTAGTCTTAGCCCAACAGGGATTAGTTCTGGATCGTGAATATGGTAAATATCGCTATTCAACTCTACGGCTCTAACAAAAACATTTTGCGTCGTTTTTAGTATTCTATTAAGCCTTCCTTTTAATCTACCTACATCTAATATCTCAACATCATTTTTTACCTCATCACCCTTATTGTCAGCTACTATCAAGCTTACTTTATAATTTTTCTTTTTTGCTAAAGAGCTACACATTTTTATAAATATGCGAGTATCAAATCTAGGATGTGCAGATGTAAGATGAGTTATTTTTATCATTTTAGTGCCTCTATCCAGTTTGATATATTATATTTCCAACTTGAAAGTTTTGAAATAATATCAATATTTTTATCCAAATTGGTTTTATAGTTTTGCAGGTTTGCTAAAATATCTTCCAATTTATCTGCTAGCTTGCCAGAAAAATCAATCTTTTCATAAATAATGCCCTCGTTATCAAAAACATCATATGGCAGCCAACTTCCTGTAATTACAACATTTTTAGCATATAAAAATTCTTGCATGCTTCCCGAAAAACTATCTGTTATTAATATATTAATCATTATATCGCTTATAAGTTTTATATATGCATTATCATTGCCTCTCAAAAAATCTTCCAAAACAATATAGTCCAAGTTTGTTTTCAAAAGAACATTTTTTATCTTTTCTTTGTTGGTATTATCGCCATAAGTCATAGGAAATATAAATTGTATATTTTCTAAAATATTTTGGGGAAGTTTGATGATATTTTCTATAATTCTTTCATGTTGTTGAGCTTTTGTGGAATTATAGCCACAAGTAACTATAGTCTTCTCTTCACTATACCCTAGGTGTTTTTTGATTTCTAGTTTGTTTTTATCTCTGTTTTTATCTATAAAGTCAAGTGTTTTTAGCCCAAAACGACATACCCTTGTCTTGTCTTGAAAATTTTTATAATAATCCAAAAAACTATTCTGAGTTTTTTTATTTGTGAATGTTATTGTTTTTGCTGTTTTTAAAAGAGGATATAATAATTTTTTTGACAAATTAGATGTTCTATATAAATCGCTTCCATAAAAACTTACAGTTATTTGTCTTTGCTTTAGGGTTTTTAAAATAAATCTATAGTACCATCTTGCCACATGAATATTTACCACTTCAAAATTCATATCTGTTATTATTTTTTTTATAATCATCATTCTAAAAAACATATGTAGTTTTGGTAGTTTTTTATAATTAGAAAACATAGCTGCATAAGAACATTCTAAATTTTGTTTACTGTCATAAAGTTCTAAATACTCAAAATCAAGCAAATAAACATCCATTCTTTTTTCTATCAATTCACCCTGAAGCTCTCTGGTAAAAACAACCTTGCTATTGCCGATAATTAATGTTTTTTTCATTTGATAGCCCTCATCATCCAGCTCATATTATATAAAAGCACTATAGAGTTAGTAAAACAAAATAGAAACAGAGCAAGGTAGATATTATGAAAATATATTCCAAAAACAAAAGCTATGGAGACCAAAAATAACTGAATCACACTAAGAACAAAGGCTTTTTTTTGCATTCCTACTAAACTTGGTATAAACGAAATTGTTGATGCCAATAAATTGAGTGTCATCCACGGAATAAGTATCTGTGTATATACTCCAGCTTCTCTCCACTCTTCTCCAAATACAAATGCAAATATCACAGGTGCAAATAGACCTATTACAACGAGTGGTAAAATTATCTTTTTTGCTAAAGATTTTAAAAAACGAACTGTAAATGAGAAAGCATCTTCATGGTTGTTATATAGTTCGCTTACTCTTTGGTTATAAACTTTTGCACTTGCATTTGAAAGAATGCCTAGGGGAGCAAAAACTATCCTCGTAGCAAGTGAATAAAAGCCAACTATGCCTATACTAAAAAATGTGGAAAATAAAAAAGTTGGTAAACTTGAAGATAAGTTGTTTAGCATAGCATGAGGTGCTTGGAATTTTGGAAAATCTGTATATTTTTTAGCCTGGTTTATAATGGACTCTTTTGAAATTGCCTTCAATAATTTTTTATTATTCAATAATGCTTTGGCTAATCTCATATTAGAAAAAATACTTGAGAGTATTTGCCCGCCAATAAGTCCAGCAGCTCCACTTTTTATGCTCCCTATGGCAACTTGAGAGAGTGCCAATATAATTGATTTTATAATAGTTGCTTTGGTGATATTGGCATAATGTTTTTTACGATTATTCCAGTATGTTAGTAGATTAAAAAGTCCTGTAAAAAATACAGTTAATGGCGCAAACCACAACCAGATACCAATCTCTTTGTTATTAAATAAATTTGTGATTTCTTCATGAAAAATAGCAACAACTAAAAAAAGAAAAATAGAGATAAAAATATTTATTAAAAATCCCAAAGCAAATATATTTATAGCGTCTTCATCCTCTCTTGGCACAAGTAAAGCTTGTTCATATCTAGCACTTGAAACGACACTAAAAAATCCAACGATTGCCAAAAATAATGCAAATATCCCAAAATCTTGAGGCGAATATATACGAGTGAGAATAGGGCTTATTGCTATTGGTATAGCTTGAGCAATAGTCGTGCCTGTCATGAGAGTTAGTACATTACGGCTAAATTCACTTTTTGGTTTTAGTTTATTTGTCATTAGTAAATATCTGCCTCGCTATTTCCGTGGCTTGAAGTTTTGCTCCAGCCAAATTTAAGTGATTATCATCAAAATACAAAAGCTCACCATTTTTCTTTGCATAACACACATTACTATCACAAAAAATATTCTGAGTATCTATAATCTTTATATTTTTATATTGTGAAGCGATTTTGTTAACATTATATATAAATTTTTCTTGCCTTTTCAAATGTAGACTTTTAGGTATTGAGCATTTTAGATTTATTGGTGAATTTAAAAGCGGTCTTTTGAGACAATCTTCTGGGGCAAATCCCATTTCTGGATTTTCTAAAACAAAATATAATGTAATATTTTTTTTATCAAAGTATCTAAATGTTTTCTCTAAGTGTTCGTAAAAATTTCTTATTTTGTAATTTTCATTATTTTTGTTATTTGAATTTAATAAAAACTTATTCCCTGATGCATATATTTCACCGCGTGATATCCATATGACTTTTTTAGGTTTTACGCTTTCAATTATATTTAGTATGGTTTTATTTTTTTTATCAACCTTATCATTGATATCATCCTCTGATGCAATTAATGGTGGTATTGAATTGTTTGAAATACAAAATACCTTATATCTGGTTTTTTTAAATTCTAATGCAATCGCATCATAGCTACTATAGGCATGAGAATCCCCTATAATCATAAAAAATGGCTCTTTTAAATTTTTGGTATTTGCTCTCATTTGAGAAATATTAGTATTCTTGCCGACAATTTTTTCTATTATTGACGTTGCATTACTGTCTTGCATTGGGGCTCTATCAAAATTTGCATTTGTAATATTTTTTATATGCTCTCTTTGGTTTAATCCTCTTGTTTTATGAATATAATGGGAAACAAAAACTAAAAATATAGCCGTTAACAATAGTGCGCCAGCAAAATAGTAGCTTTGTTGACTCCTTGAGTAAACCTCAATAAACCTATATGTCAAATATGATAAAAAAATAGAAATTAGCGCTATCCATATTCCAATACTTGGTACATCAAATCCAAAAATATGTAAATATCCTATGATTACATAGTGCCACAAATAAAGCGGATAACTTATAAGACCAAAAAAAAGTAGTAATTTTGAATCGAATATCACATTCTTGGTTCCGTTAAAACTAAGTATCAAGATTCCTGTTGCCACAACAATAAAAAATGTTTTAATGTACGAATACTCACTATTCCCATATGCTAGAGAGATTCCTGAAATAAAAATAATAACTGCTGGTATAGAAAAATTTCTATTTTTCAATATATCACTTTTTGAGTATATATAAACTAGCCCGCCAAAACTAAGCTCCCAAAATCTTGATAATGAGCCATAAAAAGAATCCTGAATACCAATAAGCGAAATAGAAAAAAGTACAAAAAACAAAATTATAAGCTTTGTCGTCCAGCTTCTGTCGATTTTAGCAAATATCACAAGAATTAGTGGCCAAAAAAGGTAAAATTGCTCTTCTATAGAAAGTGACCAAAAGTGAAGCAATGGTTTTTTTATACTTGCTTCATCCCAATATCCTGCCTCGTTAATAAGCGTTATATTTTGATAAAACAAAAAAGATGATTTAAGATGTTTAGAAAACAATTCTAGTTCTTTTGGAAATAAAAATATATAACCGGCTATCATGGATGCTAATAATACTATAATCATGGCAGGAAAAATTCGTCTAATGCGGTTACGATAAAACTCTAAAAAACTAAAATTTCCAGTTTCGATTCTTGATATTATAATCCCTGTTATTAGATAGCCAGACAATACAAAAAAGATATCCACACCAACATATCCAAATGAAAACTCTTTTGGATATATATGAAACAAAATAACTAAAAGTACCGCTACCCCACGTAAAGAATCAAGCTGCCCATTGTAGTCCAGTGAATGTTTTGGGATAGGAAATAATCTATCAAACAAGCTACAAACTCTTGACTATATGCTCTATCTCTTCATCGCTCAGATAAGGATTCATAGGCAAACTCATGATTTCATTTGCAACTGCCTCTGAAATTGGAAAATCTTCATTTTTATACCCCAAATAAGAAAAACATTCTTGAAGATGAAGTGGTAATGGATAATGCACAGCTGTTGGAATTCCAAGATTTTGAAGTTTTTCTTGCATTTCATCTCTGTTTTTTACTCGCAAGGAATACTGTGCAAAAGCACTTGTTCTATCCTCTTTAATAAATGGTAACACAACATCTTCTTTTGAAGATAAAAGATTTGTGTATTTTGATGCCACTTCTTGTCTCAAGGCTAAATCTTTTTTATAATATTTGAGTTTTATATTCAAAACTGCGGCTTGTATGGTATCAAGTCGTCCACCCATACCTATATATTTATGATAATACCTCTTTGTTTGCCCATGAATACGCAAGCTTTTGATTTTATTTGAGAGCTCTTCGTCATTGGTAAAAACTGCACCACCATCACCATAACACCCAAGAGGCTTGGCGGGGAAAAAGCTAGTGCATGATATATCGCCTAAGTTACTATCGCTCTTGCCTTTATATGTGCTTCCAAAACTCTGTGCGCCGTCTATGATAACTTTTATATTATGTTTTTTAGCAATTGTCATAATCTCATCCATATCGCATGGTTGCCCATAAAGTGAAACTGGAATAATCGCTTTTGTTTTGGAAGTCAATGCGGCTTCTATTTTGATAGGGTCTATATTATATGTTTTTTCATCAATATCAACAAATACAGGAGTTGCGCCAACCAGCGCTATTGTTTCAGCAGTTGCTATAAAAGTAAAAGGCGTTGTTATAACCTCATCTCCAGCTTCAATACCTAAAGCCATCATTGCAAGAAGTAATGCATCTGTTCCACTAGAGCAACTTATGGCATATTTAGCATCCGTGAACTTCTGCAGTGCATCTTCAAGATCTACTACTTCTTCACCCATTATAAAATTACAATTTCTTGCAACTTTTAGTATTGCATCTTCTATTTCTTTTTTATAAAGATCGTGTTGGTATTGTAAGTTTGCAAAATCTATCTTCATCAATTATCCTATAACTACTAAATTATTGTCAACAATTTTATATTTACTTCCATCAAAACTATCAACCGCTTCACTATTTTCATCAAATTTTAGTGTATTTCCAGCTCTACTTACCCAACCAATCTGTCGACATGGAACACCAACCATTAAAGCATAAGGCTTAACATCACAATTGACTACAGCCCCACTACCAATTAGTGAATACTCACCAATAGTAATGCCGCAAACTATGGTTGCATTTGCCCCTATGGAGCATCCTTTTTTAAGAAGTGTTTTTTTAAATTCATCTCGTCTTACTATAAAGGCTCTTGGATTGGTTACATTAGTAAACACCATTGATGGTCCCAAAAATACGTCGTCTTCACACTCTACACCTTCATAAATAGAGACATTGTTTTGCACTTTAACGCCATTGCCAATACTAACTTTTGGGCCAACTACACAATTTTGACCAAAAGAGCAGTTCGAACCAATTTTGCTTCCCGAAAGAATATGTGAAAAATGCCAAACTTTTGTATTATCGCCGATAATTACTCCATCATCAACAAAGGAGGAAGGATGAGTGTAATAATTTGACATCAACCAATCACTTTGGAGCAAAATGGATGATAATCGCCACTTAACCCAACAGGATTAAGGGAGCGAATATTCGAAACTATGTTGATGGAATTTCTTGCTTCTGCAAGCCCAAAACCACCATTGTTTAGTATGTGCTTATAGCTTGTTGTATGAAGGTCTGTGAAGCCTTCGCTAAATTCAAATTCTTCGCCATCAACAGTTATACTTCTAAATGTTGTTTTACCACTTACTCTTACATCTTCAGGAATATAATCATGGTTTACAGAGAGAAACCATCTTACTCTTGCATTTTTAAGTTTCATATACCCCGCATTGACATCAGCTTGTTTAATATGAATAATATTCTCTTCATTCTCACCAAAT
>FAXN01000011.1 GCA_001493195.1 Sulfurovum sp. enrichment culture clone C5 | reverse complement strand
TTGGTGTAGTTGATAAATTTTCCAATCAGTGGCAATAGATAAACAAGTGCGGTAACCGTACTTGAATAAGCAAATCCTGGCAACCCAAGTATAAATTTATCACCGCTTCTAGCTAACATTATATGTTGCCCAGGTTTTAAATGAACGCCTTGAAATAAAACTTCAAAACCAATTTCATGTATTACATCTTTTACAAAATCATAATCACCGACACTCACACCGCCCGTTGTGACAACTATATCGCTTTCACCAAGAGCTTTTTTCATCATATCACTGATACTTTCTTTGTCATCTTTGATACAACCAAACCCAAGTGCTTCTCCACCATATTTCTTTACAATTGCTTCAATGGTTAAATGATTAGAACTTCTTACTTGGGAAGGTAATGTTTGCTCTACCCCGATATCCAAAAGCTCGCTTCCAGTTGCAAATATACCAACTATTGGTTTTTCATAAACACTAACTTTGGGTATATTTAGGCTTGCCATTACTCCGATTTGAGGAAAACTAATTTTTGTGCCAAGTGAAATTAATAGTTCATCTTTGACATAACTCTCGCCAACCTCTCTTACATTACTACCTTTTTTAACAGGGATTTTAATGACTATTTCGCCATTATCCACTTCAACATTCTCTATAGGAACAAGTGTATCACTACCTTTTGGCATAAGGGATCCAGTAAAAGTTTTTATGCACTCAGCATTTTTAAGCTCAAAGATATCTCGTGAACCTGCAGGATTTATACCACCTATCTTTAGTCTATCTATATTTTCTTTGTATTTAAACGCATAGCCATCCATAGCAGAAGTTGGTGCTGATGGAGAATTGTCTAGTGCTATAATATTTTCTGCCAAAATATATTCAAGAGAATGGCTTAAATTCACAATTTTAGTTTTATGTGATGAGATTTTTATATTTTCTACAATTTTTAAACTCTCATGAAAATCAATAAATGCCAAATCAATCCTTTTTAGACATCAGCCCTGCACCATCCATGGCAGTACTTCTTGTTTGGGCATAAATTCTTTTACCATCAATAACATCATACTTCCAAATAGGAGCATTTGCCTTGAAATCTTCAACAAACTCATCTATGAGTTCTAATGCTACTCTTCTCTTTGGCGACATCACAGCAGCAATGTAAGAAGATGTAAAGATAGGTACATCACCAAGTGAATGTGCCATTTTTACAATTGCTCCTTTTTTTTGTGCCTTATCTTGCCACTCTTGAAACCATTTTAAAAGAATAGGCTCGTATATATCAAAACTAAGTGCTTCTATGCCATCTTCTTGTCTAACAATTCCAATAAATGGGATAAATGCTCCCCAGTTTCTTCCATCACACTCATCAAGCCACCTAGATATTATATCTTTTACATCTAACGGCCCTTTATAAATTTCAACCATATCATCCACCGCAAACAGGAGGTAAAATTGAAATCTTATCTCCATCTTTGAGCTCTATATCAAGAGAGTTTACTATCATATCATTAAGTGCGACTGCTGATTTTTCAAGCCAAATAGATATATTTTCATCTTTGTTTAACTCTTTTGCAACATCTTTTAAATTTTTTACATCAAGCTCTATAGACTCTTTGCCTATAGGACCTAAAAATTCAATTTTTACCATTTTATACTTTCTTATACTTATTCTTTAAATTGCAATATTGATTCCCGTCATATTCGTGCTTGACACGAATATCCATTTAGTAGTGGATTCCTGCTTTCGCAGGAATGACAGCCAATAATCCATCTTTATTATAGATGACTTCGTCATTTCGTGGCTAGCCACGAAAGCCCTCACGTTGAAGACCTAATTTTAGGCTTTGCCTAAAATTTGAGAACCAATAATAGTATAAATATATTTTTGTATAATGTAGCTTAAAAAAGGACAACTCTTGTTATTTGGTGCTATTGACTATTTAAACCTGTTACCGTTTCAAATTTTTTTGAAAAAATACATCAAAAATAGTGGTTTACTTTTGGGGATGAGCAAACATCGCAATGTCCCAAGTAAAATAAATATAGCTTTTAAAAAAAGAAGGATTAATGCTGCGTTTATCTCTTCGGTTACAACAAGTCGATGCAAATGCACTGATGTAGGCATAGTTGCCAAAGGTCGTGTTTATAGTGTTCTTGTTAAAGAGGGAAGTGAAAAAATAGATGAAGCATCCAATACATCAAATGCTTTAGCTAAACTTCTTGATGTTAGAGGTGAGGTTGTGATAGGAGATAAGGCATTAAAAGAATATTTAAGCGGATCACCAGTTACAGACTTGTCTCTAGAATGGCATAAAATCACCAAACTTCCATTTGTATTTGCCAGACTTTGCTATCATGAAAAAAAAGAGTTTACAAAAAAACTCTCATCATCTTTTGTTAATCAAAAGATTTTTATTCCACAATATATCCTAAAGAAAGAAGCCAAAAGAAGAGACATAAAACCAAATGATGTCAGATGGTATTTGAAGCATATAAAATACAAATTAGACAACAAAGCAAAAAAATCACTAAAAATATTTTTAACAAAAGCCAAAAGGGCAAAACTTATCTAATCTTTTTTATACCAAAAGAGGATGACTCCTGCCAAAAATAGAGCAACGGATAGCTCTTTAAATCCTTGAAAGTTTAGTACAAAAAAAGCTGATATTATAAGTGCGACAGGAAACATAAGCGATGAAACGTACTCTTTGATTTCTTTGGCGATAAATCTAAGCTGATCATTTGATAATTCTATCTTTAAATCATCATTTGCTAATTTTTTAAAAGAGTGCTGTATGTCTTGTATAACAAATGGTGTATTTTTGATCAAACTAATTATATTTTCAAAAATTCCACCTTTGGCATTAATTGCTTTTGGTATATTATCTTTTAATATTGGTAAGATATCTTTAATACCATTAAAATTTTCTATATAAGTTGTACCAAGCCCTTCTATAATAGCGCTTACTCTAAGAATATAAATGGCATCACTTGGTAGTTTAAATGGTAAATCTTTTGTTGTTTCTAATACTTCAAATGCAAGTTTTTGCATAGATTCACTGCTTAAATTTTCATTAGAAAATATCGTAAACATTTTGGCGGTAAATTCAGCAAGTTCACTTGCTGGTGCTTCATAAGCTATGGTTCCTAGTCTTTTATTTGCACTAATGTAAAGCTCATAATCCTGCTCATTTGCGGCTTTTATCAATTCTATTATAGCAATTCTGGTATGGTTAGGAACTCTTTTAACCATACCAAAATCAAGCAATATAAGTTCTCCTTTGGTATTTACAAGCAAATTTCCTGGGTGTGGATCTGCATGAAAAAAACCATTTATCAGCATCTGCTCGGTATAAAAATTAACAAGTTTTGAAATAAGAGGCTTAAAATCTATATTGTATTTTTTTAGATTTTCTTTATCATCAAACCTAAAACCCTCTTCATAACTCATGATAAGGGCATCATCACTGCAAAAATCGTCATAGGCTGTGGGAAATATTACATTACTATCTACATATACTTTTGAGAACTCTTTTAAATTGCGAAGTTCATTATCCAAAGAAACCTCTTCTTGAATCATTTTTGAAAATTCGCCAATAACGGCTTCTATTGAATTTTTCGTATAAGTAGAAAATAAAGGATGAAAAATATGATTAAAAAAAGAGATTATTTTAATATCAGACATAACTTGCTCTTTTATGCCTTCTCGTCGAAGTTTCACAGCTACTTTTGTGCCATTATGTAAGTATCCTATATGAACCTGCCCTATAGAAGCAGATGCTATCGGCTCACTTTTAAAAGACTTGAATATGTTTTTTTTATCAAAAGCGCGATTATAAACTTTATCAAAATCTTCTCTTTCCATTGGTGGCAAACTATCATGAAGCTCTTTTAGCTCATCGAGATATTCAGAGGAGAAAAAATCAGACCTTGTGGCCAAAACTTGAGCAAGTTTTATAAAACTTGCACCAAGAGTGATTATGCTATTTTTCAGTGATATAGGAGCTAAAGGCTTTATGCCTAAAAAACTGCTTTTCTTTTTTATAAGCAAGTAAAGAGACAGCAAAAATAGAAAAACAATATAAATCCGATAAGGGCTATAATATTTGATTGTTTTTATTTTTTATCCTCTTTTAGTTTTTCAATATCTTCTTTGGTTGCAATGCCAAGTTCATCAATAACCTCTTTAATCATTTTTTTAAAATTATCTTTAAATTTTTGTTCCTCTTCCATTCCTTTTTCTTCTAAAGATTTTAAAAAGCTTTTAGTGTCCTCTGTTTTTATTTTGCCTTTTTCCTCAAGTTTTTTTAACTCTTCTTCTACTTTTTCTCCGATTGCAGAAACGACTCCAAAACCAGTGTGTATAATTTCTTTAAACATCATATATTCCTTTTTTTATAATATTATCACAATACAATAATTTATTTACTAAAAATAAAATATTAAATAAATTTTTTATATACAAAATGCCTAATTTAAATTATAATACTATAAAGGATATTTAATGAAAATAGTTTCTATATCAGGATCAAGCGGATTTGTCGGTTCCAATCTAATCAAAATGTTTGAATCTATGGAATATAAAGTAATACAAATATCAAGATCAACATTACAAAACAAAATAGATACTTTAAATATCATTTCTCAAAGTGATATTGTGATAAATCTAGCAGGTGCAAATATACTTGCAAAGTGGAGTGAAAAATATAAAAAACTACTTTATTCAAGCAGAATAGAGACAACTAAAATACTCATGGAGGCAATAAAAAATAGCGAAAAAAAACCTGAACTTTTTATATCTGCCTCCGCTGTTGGAATATATGATAATAAAAATTTTCATGATGAAAATAGTAAAAACTATGCGAATGACTTCTTGGCAACAATCTGTAAAGATTGGGAAAGCGAAGCATTAAAAGCAAAAGAGATGGGCATAAGAACAGTAATTTTTAGATTTGGTATTATATTGGGAAATGGTGGAGCTTTATCAAAAATGCTTTTACCTTTTTCTTTTGGGTTGGGCGGTCAAATAGGAAATGGTCTTCAGCCTTTTCCTTTTATCCATATAGAAGATTTAAAAAACGCTTATTTATTCGCCATAAAGGATAAAAAGCTTGATGGCATATTCAACCTTGTAGCGCCACAAATAATTACAAATAAAGAATTTACAAAAACTCTTGGAACAACGCTTCATCGTCCAACATTTTTAAGTGTTCCAGAATTTGCCATAAAAATCTTATTTGGAGATGGTGCAACTGTGCTTACTAATGGTCAAAAAGTAACTCCAAAAAGACTTTTAGATAGTGGGTTTGACTTTAGATTTAAAACAATAAAAGAAACACTAGATAACTTGATAAATAAATGAAAAAATGCTTCTATAAATATTGATAAAAAATAATCAATAGTCAAGGAACTTAATGTCCCCTGACTTCTTTAACAGCTTGAACCATATTTTTCAAACTTGGTATCACCTCTTCATATTTTCTAGTCTTCAGTCCACAATCTGGATTAATCCATAGTTGTTCTTTTGGTAAAACTTCAAGCAATGCGATAATTTGATTTCTCATCTCTTCCACACTTGGTACTCTTGGAGAATGTATGTCATAAATTCCTGGTCCAACTTCTTGTTTATATCCAACTTTTTTAAAAACTTTAAGCAACCTATTGCCACTTCTTGCTGTCTCAATTGATATTACATCTGCATCCATCGCTTCAATCGTCTTTATGATATCATTAAATTCACTATAACACATATGACTATGTATTTGTGTATCTTTAAAAGATGAAGCTACGGACAATTTAAAACTATCTACTGCCCATTTTTCATATTCGGCTCTTTTCTCAAATCGAAGAGGATAACCCTCTTTAAACGCTGCCTCATCTACTTGAATTATTTTTATTCCATGTTTTTGCAAATCATCTATTTCATCACTAAGTGCTAAAGCTATTTGTGTTGCTATTGTGCTTTTTGGTATATCTTCTCTAACAAAAGACCAATTTATCATTGTTACAGGACCAGTTAACATTCCTTTTACTAGTTTTTTTGTTTTGTTTTGTGCATAAACTATCCATTCATATCCAAGTGAGCCATTTCTACTGACATCTCCATATATAAATGGCGGTTTTACACATCTGCTTCCATAACTTTGCACCCATCCATTAGAGCTAAAACCATATCCATTAAGCTTATCTGCAAAAAACTCAACCATATCATTTCTCTCTGGCTCTCCATGTACAAGTACATCTAGCCCAACATCCTCTTGGATTTTGATACAATCATCTATATAAGATTTTATATAATCCTCATATATATCTTTTGAAATTTCACCTTTTTTAAAATCTAATCTTTTGGCCCTTAATTCTGGTGTTTGAGGAAACGAACCAATTGTTGTTGTTGCCAAATCACCATAACCTAAAGTCTCTTTTTGCAAAACTATTCTATCTTCATATTTTCCATCTCTTTGAAATTTCTGGAGTGAAGCAATTCGATTTTTTATAGTTATATCGTTTGACAAAGATGATATAGATTTTTTGACCAATGCATCTTTTGTTATATGATATTGTTCTGCTTCATCATTATTTAAGCTGTCAAAGCCATCAAAAAATATTTTTGCAATTAATGCTACTTCGTCTAATTTTTCTATTGTGAAGCTAAGCCAATTTTTTATTTGTGGATCTAATTTTTGCTCATATTTAAGCATATATGGAGAATGCAAAAGAGAACAACTTGTAGAAACTAATATCTTGTCTTTTTTAATAGTTTTAGAAATTGTTGCTAAAAGTTTTAGCGAATCATCAATATCATTTTTCCAAATATTTCTTCCATTTACGACTCCTGCTATAAGAATTTTACCACTTTTTCCTACAATATCCAAAGATTGCAAATTCTCTTTACCATGAACAAAATCAAGCCCAATGGCCCATATAGGAGTATCGCATAAAGTTGCTATAGAATCATTTATATGCTCAAAATATGTTGTTACTACTATTTTTATTTTAGGAGACACTAAAGCTAATCTATCATAAACTTTTTTTAGATTAGATAGCAATATATCATTAACACCACGAACCAAAATAGGCTCATCAAACTGCACAACAACCTCATCATCAAGTGTCGATATAACACTCAATAGTTCTTCATAAAGTGGCAATATCTTATCAACAAAGTCGTAGCAATTGTCATTATCACATTTACTAAGCCCTAAATATGTAAGCAGTCCTACAATATTAATCTTTGTCTTAACTCCAATCTCTTTTGCTTCATTGTATTCACTAATAATCTTTGTTGCATCAAGCTTGAACTCCATATTTCTGCTAAGCTCTGGCACGATATAGTGATAATTTGTGTTGAACCACTTAGTCATTTCCATGGCAACATTTGTTTTATTGCCTCTTGCCATAGCAAAATATAACTCTTCTTTATCTAAATTTTTGAATCTCTCTGGTATAGCGCCAAGCACAACAGAAGCATCAAGCATATTGTCATAAAACGAAAAATCATTAGAGCTTATAAAGTCAATTTTAGCCTTTTTTTGATAATTCCAATGCTTTTGTTTTAATTTTTTTGCAATAATATTAAGCTCATCAAACGAACTCTTTCCACTCCAAAAATCTTCAAGAGCAAATTTTAGCTCTCTTTTTTCTCCAATTCTTGGAAAACCGATAATATATGTTTTTCCCATAGTTTTTCCTTTAAATAATATTTTTGTTTTTGTATAAAAAATGATTAAAAAATTATAGGAGGATGTACACCTGTTCGTCTAAAAGCATACCAAGTAGTATAATAAGGACATCGTGGGATAAAATGGTTGAGTCGTAGTGTTAAGCGGACTTTATGGCAATAAGCCTTAGCACAATTACAAATCTTTGTGTTTATAACAAATATATCATTTGGCGGATCTTCTTCTTCATCCTCTATCTCACTAAGTTGAGCTTTTTTATCAGATCTAAAAAGAGAAAATACTACTTCTTGCGAATTAAGTTTTATGGCAGTAGAATATGCGATGATAGATGAGAGCTTAAAATATCTCTTGCCAAATCCTTTTATAAATCGTCGCATATTTTCTTCTTTTAACCTTTAGTGATATTTTCTATTCGCTTTAAGCTCTCGTCAAGCCCAATAATTTCCATAATCTCATCAAGCCCAGCTCCGCTAAGCTCCCCAAGAAGTGCGAGACGAAGTGGTTGAGCAATTTTGCCAAAACCTATTGAATTTTGAGAAACAAAATCTTCTAATGCTTTGTGATAATCTTCTTTAGCTTGTGGTTTTAAAGCTTCCAAACTACTTCCAAAAGCCTTTAGAAGTTCTTTTGCACTTTCATCTTTGAAGGCTTTTGCAAATGCTTTTTCATCATAACTTTTTGGTGCTTCTAAAATAAGTTTAATTTGAGAAGAGAGTTCAACTAAAGTTTTTGCTCTCTCTTTTGTTGCGTTTAGTATGTCTGATTTTTTAGAATTGTTGATGATATCCACACCAAAATCCACAAGCAAAAATGATAACTCATCATCGCTTTTTTGTTTTATATAATGAGAATTTAGCCAATATAATTTGTCGAGATTGTAACTTGACGAGCTTTTGTTTATATCTTTTGGATCAAATAACTTTATCATTTCTTCTATGCTAAATATCTCTTGATCTCCATGACTCCAGCCAAGACGAACTAAAAAATTTAAAATTGCTTCAGGCAAAAACCCATTATGCTTATAGTCCATAACATCTACAGCACCATCTCTTTTGCTCAATTTTTTACCTTGCTCATTGTTGATCATTGCAACATGGGCAAATTTTGGAATCGTAAATCCAAGGGCATTGTAGATGACTATTTGTTTTGGGGTATTATAAAGATGATCATCACCTCTAATCACATCTGTTACGCCCATAAGAGCATCATCTATGGCAACTACAAAATTATATGTTGGAATGCCATCACTTCTAGCTATGATAAAATCGTCAACTTCTGATGAAGCTATATTTATCTCTCCTTTAACGCCATCGACAAAAGTAATAATGCCATCAAGTGGTGCTTTTATACGAATTACTGGTTCTATGCCAACTGGAGGGGTGCCATTAAAATCTCTATATCTGCCATCGTATCTTGTGCGTTCTTTTTTTGCCATCTGTTCTTCACGAAGTACATCAAGTTCTTCTTTTGTCATATAACACTTATATGCTTTACCGTCAGTCAAAAGTTTATCAATATACTCTTTATATATATCAAATCTTTTAGATTGATAATAAACTTCCTCATCATAACTCATTCCAACCCAGTCAAAAGCTTCTATAATAGCCTTTACCGCTTGTTGGCTATTTCTAGCCATATCAGTATCTTCTATACGAAGCAAAAATTTACCGCCATTTTTTCTAGCCCAAAGCCATGAAAATAGCGCTGTTCTAAGCCCACCTATATGTAAATATCCTGTTGGACTTGGAGCAAAACGAGTAACAATCATAAACAAACCTCTTAGTTAAACTTTTAGAATTATAACCAAAAGATATTAATCGAACACTTTAGCGCTTAAGCTTGTATATCTTACTATAAGGCGACGATACAACAAGTTCAAATAAATTCTTATCATAATTACCAAGCAAAAACATTTGAATATATGTGGAATTAAAAGTTTTATCATCCACGATATAAAATGTTCCCATGTCAGCTTTATAAACAATACTATATGTTGCATCAGAATTGAACTCTTGCATTTGAGTACCTTTGTCATTAGCTTGAATGAACTGTTTTACTGGAAATGATTTATTTTGAGAACTAATCGTTCCATTGTTTAAATCAACGATAAAACCATTATCAAGCATAAGAACACCATTTTCTTCTTTGCTCAATACTGCTGACATTACTTGCATATCATTTGTATTTTCACCAGTGAGAAGATTTTGACGACCAAAAGAAGCAATAGTTGGGAAAATATCAAACATACGATAAGGCATATAAAGATATATATCAACGCTCTTTGGTGGCAATTTAAAACTATCATCTTCTAGGCTTGTCAATACTGCATAAGGTTCAAGTTGATCTTTTTGTCTATTTTTTAGTATTACATCTATAGCATCTTGATAACCAAACTCTTTGTATATTTTACTTTCGTTGGTTACTTTTCCATCCCTATTTGCATTTTTTACAATATTTGCAAACTTTATATACTCTTCTACCGACAAAGATGATAAGTTGTAAACAAATCTACTTGAAGGACTAAGCATTATTTGAGAAACTACGAAGTTATCATGATGATGTTTACCACCATCAATAAGTGTATTTCTGCCTGTATAATACCAAAGTGGATATCCATAGTCCCACCAACTAATAACATAATCACCATTCTTTGAAATTTCTTTGAGTTTTGCAAGGTCATTGACTTCAGCATTTGTAAAGACCGTTGGCATATCATATATATAGAGATGATATATATTTGGGGCAAGTAAAGCAATTGCACCTATACTGATAAAAGCTTTTTGTGCTATTTGATTCTTTATCAAATCTGCTATATAAAATAGTGCGTAACTAGCTCCTAGTGCAGCTATTGGAGTTGCATAAACTGTAAAACGAAGTCCGCCTATTAGGGAGAAAATCCCGATACCCAAAAATGGTAATGCTATGATAAAGGTTCTATGTCTTTTAACTAACAACCCATATCCAATAACAGAAATTATCAATCCCCAAATAGAACCACTTATTCTATTTGACATTGTTATAAAATCGATTGGATTAGCCTCTTGGACCGTTTGAACTACGCCAAAAAACTTCAATCCCTCTACTAAATTCGTGGAAGTATAGCCTGATATTTTTCCCACCATTATATTAAAAATATTCCCAAAGTATAAAAATCCAATAAAAAGAAATAGTGAAGTTAAAATGAGTATTTTTTGTGAAAAATGTTTTTTACTAAAAACTTTATAAACAACAAATAAAATTACTATTTGTAAAGCATATCCATATGGCAAATCATACGCAGAAGCAAAAGAGCCTAGTGGAATAATTCCAAGCAACAATAGCACCATTGCTTTATATGTAAACTCTTCTTTTCTGTAAAACAGTAACTTATACCCTATATAAGTCAAACTAAGTGAATATATAACTGCTGCACTTGAAGAGTAAACAAATGAATAAAAAACCAATGTAAGTGAAGCAAAAAATAACATTTCCCAAGATGAGTTTTCAAGACTTCTTAGCATAAAATATAGTGCCAATACTGGTAACCAAATTGCAAACATATCAGTATCATAATATCCGACCATAGTGCGATTATAATAACTCCAAGCAATTACGGCGATAAGTGCTGCGACAAATCCCCACCATAAACGATTATATAATTTACCAATTAACACGAGAGGAATAACAATCAAGCTAGAAATCAATGCTGGCATATAGAAGAGTGTTGTATCTAAAGAAAATAGTGAAATATATGCAAAGAAGGCACTCACATAAATCATACCTTGTCCATACATATCCCAAAGTCTAGGATTTAACTCATGGTTGCCATTTATTAGCTTATCAACGCCACTTGCAAAAAAATATCCATCATTTGTAGTAAGCATAAGAGAGCCATTAAATAGATAGCTAGGCTCATCCCCAAATTTAAAAACCCAAATTAACCTAAATAGAACCCCAAAAGCAAATGCTATTAAAATTAAAATAAGCGTTAGCCTACTACTATTGCCTTGTTTTTCCATTTAATTTTCCTTCTCATTTGTTTGATGATTAAACTCTGGTACTATTTTTGTTAGCATCTCTATTTTATTTTTATTTTTTATCAACTTTTGTATATCATTATTTAGCTTATCCATATCATAAAAAGTTTTTTTAGCAACCATAATTGAAGAGTATTTTGTAATAGCTTCTGTATCATCTAAAAGCAATTCCTCATATAATTTCTCACCTTTTCTAAGTCCAGAAAACTCTATATCTACATCATCTCGTCCGCTAAGCTCTATCATTTTTTTAGCCAAATCTACAATCTTTATAGGCTCCCCCATATCAAGTATAAATATCTCCCCACCTTTACCAAAACTGGCTGCTTGTAGAACAAGCTCACATGCTTCTGGTATAAGCATAAAATATCTTGTAATATCTGGATGTGTTACAGTGATTGGTCCACCAGACTCAATTTGAGCTTTAAATTTTGGTATCACACTGCCACTACTTCCAAGTACATTCCCAAATCGCACAGCAACTATCTGGGTGTCTCCACTTTTTATATTTTGGGCATAAAGTTCACAAATTCTTTTTGTTGCCCCCATAACATTTGTAGGACGAACTGCCTTGTCTGTTGAGATTAAAACAAATTTTTTTGCTTTATATTTTATTGCCATATCAATTGTATTTTTAGTTCCTATAATATTATTTACAATACCCATTTCAATATTGTCTTCTACAAGAGGTACATGTTTGTACGCAGCTGCGTGAATAACAATATCTGGCTTGTGTTTTTCAAATGTGGCATCTAGCATATCAAGATTTACAACTGATTGCATAACAAAAGATGTATCAAACCCACTCAACTCTTCGGCTATAGAATACAAATTAAATTCACTATGATCAACCAAGATGAGCTTTTTGGCATTATATTTTGCACATTGTCTAGATATTTCACTACCAATACTTCCTCCAGCTCCGGTTATAAGAACAGTTTTATTATTTATAAAATTAGAAATTGCTTTTTTGTCCAAATCTTTTGGATGACGTGCTAGCAAATCTTCTACAGATATATTTTTTAATTGCTTTGCAAAATCTTTATCTATTTTGAGAGTTTCGTTTAGTGATGGTAATATTTTTATTGTTTCAAAATACGGTTTAAAGTCGTTATAGATATCACGAATAACATTTTTGGCAATGGAAGGCATCGCTATAACCAATAAATCTATTTTTGAAGTATCTATGGTTTTTATGGCTTCGTCTTTAGATAATATTCTAATTCCATCAATTGTTCTTTTTTGCAGACTTGGGCTATCATCTATAAAATACTTTACTTTGTAGCTACTGTTTCTATATTCGCTTTCCAATTTAAGTCCTGCTTGACCTGCGCCGTATATTACAACTTCTTTTGTTTTCTTAACACTGCTTCTATTTTTTATAAAATAATAGACATACACCATAAAATTAATAGCAAAAAGATAAAAGAAAAGCTCTGAAATCAAAAATGCAAGCGGTATGGTGCCGTAAAGCCAAAGTGCATAAAACATAAATGCCACAAGATTGACTATGGTCTTAATAAGGTATGTTTTTTGTGTTGCCTTTGACCAAGAGAGTGTATAATCATTAAAAATAAGAAATGATGCAACAGTCCTAAAAGATGCGACCTCAAATGCAATAAGAAATAAATCTCTTTTATGAAAAGAAACAGAAAAACGATGAAATATAAAAAATGTCCATCCAAATGTTATAAATGTCAATACAAATATAACTAAAAAATTTATCACTCTTTTATCTATTAATCTCATTTATGCTTTCTTGTGACTTGAATCTTAGAAGCCATTTTAGCATTTTTTATGTTACAGGATTATTTTTCAAACAGATTTATTTTTTTCTTTTGTTTAACTGGTGGTTCTATGCCACTTTTATAAATATCATTTTTGATATTATTCATTAGAGAAGCTCCAACGCCTTTTATATTATCAAGCTCCACCATGTGTTTAAATGGTCTCGCTTTTATGATGGCAATCGCTTTCTTTTCTCCAATCCCCTTTATCTTCATCAAATCTTCTTTGGAGGCACTATTGATATCGTTCAAATTCATAGTATATGCAATGGTTGATGTAAAAAATAGTATAAATATAATAGACTTAAAACTCATAATTTCTCCTATATGTATTTAATTTTTATTTTAAAATAAAATTTTAAGATATTTTATATAAAAAATACCCCATAGTTTATATTTTGGATGAGCATGTTATAATAATAAATACAATCAAAAAACATTTAAGGAATATTTATGGGACTTAAAAGCGATAGCTGGATAAGAGAAAAATCACTAAAAGAAGAGATGATAAAACCATTTTGTGAAGCACTTATTGGCGAAGGCGTAGTGAGCTTTGGGCTTAGTAGTTATGGATATGATATACGAGTGAGTGATGAATTTAAAATTTTTACAAATATAAATGCTCAGGTTGTTGACCCAAAAGATTTTGATGATGCGAATGTTGTTGATTTCAAAGGGGAGGTTTGCATAGTGCCCCCAAACTCGTTTGCACTTGCTAGAACAGTTGAATATTTTAAAATGCCGAGCGATACTTTAGCAATATGTTTAGGCAAAAGTACCTATGCAAGATGTGGTATAATCGTCAATGTTACCCCGTTTGAGCCTGGATTTGAAGGGCATATAACTATAGAAATATCAAACACTACTCCACTTCCTGCAAAAATATATGCAAATGAAGGCATAGCTCAGGTATTATTTTTACAAGGTGACGAACCATGCGAAACGACATATAAAGACCGCAAAGGTAAATATCAAAATCAAACAGGTATTACTTTGCCAAGAATTTTAAAAAAATAACACATAAACCATAATCTGTCTTTTATTTTATTTTCTTTTGTGTTACAATACCACAAAAATTTCTAGAAAGTTACTTTAATGACAGATTTGATTATCGTAGAGTCCCCTGCAAAAGCCAAAACCATTGGCGGATTTTTAGGCAAGGGATACAAAGTAGTCGCTTCAAAAGGGCATATCAGAGACTTGCCCACAAATAAATTTGGAATAGAGATAGATGAAAAAAGCGGTGATTTTGTGCCTCAATATACTATTTCCAAAGAAGCTTCATCAACAGTAAAAGACCTAAAATCTCTAGCAAAAGATGCTCAAAACATATATATCGCGACCGATGAAGATAGAGAGGGTGAGGCGATAGGATTTCATATAGCTACAGCTATAGGCAAAGATCCTTCATCTCTACCTAGAATAGTTTTTCATGAAATTACAAAAAATGCCATAAATCATGCTATGCAAAATCCAAGATCTATAGATATGCATAGTGTTAATGCCCAGCAAACTAGAAGACTTCTTGATAGAATAGTTGGGTATAAACTATCTCCGCTTTTAGCGAGCAAAATCCAAAAAGGATTAAGTGCGGGAAGAGTTCAAAGTTCTACACTTAAGCTTGTTGTTGACAAAGAGAGAGAGATTAATGCATTTGAGAGCATTGAATATTGGAACATAGATGCTTTGTTTGAAAAAGAAATCGAAGCTAGTTTGATTGGTTTTAAAAATGAAAAAATAGAAAAACTATCTATAAAAAATGAAAATGATGCAAACAATATAAAAGATATTGCAAAAAATGATAGTTTTGTAGTTGGAGAGATAGATAAAAAATCTAAAAAAACAAAAACTCCTCCACCTTTTATGACTTCTACTTTACAGCAAAGTGCATCAACACAGCTTGGGTTTTCTCCTAAAAAAACAATGATTATAGCTCAGAAATTATATGAAGGTGTAAAAACAGACAATGGAACTGCTGGTGTTATTACATACATGAGAACAGATAGTTTAAATTTATCATCAGAAGCAGTAGAAAAAGCTAGAGACTACATACAAACAAATTTTGGGGATAGCTACCTTCCAGTAAAACCAAAAATATATACAACAAAATCCAAAGGTGCACAGGAAGCACATGAAGCGATAAGACCGACAATGATAGATTTTGACCCAACTAAGGCGTCGGCTTATTTGGGTAGTGATGAGCTAAGATTGTATAAATTGATATATAATAGATTTTTGGCATGTCAAATGAATGAAGCTATCATAGAATCTCAAAGTATCATATTTAAAGGAAACGAGACAAGCTTCAAAGCCAATGGCAAAAGATTGGTATTTGATGGTTTTTACAAAGCTACTGGGTACAATGAAAAAGACAAATTATTGCCCAATTTAACTCCAAATACACCAGCAAAACTGGATAAAATTACAGCTACACAGCACTTTACTGAACCGCCAGCACGATATAATGAAGCTAGTCTAATAAAGATGCTAGAATCTTTGGGCATCGGAAGACCTAGTACGTATGCACCAACTATAACGATATTAGACACTAGAAAGTATATAGAAATAAAAGAAAAAAGAATCTATCCAACAGAAATTGCGGTTATTGTTACTGAATTATTAGAAAAACATTTCTCGGAAATTGTAGATAGTGGATTCACTGCAAATATGGAAGAAAAACTTGATCTTATTGCCAGCAATGAACAAGACTGGCAACAGATGTTAAAAGATTTTTATGCCCCTTTTATGGCTAAAGTCGACGATGGTAAAAAAAATATTGTTAGTTTAAAAACAGCAACTCCTACTGGAGAATTTTGCCCAGAGTGTGGAAGTGAACTACTGCTTAGGAAAGGTCGCTTTGGAGAATTTGTGGCATGTAGTAATTTTCCAAAATGTAAATATACAAAAAATCTAAATGAATCCCAAGAAGACTCTGATAAAAAAGTGGTAACAACGGATGAAATTTGTGATAAATGTGGCTCTGCAATGGTAATAAAAGGCAGTAAAAGAGGGGAATTTTTAGCATGTTCTGCATATCCTAAATGCAAAAATGCAAAACCTTT
>FAXN01000010.1 GCA_001493195.1 Sulfurovum sp. enrichment culture clone C5 | reverse complement strand
TTGGAATGGGGGAGAGTAGTGAAGATAGAATTAGCCTTATAAAATCTATAATATCTCTTAATCCCAATGCAATACCTGTTAACTTTTATCACCCAAATGATGCATTGCCTTTAAAATCAAATAATCTTTCAAAAGATGAGGCTATGGATATAATTAAAGATATAAAAAATTCCTTGCCGGAAGAGACTATTATAATGATAGCGGGGGGCAGAGAGCTTGTTTTTGGCAAGAATTTAAAAGAGATGTTTGAGGCTGGTGCAAATTCTATGGTAATAGGGAATTACCTAACAACCCAAGGCGAGCTTCCAGAATTTGATAAACAAATTCTTAGTGAACTAAATCTAGAAATAGCCACAACTTGTCCAAATTAATTATCTTTTGGCTCAAGTTGTTTGAGTGAAAAATACTCTTTTTGTAACTTTTGATTGCTTTCTTTAAGATTTTCTATCTCTTTTTTTAAGTCTTTTCTCTCTTTGTCTATTTTATATAATGCGAGAACAGAGTTTTCTCCAAATAACATTATCCCTAGATATATACCAGCAACGATGATTCCACCAACTATATAAATTTTTTTTTAAAAGGAATTGAGTCGTTGTCCATTGTGCTAGCTTGATTTGCCATTAATTAAAAAGTTTTTTGCCTAGATATTCACTATTTTCTATTTCATTTTGAATTTCTAATAGTCTATTATATTTTGCGATTCTATCACTTCTAGCGGTAGAACCTGTTTTGATTTCGCCCGTATTAAGTGCAACTGCAAAATCAGCTATAAATGCATCTTCGCTTTCACCTGAACGATGGCTCATAACACATTTGTATCCACTTCTTTGTGCAAGTCTAACTGTTTGCATAGTTTCACTTACAGTTCCTATTTGATTTGGCTTGATAAGAATTGCATTTCCTATGCCTTTTTCTATGCCCTCTGCAAGTATTGCAGCATTTGTTACAAACAAATCATCTCCAACAAGCTGTACTCTACTTCCAAGTTTTTCGGTCAATATTTTCCAGCCATCCCAATCATCTTCACTTAACCCATCTTCTATTGAAACTATAGGATATTTATCACACATTGATACATAATAATCTACCATTTCACTGCTTGTAAGTGTTCTGTTTTCACTTTCTAAGTGATATTTGCCTTTTTCAACTTCTAGCTCACTGCTTGCGACATCAAGTGCAATTGCTATCTGCTCTCCAGCTTTATATCCTGCTTTTTCTATTGCTTGCATAATCACTTGTATTGGCTCTTCATTGTTTTTGAGATTTGGTGCAAATCCTCCCTCGTCTCCAACAGCAGTACTTTCACCCATTTCGTCTATAATTTTTTTAAGATTATGATAAACTTCAGCGCTTGCTCTTAAGCCTTCGCCAAAATTTTCAAAACCTATAGGCATTATCATATACTCTTGAAAATCTACAGAATTATTGGCATGTGCCCCACCATTTATAATATTTAACATAGGCACAGGCATAGTCATAGCATTAGCACCACCGAGATATCTATAAAGTGGCATTTTTAAAGACTTTGCTGCAACTCTAGCGATAGCCATAGAAACACCAAGTGTTGCATTTGCGCCTAAATTTGCATAATTAGAAGTTCCGTCTAGTTCTTTTAATAGCGTATCTATACCGCTTTGATCAAGTGGACTCAAACCTATCAAAGCTTCGGCTATTGTAACATTGATATTTTCACAAGCTTTAAGTACACCTTTACCCATATATCTTGTGCCGCCATCTCTAAGCTCCAAAGCTTCTCTTTTGCCAGTGCTTGCTCCACTTGGAACTATTGCACTTGCCATAGTTCCATCGCTTAGAAATATTGTTGCTCTTACAGTCGGGTTTCCTCTACTATCCATAACCTCATCTGCTCTAATATCGTCAATATATACCATAATTTTCCTCTGATAGTTTTATGATGGTATTTTAACAAATTTTATATTAGAGTGTGCCTCTTAGTCATCAATCCCAATTTCATTTTCGCCCATAGACAACAAATCTCCAACTCCCAATGCTTCTCTTATCTTGTCTTCTATCTCTTTTTTAAGCGAAAGATTTTCTTTGAGTGTTTGTTTTGCACCTTCTTTCCCTTGTCCAAGCTTATGCTCTTTATAGCTAAACCAAGCTCCTGCTTTGTCTATAATATCAAGCTTAACACCATAATCTACCAGTTCTCCTTCACTGCTTATGCCTTCTCCAAACATAATATCAAACTCTGCTTGACGAAATGGAGGTGCGACTTTATTTTTAACTACTTTAGCTTTTACGCGATTACCTATTTGGGATTCACCTTGTTTAAGTGTCGCGATTCTTCTAACATCTATTCTAACTGACGCGTAAAATTTAAGAGCATTTCCCCCAGTTGTGGTTTCTGGCGAACCATAGCCCATTGTCCCTATTTTCATTCTTATTTGGTTTATAAATATTACGGTTGTATTTGTTTTATGTAGTACTGCCGTTAATTTTCTTAGAGCTTGGCTCATAAGTCTTGCTTGAAGTCCCATGTGGCTATCTCCCATGTCACCTTCTATCTCACTTTTTGGAGTAAGTGCGGCAACTGAGTCAACAACTATAAGACCAACTGCCCCGCTTCTAGCAAGTGTTTCAAGGATATCCAGTGCTTGTTCGCCAAAATCTGGTTGGCTAACAAGGAGATTTTCTACATCAACACCTAAATTTTTAGCATATTGTACATCAAGAGCGTGTTCTGCATCAATAAACGCACATATATCGCCATTTCTTTGAGCTGAAGCGATTACTTGTAAAGAGAGTGTAGTTTTCCCTGATGATTCTGGACCATATATCTCTATAACTCTACCTTGTGGAACACCACCAATACCTAAAGCTATATCAAGCCCTAAAGACCCTGTACTAATAGAAGCTATCGGTTCGATTTCTTTGTCTCCAAGACGCATAAGCGTACCTTTGCCAAATGTTTTATCAATCTGTTTGATAGCCATCTCAAGTGCTTTTTCTTTTTGTGCATCCATTGCCATGCTCATCCTTTATCCTTTATATTGAAGTTATAATACCATTTTAAACTATTTTGGACAAGTGGTTTAAAAATATGTCAAATTGTCATATTTTTAAACAATTTTATTGTGTGACTTTTGTCACATACTTAAAATTTGTAAATTTTTATACTTCGTCTTAGCATTTACAATATGCTAATTTTTAAAAAGGAGGGGTTACAAATGAACCTCAAAATGTTTTATACAGGAATAATTGCTTTCGCTTTAGCTATTAGTAGCTTAAATGCTAGTCCTACCGAAGTTTCACCAAAAAAAATTGTTGTTACCATAACTTCATCTTCTATTAATCAATCAGGGTTTGGTTTGGCTGTTGCCAATGCCATGCAAGATGCTGGAGTGAATAGTACGGTATTTGTGGCAGGAGATGCTGTAAAATATGCTCTAAACAATAGTGTCAATCCAAAGTTTGCTGGTTTCACACCAAAAGATTTGATACAAGCTCTTGTAAAAAAGGGTGGCAAAGTGATGATTTGCGAAGGTTTTGTTAAGCTTGGCAATATTAAAAAAACGGATATAGTACAAGGTGTACAAATAGCAACTCCAGGCGATTTGGCAGGAGCTTTATATGCACCAAATTCAAAAGCTATGACATTTTAAAGCAATTTTTTTGCTATACTTTTTTTGATGAAAGGAGTTTCAGATGAAACTAGATGATTATCAATTTTTTGCTTCACTTGAATCTGAGTCGTTGAAAAAAGTAAAGCAAGATGCCAAAAGAGTCTCTTGTGGTCTTGGTACATTTTTATATTATCAAGGCGATGTGAATGATGGTATTTTATTTTTAGAAAAAGGTAGTGTAAAAGTTTATATAAGCTCAGATGAAATAGGTCGTGGCGAGATAACTTTGTATTATATAACTCCTGGCGAACAATGCCTTGTCAATACGCTCAGCACTATTTCTCAAACACCAGCAACAGCTACTGCGATAGTAGATGAAAGCATAGAAGGATGGATTATTCCTTATAAAACCATTAAGTGGCTCATTGACAATTCTCCAGCATACAGGGAATTTAAGGTTTCATTTTGTTCTCAAAGACTTTCCCAGATTTTACACTTAGTTGAAGAATTGAGATTTAAAAGAATGGATCAAAGATTACTCAACTGGCTATATGTTCAAGGCATGGAAACTATTCATACCACACATGAACAAATTGCTCAAATACTTGGAACCTCTAGAGAAGTTATAAGTAGAATTCTAAAAAATCTTGAAAAAGAAGGCTTTGTAACACTGCACAGAGGAATGATATCTATTGCTAATATCCAATAATACCATAACGCCAAAAAATAGACTGATAGCTCTTTTAACTATGTTTTTATCTACGACTATATTTATTTTTGGATATTCAGATATTAACAAACTACTTATTCAAGATGGTGACATAATATTCCAAAACTCTAACTCTAGTCAAAGCAAAGCTATAGAACTCGCTACAAAATCAAAATATACGCATATGGGAATTATTTTCAAAAAAAATGATGGGAAATACTATGTTTACGAAGCTGTGCAGCCTGTAAAATTCACTCCATTAAAAGAGTGGATAGAAAGAGGGAATGGCTCTCATTTTGTAATTAAAAGATTAAACCAACCAATAACTATGTTAAATAAAAAAAATCTAAAACAAGAAGCCTTGAAACATCTTGGGAAAAACTATGATATATATTTTGAATTCTCAGATAAAAAAATGTATTGTTCGGAGTTGGTATGGAAAATATACAAAAATGCTATAGGTATAGAAATTGGAAAAATTAAAAAATTAAAAAATTTTGACCTGAGTCACAATATAGTAAAATCTCTTATGAAAAAAAGATACAAAGACCATATCCCGTATGAAGAAAACGTTATATCCCCACAAAGCATATTTGAATCAACCAATCTAAAACTTGTAGTCGAAAAATAAACTATTAAAATTTATGCTAAAGTGGGATTTAGATAAAATAGCATATTTAAATATGGGAAAAATATGAATATTTCACTTGCCCACTCACCAGATGCTGATGATATTTTTATGTATTATGCTGTTTATTTTGGATGGGTTGATGCCAAAGATTATAATTTTTTAAACACGCCACTTGATATAGAGACACTTAATGTCGAAGCACTTAAAGGTACTTTTGATGTAAGCGCTATTAGTTTCGCATTATATCCTCACATAAAAGATGATTACGCACTTCTTAGAACAGCTGTTAGTTTTGGTTATGGATATGGGCCGAAGCTAGTTAAGTTAAAAGATCAAAAACTCAAAAAAAATTTCAGAGTAGCCCTTTCTGGAAAAAACACTACAAATGCTATGCTTTTTCGCATATATTATCCTGAAGCAAGAATTACATATATGGATTTTTTAGAAATTGAAAATGCTGTTCTTGACGGCAAGGTAGATGCTGGAGTGCTAATCCATGAATCTATATTGAATTTTAGCGATAAACTTGAAGTAGAAAAAGAGATTTGGGATATATGGTGCGAACTTAGTGGCAGTGATTTGCCATTACCTCTTGGTGGAATGGCACTAAGACGCTCAATACCTCTTAATCGTGCCATAGAAATAGAAAATATTTTAATCGATGGTGTTAGAGTTGCTAATGACAAAAAAGCGGAACTATCAAAAAAACTAGAAGATGAACAATTGGTGCGAATTGATGGCAAACTACTTGAAAAATATCTTGATATGTATGCTTCTAATGATTCCATAATATTAAACAACCTTCAGATAAAAGGCATAGAAAAACTATATGAAATAGGTTATAAAAGTGGGGAATATAGCTTTTTAATTGAAAACATTAGTGATTATTTGATACCAAACGAATATCAAAACTTGAGAAATAATTAATGCTCTTTAAAATTATAGATTTTAGTAAATTTTCTAGCATAAAAATAGGTCCCAAGGTTGATGTTCTTATTATTGAAAAAAATGACATCATGCCAAAAGATAGATACATGATAGGTCATGGCAACAATTTGCTTGTCTCTCCAAATCCACCACCACTTATGATGCTAGGAAATGATTTTGACTTTATGGAAATTAAAGACAACTATCTTTATGTTGGGTGCGCCACAACTACTGGAAGACTGCTTTCATTTGCCAAAAAATACGATTTAAGTGGATTTGAATTTATATCAAAACTCCCTGGTAGCATTGGCGGAATGGTTGCCATGAATGCTGGAGTAAAAGAGTATGAGATATTTAATATACTTGATAGTATTAAAATTGATGGGCAATGGATAGATGCAAAATTAATCGAACATGGTTATAGATTTGCTAAACTAAACGGTATTGCAACTGAAGTAAAATTCAAACTTGAAAAGGGTTTTAACAAAGAATTACTTGATAGTCTCATTTCCTTAAGAAACAATCAGCCTAAAATTCCAAGTGCAGGATCTCTTTTTAAAAATCCGCCAAATGATTATGCAGGAAGGCTTATCGAGGATGTTGGGCTAAAAGGGAAACAAATTGGAGGAATGGCATGGAGCGAAGTACATGCAAACTTTTTAGTCAATAAAGGTGGAGGAACTTTCGAAGATGCTATAAACTTGATTAATCTAGCTAAAAAATTGGTTTTAGAGCAATACGAAATTGCCCTAAAAGAAGAAGTTAAAATACTTTAGTTTTTATAGTAAGATTTTTATTTATTTTTTCCCAACACATCTAACACATCTGATATAGTTTGATTGACTTGTTGGTCTATCGTATCTAAAACCATCAACGGTAAATACCACATAATATTTTCCAACATCACCAGGAGTTGAGGTCCAAAAATCAGCTCCTCTATTATTTTTAAATACTTTGCTTTGTTTGGATATTTCCATCAACTCATCTGAAGTTGGCAATCTCCAGTCTGTATATCCTGCATAATTTAATGTAGCACAATAGTTTTTAGCATGTGACAAATCTCCTGCTTTACAAGCAGATCTATCTTTTTTGTATGCTCCATCGCTAGCATCGCTAAAACCAGTATCTTCCCACATTAAATTCGTCTTACTATCTACATAGTAGCTGTTATCAGGACATCCTGATTGGCAGTTTTCGATTGGTAAAACAACATCGTAAATTTTCAAATCTCCGCCTGCATAAGCCAAAGCAACACCAAAACCAACAACCGCTAAAAAACCTTTTGTATATCTATTCATACTTAAACCTCACCTTTTTTTATAATTGTAACATAAAATCATAAGTTTTTATGCGTGTATCTCTATAGTTACACCTAATTCAACGCTTTCCCACAAAAACTCCATGCCACTATTTGGCAAAGCTATACAACCTTCCGTCCAATCATGTTGCAATGTATAGGCATCTCCTACTCCGGTTGCATTCCATTTTGGCTGTCCGTGTATCGTAACTAATCCGCCAGGATCTTTGCCAACAGCTTTACATTTTATACAATCTTGTTTGTTTGGATAAGATATCAACAGATTTCTATAAAGCCTAGGATCACATTTTTTTCTAACAATTTTATATGTTCCTTCTGGCGTTCTATAGTCGCCTCTTTCAATTTTATGCCCATTAAGCCCATTTTTACCCAAAGAGATAGGAAATTCTTTTACAATCTTACCATCTTTATACGCATAAAGTTTCTTTTTCGACTTATACACAACAATTTTATCAATTTTATCTTTCTTAACATCTTTTTTGTATTTCAACTCATTTAAACACTCTTTGATATCATATGGCGTATTGTCTGGTACGTATGTAAAAGTTGGTTCTTTTTTACATCCTGTTATCAAAACAGCTAGAAGAATTATAAAATAAAATACGGTTTTTTTCATTATCTGTCCTTTGTTAGTATTCTTGAGAAATTTTAGGTTTATGTTTATCTTTTTTATAACTATTGTTATTTTTCATTTTTTGCAATCTGTTCAAGTTGCCCATCTCTATCTCTCTCATATCGTCAAATATTATATCATTAAACTCTTGATTTTGAAGTTTGAAGCATATTTGATTTATATATTCTTTCATCTTATTTAGATACTCTCCATCAAATCTTATCTCATCTCTCTCTTGAAGTTTTAATATAAGTAGTAAAGTTTTTGTTTTAAATTCATTGGAATTAATATTTTGGTCGCGGAACATACGAAATAAATTTTTGGCTATTTTATCCATTTCTGATATGTATTTTTGACGATTGTATTTATCTATTTGTTTTTGAGTATATTTTGCCATGTTCTGTACGATAAAGTTTTTTATATTGTACAATAAAAAACGCAATTTACCCCACAAAAGAAAGTTTTGTGGGGTAAATTAGGGTTAATTTTATAATTTATAGGGCTTGCTTTGCCGCAGATAAAGCCTCTTCATAATTTGGCTCACTTGTTATTTCTGGAACTACTTGCTTATAAGCAACTTTTCCATCTTTGCCTATTACAAATATAGCCCTCGCTGTTATACCAGCTAATGGTCCATCAGCCAAAAGAACGCCATAAGCATTTGCAAAATCTTTATTTCTAAAATCTGAACATACTTTTAGATTTTCAATCCCAGCTGCACCACACCATCTAGCAGCAGCAAATGGCAAATCCATAGAAACTGTCATTACCTCTACACCATCTAAACTAGTAGCTTCTTTATTAAATCTTCTTGTTTCTGCATCACAGACACCTGTGTCAAGAGATGGTACAGCCACTACTAATTGAACTTTACCTTCACCACCAACTGTCTCATTTTGAAGCATTGGATTACAATTTACAACCGTAACCACTGGAGCTTTGTCTCCCACATTTATTTCATTACCAGCCAAATTGCATACTATATCGTTTTTAAATGTTACTGTTGCCATTATTTTTCCTTTTTTATGTATTACAATAACAATTATTACACAAATAGGATAAAAATAGTCTTAATTGAAATTTTATTTTACAATAGTGTTAATCTTGGTAACAACTCTATGTATTGCACTAGGCAAATCTTCTTTAAAATCACTTTGAACGCGATATACTCTGTTTTTATTATCTCTAACTTCTAGATACACATAGCCATCAAAATCTGTGCCATAAGTTTTTGCTTGCAAACTAGTACACTTAAGGCTGTTGTGTATGTATCCTTGTAATTTATATTTACAATTATTTTTTGGTGCAAACTCAATCTCTTTTTTTACTTCATTCAAAAGCTTTGTATCATTTATATCTAGCTCTAAGCATTCAAAAGTTTTCTTATCTGTTGGAAATTCTTCATATACAGGAAAATTTTCACAACCACTTAAAAAAAATAATAATAAAATTACACTTATGATTTTCATTGTCTATTTGCTATGCTTTTTGCCCAGCTCTCCATTGCATTATTTGCCATAGGATTTGGTGCTTCAAGAAAACTAACAATAAATTTATCATTCATTTGAGCCAC
>FAXN01000009.1 GCA_001493195.1 Sulfurovum sp. enrichment culture clone C5 | reverse complement strand
GTGGCTCACATATCCTTTTCTTTCGTCTGAATTATTCTCTATTGAGTTTATATTAAATGCTGTATTTCTTGCCATTACTTCAGCGATGTGACCTTGCTTTGCTTTCCAGTCTGGACCATCGATTGCTGCACAATCTCCAATAGCAAAAATTTTAAAATTTTCTCCAGTTGTATCATAGTCATGTTCCACTTCGCAATAGTCATTAATTTTTATAAGTCCTGCTTCATTCAACGGAAGGTCTGAATTTGCAAACACATCATGTCCATCACCTGCTACGATAAACATAGTTAAGTCACTCTCCAAAGACACCCCATCTTCAAACTCGATACTATTTTTTTTAAATTCAACAATTTTCTTGCCGAATTGTCTTTTAATGTTTAATTTATTGAAAAATGTATCCATCATTTTTAACGCTTGCTTACCCATTCTCGCTCCAGGCTCGCTCATTGGTGCAAAAAAAGTAAGTTCAAACTTATCTCTAAGCCCTAGTTTTTTTAGCTTATTGTGAACATTAAATATAACTTCAAATGCAGGACCACCCCTAACATTACTAGGATCTTTTGGATTTCCGCCAAATCCCATAGCTATCTTGCCCTCTCCCTTTTCTATCAACTCATCAAGTCTCTTTTTGATATCAATGGATTGAGTGGGATTGCCACATATAGTTAAAGTATTTTCTACTCCTTTGTGTTTCATCTTGCCGCTGCCAATTGCAACAACAAGATATTCAAAGTCATAAGTTGAATTTTTACAATATACTTTTTTTTCTTTTGCTTTTATAGACTCTACACTATCGATAATCAAATTAAAGTTATGTACTTTTTGCAAATCTGCTAGAGGTATGCAAACATCCTCAAATGAGCATTCACTTGTTGGAATCCAAATCGAAGTTGGATATACATATAGATAATCTCTATCTGAAATCAATGTAACATCGTGATTGTCTTTTTTGAGATATATTGCAGTTTCAATGCCTGCAAAACCGCCACCTAAAATCAAAATTTTAGCCATTCATTTTACCTTTTATTGATAAGTATTATTATTTAGATGAATATATATTATAATATGGTTTAATAATTGCTTAGAAGAAGCCATTGTCTAAAAGACAATGGCTTGTAGATTATTTTTTAAGCAAATCTATTCTAGGATATGTAAATACAGTATCTCTGTCAACAACGATATTTTTCTTGTCATCAACAGCATATGCTCTTATTTTTATAGGAAGTGGTGTGTCTTTTGTGGCATCATTAACCAAAACTTTATCTGTTTCTATAACTACAACACTTTTCTTCTTTTTACCTGCACCTATTTTAAAAGGCTCTGTTGGACGAACGATTTTTAAATCTTTATTGCCAACTATTTCAAAATAATAACTATGTGCTTTACTATCTGTATTTGTAAAGAGGAATATATAATCATTTTCAACAACACTATTGTCATTTATTTTATACAATCTTGTTGTCTTATTTACATTTAAAAGCATATTTTCCTTTTTGCTTCCTACCATAAACAATGTTATCAAAACCAATGTCAAAGCCACAAAATAAAGAATAGTTTTTGTTCTTAAGTATTTTGTTTTCCCCTCTTGCATTATTGTCTCTTTTTCACTTGACCATTTTACCAAGCTTGGCTTACCAAGTGCACCCATAACTTTTGTACAGGCATCAACACATTCAAGACAATTTATACACTCAAGCTGTAAACCTTTTCTTATATCAATATGAGTAGGACAAACCGTAACACAACTTTCACAAGTTGTACATTCAGCATTAGGTTCTACTGCTAAAATCTCTTTTTGCTTAGTATAAAGCTTATGACGCTCAGGTCCACTACCTTCATATATCTCTCCACCTCTATGAGGATCATATATTGCCATTACTGTATCTTTGTCATACAAGACAGATTGAACACGGCTATAAGGGCATATATATACACAAAAATCTTCTTTTATCAATATAACATCTACAACTAAAAACAGTGCTATCCCTATAGTAAAGCCCAAAAGAACAGTATGCCCTGCTGGATCTGCCAAATAGCGGAAGAAGTCTTCAGGCGGAACAAAATACCACATAAAGTTTGCTGCTGCTAGCAAAGACAAAGCTGACCATAGGAGTACAGCAATAACTCTTTTTACTTGATTTGACGGTATGCTATAATCTGGCTTTTGTTGTTTGTTTGAAATTCTTTTTCTAAGTCCCAGTAATTTTGTTTCTATAAAATCTCTATAAATTACCCTAAATATTGTTTGTGGACATGCCCAGCCACACCATGCTCTTCCCCCAATTGCAGTAACTGCAAAAATTCCCAAAAACAGAAGCATAAGCACAAATGGCATCAAATATAGCTCTTGCATATCAAATGCAATTCCGCCTAAATGAAGCTTCTTTTGATCAAAATTTAACAAAAATATATGATTACCATTTATCGTTATCCACGGTAATATAATCCCTGTTATTGTAACGCCCAGATAAAACCAATATCTTTTTATCTGATACGAAACCCAATTAGACAAATACTCTTTGCCTTTACTTTTTTTGTCACTTTCTTCTACAGTAACACTCGACATTTTTACCCCTTTGTAATATTTTGTTTGTCAAATGGACATATGATAAGTCTATCACTTAATCGCTTTGATGGTTCTTTTTGGTCACTAGAATCATTTAAAATATCTTTCATTCCTCGTGATTGTATATAATCTTTTAGTGAGCTTCTACTCACTTTAAACTCTCTAGCTATAAAACTAACCGTATGCCCATTATTTAACATCTCTAAAATTTTAGAATACATTGAATCGAATTTAGAATTTGATTTACTTCCTTTTGGTCTCCCTATGGTTTTAGAAACTTTTTTTTGTGCATCTCTTAATCCATTTAAATATGGAAAAAATTCTCCCAAGGTTGTTGCTTTATTTATGCTTGATTTTGAGCTGGCAACATAAGCCTCTACTCCTCTACTAATCAAACAAGTAACAACCTTAACAACATCTTCTGCCAATGAACTCAAAATTGATATATCGCTCAATACGATAATATCTCCCTTTTTCAAAGTATGCACAAATTTCTCAAACTCAAATCTTTCTTCTACAGATATATTTTTTGTAGTGTACTCAATTACCTCTTTGTTTATATAAATTGACTTTTTTAATGCAAAAGTTGCGATTGCTTTTCGCTGTTGGGATACAGACTCTGAATTTAGATACTGTCTCATATAAGCATAAATCACCCTATCTCCTTTTGACATTGTGATGATTATACATCAATTGATGATAAAAGTCAATTAAATTATATTTTTTTCGTCAAATATTTTTTTGAACTATCAAGTAATTAATGGTAAAATTAATCAAACAAAAGGAGTGAGCGTGGAATTAACTCATTTAGATGAAAATGATAAGCCAAAAATGGTCGATGTTTCAGAGAAACAAAACACAACTAGAGTTGCAACAGCGAGTGGGACTATACAAGTAAGCGGTGATGCTTATAATGCTGTAATTACAAATAGTGCCAAAAAAGGTCCTGTTTTACAAACCGCTGTAGTTGCTGCTATCATGGGAGCAAAACAAACGAGTGAACTTATACCTATGTGTCATCCATTACTTTTAACGTCAATAAAAACAGACATAGAGGAATTACCTGATTTGCCAGGATTTAAACTTTTTGTAACAGCAAAATTAAGTGGACAAACAGGTGTAGAGATGGAAGCTCTAACTGGCGTAAGCGTAGGATTGCTAACTATATATGATATGCTAAAAGCGATTGACAAATCTATGATAATTAGCAGTATACAGCTAGAAGAAAAAACTGGAGGGAAAAGCGGTGATTTTAGACGATAAAACAGAAGAAAAACCAGAGATTGAATATCCAAC
>FAXN01000008.1 GCA_001493195.1 Sulfurovum sp. enrichment culture clone C5 | reverse complement strand
GACACCAAAGAAAAGGAACTTATATATGAAGCTCATTAAAATATTATTTGTAATTTTTATTATCACAAATATAGCAAATGCACAATCAAATGACAAGGTTGACATCAACTTTAGAAACCTTGCAATCGGTGATTTTGTGCAAATGATATCTAAAATTACGAAAAAAAATATTCTTATAGATACAGATATTTCTGGAAAGGTAAACTTTGTTTCTTCAAAACCAGTTAAAAAATCTGATTTAATCCCTTTGGCAAATTCGATATTATTAAACAAGGGATTAACACTGATAGATCAGGGTAACTATCTCAAGGTTGTTAAAATAAGTCAGGCAGCAGGAGAGGGAGTAGCCGTAGGTTCTAGTAAAAATAGCAATGGAATGATGAAAACAGTGGTTTTTAGATTAAAAAATTCCAACGCAGAAGATGTAAGTTCAAAAATAAAACCTCTTTTACATCAAGATGCACAAGTTATTGCTTTTAAAGATAATAATGTTTTGTCAGTTACTGCATTGCCGCAATCATTAAAATCCGTTCAAAAATATATAAATGCATTAGAAGTAACTACTGTTAAAAAACCAACATTTGTAAAATTAAAAAATACAAGAGTTAGAGATGTATTTGATAATATAGTACAAATATCAAAAGATATGTTTCCTGAAAATATACCAAGTCAAACAGTTGAAGTTTTAAAAGATGAAAATGAAAATAGATTGATATTGATAGGAAATAATGCAAACAAAAATGCCCTTATTCCTTACATAAAACAGTTTGACATAAGAAGCGAGAGTTCGTCAAAACAAATGTATGTTATACCTCTCGAAAATTCAGATGTATTGGAAATGGAAAAAATACTCAATCCATTATTGTCACAAATGAATGCAACTGATAATATTCCTGTATCTTCCACAGGTGCTACAGTAACTACATCTGATACAAAAAAAACAATGGTTGTTTCTGACATCGAAAGAAATTCATTGATAGTTTTAGCTACCCCAGAACAAATAAGCAATATAAGAGCAACAATATATGCCATAGATAGACCAAGAGTTCAAGTATATGTTAAAGCTAGAATAGTTGAGATAAACAACAATGTCGCCAAGCAACTTGGGCTTAGATATGGGTTTGAAGGAGGCAAGATAACATCAAATGCTCTTTTTTCTGCCGCATCTAACATGGGTGCATCGTCTTTGATGGTT
>FAXN01000007.1 GCA_001493195.1 Sulfurovum sp. enrichment culture clone C5 | reverse complement strand
TAATTCTCAATGTGGCAGCGACCTACTTTCCCATACCAGACAGGTATAGTATCATCGGCGATGGGAGGCTTAACTTCCAGGTTCGGAATGGAGCTGGGTGTGACCCTCCCTCTAACCCCACCACAAAGAGAAGTAAGAACACCTTAATGTGCTTACTTCTCTTTGGTTTGAGAATTTACTTATAAGTCAGTTTTTAATTTAACTTAGCATTGTTAAGAGTCTAAATTCAACGAACAGTTAGCAACTAGCAGTGAGCAGTTAATAAATGTAGTCTATAATGTTTAATTACAATTTAACGCTTTCATGTTTCTACCCTATTAATGTATTACACTTAGTAAGGTAGTTCACTTAGTAATGAATGATATAAAAACGAACGATCTATTAGTACTGGTCAGCTAAATGACTTTCATCACTTACACACCCAGCCTATCAACCATGTAGTCTTCATGGGATCTTCAGGGATGATTCATCTTGAAGTTGGCTTCCCGCTTAGATGCTTTCAGCGGTTATCACATCCGAACATAGCTACCCAGCGATGCCCTTGGCAGGACAACTGGTACACCAGTGGTTCGTTCAACCCGGTCCTCTCGTACTAGGGTCAACTCTCCTCAATCATCCAACGCCCACGGCAGATAGGGACCGAACTGTCTCACGACGTTCTGAACCCAGCTCGCGTACCGCTTTAAATGGCGAACAGCCATACCCTTGGGACCTGCTACAGCCCCAGGATGCGATGAGCCGACATCGAGGTGCCAAACCTCCCCGTCGATGTGAGCTCTTGGGGGAGATCAGCCTGTTATCCCCGGCGTACCTTTTATCCTTTGAGCGATGGTCCTTCCACGCAGAACCACCGGATCACTATGACCGACTTTCGTCTCTGCTCGACTTGTATGTCTCGCAGTTAAGCTGGCTTGTACCATTATACTCTACGAACGATTTCCAACCGTTCTGAGCCAACCTTTGTAAGCCTCCGTTACTTTTTAGGAGGCGACCGCCCCAGTCAAACTACCCACCAGACATTGTCCTCCCACAGGGTAACTGTGGCAAGTTAGCAATCAGAATACATCAGGGTGGTATCTCAAGGATGGCTCCGGTACAACTAGCGTCATACCATCAAAGCCTCCCACCTATCCTGCACAAATGTATCCCAACTGCAGTGTCAAGCTATAGTAAAGGTGCACGGGGTCTTTCCGTCTTGCCGCGGGTAGGAGGAATTTTCACCTCCACTACAATTTCACTGGATCCCTGGTCGAGACAGCTCCCATCTCGTTACGCCATTCATGCAGGTCGGTATTTAACCGACAAGGAATTTCGCTACCTTAGGACCGTTATAGTTACGGCCGCCGTTTACTTGGGCTTCGATCAAGAGCTTCGCTTGCGCTAACCCCATCAATTAACCTTCAAGCACCGGGCAGGCGTCACACCATATACATCCTCTTACGAGTTAGCATAGTGCTGTGTTTTTGATAAACAGTCGGGAGGGACTCTTTGTTGCAACCTTTCTAGCTTTTTGGAGTAAATCCATATACCAGATTAGGCACACCTTATTCCGAAGTTACGGTGCTAGTTTGCAGAGTTCCTTAACCAGGGTTCTTCCACGCGCCTTAGAATACTCATCTCACCCACCTGTGTCGGTTTACGGTACGGGTAACAAATAATATACTTAGAGGCTTTTCTTGGCACGACGGTATCAACGATTCTCCTCTCCACTCGAAAGCTTTGAAGAGCCTGTCAGGTCTCGAATACAGCCAGCGGATTTTCCTATCCGGCCAATCTACACCCTTCGAGCCACTATTCCATCAGTGACCTCGTTTAACCCTATGCGTCCCCCCATCGCGCTTATTTGTTAGTATTGGAATATTAACCAATTTGCCATCGCTTACCCCTTTCGGACTCAGCTTAGGACCCGACTAACCCTACAATGACGAGCATAGTGTAGGAAACCTTGGGTTTACGGCGAAGCAGATTCTCACTGCTTTTATCGCTACTCATGCCTGCATGCTCACTTCTAAACGCTCCAGCACTCCTTACCGGTATACCTTCAACGCTGTTTAGAACGCTCTCCTACCACTTGTACATCAGTACAAATCTACGACTTCGGTGTCTATTTTAGCCCCGTTATATTTTCGGCGCAGAATCGCTAGACTAGTGAGCTGTTACGCTTTCTTTAAAGGATGGCTGCTTCTAAGCCAACCTCCTAGTTGTCTAAGCAACTCCACATCCTTTTCCACTTAAATAGAACTTTGGGACCTTAGTCGGTAGTCTGGGCTGTTTCCCTTTCGACCTAGGATTTTATCACCCTATGCCTGACTGCCATGAATTCATATAAGGTATTCGGAGTTTGACTGGGTTTGGTACATTGGTATACGCCCTAGCCCAATCAGTGCTCTACCCCCTTATACTTCTAACATGACGCTATACCTAAATATATTTCGGAGAGAACCAGCTATCACTAAGTTTGATTGGCCTTTCACCCCTATCCACAGTTCATCGGAGAGGTTTTAAACCCTCACCCGTTCGGTCCTCCACTAGCTCTTACACCAGCTTCAACCTGACCATGGATAGATCACTTAGTTTCGGGTCTGCAGCAACTAACTAGACGCCCTATTAAGACTCGCTTTCGCTACGGCTTCGGGTATCCTTAACCTCGCTAGTCACCACAACTCGCAGGCTCATTATGCAAAAGGCAGTCCATCACACCAGCTTGCGCTATGGTGCTCTGAATGATTGTAGGCAGATGGTTTCAGGTTCTATTTCACTCCGCTTGCCGCGGTTCTTTTCACCTTTCCCTCACGGTACTTGTTCACTATCGATCTGGTAGTAGTATTTAGCCTTGGAGGGTGGTCCCCCCATATTCAGTCAGGGTTTCTCGTGTCCCGACCTACTCGAATAATCTGTAATTAGTTTTTATATACGGGACTATCACCCTCTATGGTCAAGCTTTCCAACTTGTTCTACTAACACCTTACAGAGTTTAGGGCTGGTCCCATTTCGCTCGCCGCTACTTTGGGAATCTCGGTTGATTTCTTTTCCTAAGGGTACTGAGATGTTTCACTTCCCCTCGTTCGCTCCCCGCAGGGTAACATACCTCTCGATATGCTGGGTTGCCCCATTCGGAAATCCATGGGTCAAAGCTTCTTGGCAGCTCACCATGGCTTATCGCAGCCTAGTACGTCCTTCATCGCCTCTACCAGTCAAGGCATCCACCATCTGCCCTTAGTTTAATTTATATTAATTCTAAGGAACTACCTTACTAAATGTAATAATACA
>FAXN01000006.1 GCA_001493195.1 Sulfurovum sp. enrichment culture clone C5 | reverse complement strand
GATGTTCGTTGTCTCTTATCGTGTGAGCAATAAGAGATATACTCTTGAAAGGAGGTGATCCAACCGCAGGTTCTCCTACGGTTACCTTGTTACGACTTCACCCCAGTCGCTGATTCCACCGTGGAGGGTAGCCAGTTTAGCTTCCCCGCTTCGGGTGAAATCAACTCCCATGGTGTGACGGGCGGTGAGTACAAGACCCGGGAACGTATTCACCGTAGCATGGCTGATCTACGATTACTAGTGATTCCAGCTTCATGTAGTCGAGTTGCAGACTACAATCCGAACTGAGAGATGCTTTATAGATTTGCTCCACCTCGCGGTATTGCGTCTCATTGTACATCCCATTGTAGCACGTGTGTCGCCCTGGCCGTAAGGGCCATGATGACTTGACGTCGTCCTCACCTTCCTCCTCCTTACGAAGGCAGTCTCACTAGAGTCCTCGGCCGAACCGTTAGTAACTAGTGACGAGGGTTGCGCTCGTTGCGGGACTTAACCCAACATCTCACGACACGAGCTGACGACAGCCGTGCAGCACCTGTTTTCAAGCTCCCCGAAGGGCACTCCGCTATCTCTAGCAGATTCTATCAATGTCAAGGCCAGGTAAGGTTCTTCGCGTATCTTCGAATTAAACCACATGCTCCACCACTTGTGCGGGTCCCCGTCTATTCCTTTGAGTTTTAATCTTGCGACCGTACTCCCCAGGCGGAATGTTTAATGCGTTAGCTGCATCACCGAGAAGACAAGCCCCCCGACGACTAACATTCATAGTTTAGGGCGTGGACTACCAGGGTATCTAATCCTGTTTGCTCCCCACGCTTTCGCGCCTCAGCGTCAGTACTGTTCCAGAAGATCGCCTTCGCTTTTGGTATTCCTAGTGATCTCTACGGATTTTACCCCTACACCACTAATTCCATCTTCCCCTCCCAGACTCTAGTCTTTCAGTTTTGGATGCAGTTCTATGGTTGAGCCATAGGATTTCACATCCAACTTAAAAGACCGCCTGCGCGCGCTTTACGCCCAGTGATTCCGAGTAACGCTTGCACCCTCCGTATTACCGCGGCTGCTGGCACGGAGTTAGCCGGTGCTTATTCATATGGTACCGTCATTATCTTCCCATATAAAAGGAGTTTACGCACCGAAATGTGTCATCCTCCACGCGGCGTTGCTACATCAGAGTTTCCTCCATTGTGTAATATTCCCCACTGCTGCCTCCCGTAGGAGTCTGGACCGTGTCTCAGTTCCAGTGTGTCTGATCATCCTCTCAGACCAGATAGGCGTCATAGCCTTGGTGAGCCATTACCTCACCAACAAGCTGATACCATATAGCCCGATCCCTTAGCGAAAAAACTTTCCCAACTTCCCTTATAGGAAGAAGGAGTATGGGGTATTAGCAGTCGTTTCCAACTGTTATCCCCCTCTAAGGGGCACATTAGCTATACATTACTCACCCGTGCGCCACTAATCCACTCTAGCAAGCTAGAGCTTCATCGTTCGACTTGCATGTGTTAAGCACGCCGCCAGCGTTCACTCTGAGCCAGGATCAAACTCTCCA
>FAXN01000005.1 GCA_001493195.1 Sulfurovum sp. enrichment culture clone C5 | reverse complement strand
TTTGTGTTATTACACCATCATGATTGGTATCAATACTTCTAAATGATGGAGCATTTCCTGCATTTTTCATCATTTTACCTTGTTTTGAATTTTTCATCATACGCAAATTACGCGCTTTGGTAAACTCTTTTTTAGTAATGTATCCATTATGATTTAGATCAAACTCACTAAATTTAGGCATGTATATCATACGGTTTTTACCCATACCATTGCCATAATTCATAGTTTTACCCATGCCCATGCCTTGCCCGACTCCATTATTTTTTCCTGAATTCATACCAGAACCCATTCCTGCGCCGTTACATGAATTCATGTAATCCTGTCTTTGTGCAGGTGTCATACTCTGCATACGCTTTTGCATCTCTTGTTGAAAAGCAGGACGCTCATCCAAGCTTACATTTCCACGCATATTCATAAGTTGTTCTGTACTCATATGAGAAAAGTCAGTACCCCATGCTACTACGCAAGCTAATGCCGCTATGATAATTGTTTTTTTCATTGTTTATCCTTTTAGATGTTGCCTATATTTATTTTGGCACAATAAAGACAACTAAGACTATTATATCCCAATGTTTGTGAACTGTTTGTGTAATTTTAATTTAGTTTGCAATAAGACTTTTTAATACAATTTTATATACAATAAATTTATATCAATATACACAAAGGAAAATATTTGAGATTTTTTAGACTGTTGTTAATCATCATTTCTTTAGGGTGTTTTTTGTTTGCCAACGATGATGCACTACCAGTAGAGTATGATTATCTATCTAAAAAAGAGGTACAGTCTTTTGTAGATATGATGGTGCAAAAACATAACTTTGAGAGAAGCTACTTAGAATCAGTCTTTGAAAATGCGAGATTTGATACAGATACACTTAAAAGATATACAGGTAAATATGTAGTAGGAAGTACAAATGGTTCATGGGAGCGATACAAAGCACATGTGCTTGATCCTATCTCACTTCAGAAAGCAAAAAACTTCAAACAAAACTATGCAGTTACTTTGGATCGTGCAAGTAAACAATACGATGTACCAGTAGAGTATATAGTGGGTTTTATCGGCGTTGAGAGTAAGTTCGGAGAGTATACTGGCGATTATCGTATCATTGACGCACTTTCTACTTT
>FAXN01000004.1 GCA_001493195.1 Sulfurovum sp. enrichment culture clone C5 | reverse complement strand
CCAGCCAATACTTTGGCAATCTCAGCGCCTATCCCTCTGCTTGAACCAGTAACTAGTACATTTTTTCCAGCAAATTCCATTATTATCCTTTTTGTTTATTTATGTTTTGAGTCGCACGAATTACATAATCTATTTTTTATATACTCAAACTCTTCATAATCATCTTTTGTTATTTTATCACTATATATCATATGATTTAGTTGATCTAGTATATGCATTTTACTTAACTTGTCATTACATAATGCTTCATTTATGATATCTAAATGTAGCTCAAGATTAATCTCATTATTTATGGTATTTGCTAATAGCTCCATTGCTTCATCTTGGCAACAGTCAAAATCTGCTCCCAACATTTCACAGAAGAGTTTTGCCTCTCTTTTTACATTTCTTTTATCTTTTTTAACTATATATGCCAGAAGTGACGCAACTGATTTTTTTATTTTTTCTTGCATGGACTGTCCTAATATAAAAATAGTTTGCAAAATAATATCATAAAATATTAATTTTGTAAATACTTTTAAAATAAAGTTTTATAATAATATTTTAAAATAAATATAAAATAACTTCAATATTAAATCACAAATTTCAATCAATAGCCAATCAAAGATTCATCCATCTCATCAGGTTTTTTGACTCCCATAATATCCAAAATAGTTGGGGCGATATTATTTAAACCGCAATTGTTTTTTAGTTTGCTAATGCCTTTTGCTATAACAAAGCACCAAACATCCCCTACTGTATGATTAGTAAGTATATGTCCTGCTCCATCGCACATCTCTTCGCAATTTCCATGATCACTTGTGATAATTATAGCATAATCTTTTTTTCTTGCAAAATCAAGGATTTTAAATATTTCATTATCAACTGCTTCTACTGCTTTTACTGCTGCTTGGAAATTTCCTGTATGCCCTACCATATCTCCATTGGCAAAATTAACAGCTATAAAATCATACTCTTGATTTATAGCATCTCTTACCGCTTCGCCAACTTTTTGAGCAGACATCTCTGGCTGCATGTCGTATGTTCTAACATTCGGGCTTGGGATAAGCACTCTATCTTCGCCATCAAAAGGCTTCTCAACTCCACCATTTAAAAAAAATGTTACATGAGCATATTTCTCGGTTTCTGCTGTATGGAATTGTTTAAGCCCAGCCTTGCTGATAACTTCTGCTAAAGTATTGGTTGGG
>FAXN01000003.1 GCA_001493195.1 Sulfurovum sp. enrichment culture clone C5 | reverse complement strand
AAAACCAAGTGAACATACATTTGCATATAATGGTACAGACAATAGGATAAATATGACATCGCCTCTAGGCAAATCAACACAATATGTGTATGATAAAAATAGAAGAGTTACATCTATACTAAAACCAAGTGGCAAGTCTATACAAAACTATTATTCACAAGATAGACTAATATCTACTACTACACCAGAAGATACTTTTGTGTATAGTTATCTATTTGGAGATAAAGTAGGTTCCATCACAAAAGGAAGTGAAAGTATAAATTATACATACGATGGCAATCTGTTAACAAGTATAAATCAAACAGGTGCATTAAATAGTTCTATAGCTTATACTTACAATAACGACTTCAAAGTAAGCTCTATGACATATGCAAATGCATCAAGCACATATACTTATGACAATGATGGACAACTTACTCAAAGTGGAGCATATACTATCACAAGAGATTCAAATGCTCTAGCAGCATCTATAACTGATGGAACACTAACACAATCAAGAGGTTACAACACATACGGTGAACTCACAACTCTAAATGACAATGTATTTGGATATACACTTAACAGAGATAACATAGGAGCCATCTCTACTAAACAAGAGAGCTTAAAAGGTATAAACACATCATACGAATATGTTTATGATGACAAAGCAAGACTTGTCAAAGTTACTAAAAATGGCAATGAAGTAGAAAGCTACACTTATGACAATAATGGCAATAGAGTAAGTGCAACAGTAAATGGAGTAACATCTAGCGCTTCATATACTCTTGATGACCAAATACAAGTATATGGAAACAATACCTACACATATGATGATGACGGATACCTTGTTCAAAAAGCAACATCAGACGGAACATATAATTATACTTATGGCTCACTAGGAGAACTTAGAAGTGTAGCAACTCCAACAGCAAGTATTGAGTATCTATACAATGCACAAAACCAAAGAGTAGCTAAAAAGGTAAATGGCACTATAGTTGAGAAATACCTATGGGCTAACCTAACCACACTGTTAGCTATATATGACAAAGATGACAATCTTATACAAAGGTTTGAATATAGTGATGGCAGGATGCCAACAGCTATGACACAAAACAATACTAAGTATTATCTACATTATGACCAAGTTGGAAGTCTAAGAGCAGTATCTGATACAAGTGGTAATATCATCAAAGAGATAACATATGATACATATGGTAATATTTTAACCGATACCAATGCAAACTTCAAAGTACCATTTGGTTTTGCGGGGGGATTGTATGATAGTGATACCAAACTAACAAGATTTGGTTATAGGGATTATGATAGTTACACTGGTAAATGGACT
>FAXN01000002.1 GCA_001493195.1 Sulfurovum sp. enrichment culture clone C5 | reverse complement strand
GGATTGGATACTTTTTAACTTAAATGCAGCAACAAAATATATTCTGTCTTCTTGAAAGGACTACTTTATTACTTTGCCTTTCAACCAAAACTCATATATCAAAAACCAGCCGATTGCAAAATCTATCATAACATCTGCAAAGTTAAAAACAGCAAAATCAAACCCACAATGCCATGCTACATAGTCAACTACTCCGCCGTAAACAAATCTATCGCTTAGATTACCAAATGCTGCCCCAACTAAAATTCCAGCTGGAATAAAATATTTTTCAAGATACCCATCTTTTATCATAAAAAATATCAATACACATATCAAAACTAGTTGCAACCATTTTAAATTTTCACCCAAAAAGGCAAGCATAGAAAATGCCACTCCATTATTATAATGAAGCTCCAAAGATATACAACTACTTTGCCAATCAAAACCACCTACAAAAACAGACTTGATGATTTGGTCAGTTATAAAGATAAAAAAAGCAGTTATAGTAAAAAACAGATAATTGTTTTTCAAGCAAGAGCCTTCGAAAAATATCCTTTTGCTTCTTCCATAGCTGATTCTAACTCTTTTTTATTTTTACCCTCAAGCAATAATCTTATTTTATTTTCAGTACCAGAATATCTAAACAGATGTCTTATGCCAGCATTTTCTATTTTTTCACAAAGCTCATTAAAGCCATCAAGTGATTCGATATCCTTTTTTTGCGAAATTGGAAGATTTACAAGAAGTTGAGGATAAGATTCATAAGGATTAAATGCTTTGCTTGCAACAGTGCCACTTTGAACCAAGTATGCAAGTGCTTGAAGTCCGCTTGAGAGCCCATCGCCTGTTTTTGCATAATCGCTGAAAATTATATGCCCGCTTTGCTCTCCACCAAAATTAATTCCATTTTCTTGCATCATGGCAACTACGTGTTTATCCCCCACGGCACTTCTAAGAAGTTTTATGCCATGGTTACTTAGATACTCATCAAGACCTTTATTGCTCATAACAGTAGCGACCATAGCATCGCCTTTTAGCATATTTTGTTTTTTAAGATAAATTGCCAAAACACCCATTAACTTATCGCCATCTATCGCCTTACCTTTTTCATCAACCATGACAACTCTATCAGCATCTCCATCAAGAGCAATTCCCACATCAGCTCTATACTCCAAAACAGTTTTTGCAATATTTTCAGGATGCATAGCTCCGCAACCATCATTTATATTATATCCATTTGGTTCATTTCCTATTACAACTACATCAGCCCCAAGCTCTTGAAGGATAGTTGGTCCTGCTATATATCCTGCTCCATTAGCACAATCGATAACTACTCTTTTCCCAGCAAGTGTAAGGTGTTTTGGAAAAGAATTTTTGATATGAACTATATATCTTCCTATTACATCGTCTATTCTCTTTGATTTTCCTATATCTTTGCCCATTGCTTGGTTTTCATCAATCAATGTTTTATTTTTAAATATTGCTTCAATTTCATTTTCATTTGATTTATCTAGTTTGTTGCCATTTGAATCAAAAAACTTTATTCCATTATCACAAAAAGGATTATGACTTGCCGAAATCATAATTCCTCCATCACATCTCATGTCTTCTGTTAGAAATGCCACGGCTGGAGTTGGCATAGGACCAATTTGAATTACATTAAAGCCAACCGCGGTAAGCCCAGAGACCATTGCATTTTCAACCATATACCCACTAATTCTAGTATCTTTCCCCACTAAAATTTTGTTTGTTTTTGATGTTTTTTTGAAATAAATCCCAGCAGCCATAGCAAGCTTCATAACATCAAAGGCATTGATTTTAACTCCAGCCTTTCCTCTTACACCATCCGTTCCAAATAACGACATTTTGACTCCATCATGCTTTATATAAGTAAATTGTAACCAAAGTTTGATTAAAAATCTAAAATATAGTATAATCAGAAACTTTTTCACAAAGCTATTAAACTTTATTTAATGTTATTTTAGCTAAAATTCGCGAACTTATTGTCTAAAATAGATTACAGACATACATAAACAATAGAAATTTTTAAGGAAAAAAAATGGCACATCACAAATCGGCAAAAAAAAGAATTTTGCAAACTGCGGTTAAAACTGAAAGAAATAGATATTACAGAACTAGAATCAAAAACATAACAAAAGCAGTATTAGAAGCTGTAGAAAAAAATGACAAAACAGCGGCAAACGAAGCATTTAAATTTGCAAACCAACAAATCCATTCACTTGTTAGCAAAGGTTTTATCAAAAAATCTACTGCATCAAGAAAAATTAGTCGTTTACATAAAAGAGTAAACGCTGTAGAAGCTGCGTAAGCAGTTTCGATACTACGAACTTCTTTTAAAAAATACCTAAACAATGTTTCAAGATAAATTATTACCATTTATAAACAGATACAATGAGCTTACAGAACTTTTAAGTGCTCCTGATATCTCGAATGATATCAAAAAGATGACAGAACTTAGCCGTGAACAGTCAAATCTTAGTGAAATTGTTGAAAAAGCAAAAAGATACATTAATGTATCAGAATCTATCGTCGAAAATAAAGAACTTTTGGGCGATGCAGATCTTGGAGAGCTGGCAAAAGAAGAGCTTCCTATGCTTGAAGATGAGATAGCTGTACTCGAAGAAGAGATAAAAGTTCTCATGATTCCAAAAGACAAAAATGATGATAAAGATATCTTCATAGAACTTCGTGCTGGAGCAGGTGGAGATGAGAGTGCTTTGTTTGTTTCGGATGTATTTAAGATGTATGTTAGATATGCTGAAATTCAAAAATGGAAAGTTGAGATTGTAAGCTCATCTGAGGGAAGTGCTGGCGGGTACAAAGAGCTTATTTTCCAAATCAAAGGAAATGGTGTTTACTCAAAGCTAAAATACGAAGCAGGAACGCATAGAGTTCAAAGGGTGCCAGATACCGAAACACAAGGTCGTGTTCATACTTCAGCTATTACTGTTGCTGTTATCCCAGAGGTTGATGATGTTGAAGTTGATATCAAGCCAAATGAGATAAAAATGGATGTTTACCGTTCAAGTGGATGTGGTGGACAATCTGTAAATACCACAGACTCTGCTGTTAGACTTACTCATATACCAACAGGAATTGTTGTAGCTATCCAAGATGAGAAATCTCAACACAAAAATAGAGACAAGGCTATGAAAGTACTAAAAGCCAGAGTTTATGAGCAAGCTATGCAACAACAGCTAGATGCCACATCTGCAGATAGAAAACTTCAAGTTGGTTCTGGAGATAGAAGTGAAAAGATACGAACATATAACTACCCTCAAAATAGACTTACAGATCATCGCATAGGGCTTACTATCTATGCCCTTGATGATGTGATGCAAAATGGCAATCTAAAACTAATCGTTGATCCTCTCATAGCTCACGCACAAGCCGAAGCCATCACTGCCGCAGGGCTATAAATCTACTTCACATCTTTAGCAAGGGTAAAGAGTGAAGCGTGATTGTGTGCAAAGTCAATACATCTTTTACATATCTTTTCATCTTCTTTTTGAGGAAAACTAACTTTACATTCAGAACAGACGGCAAAATGATTTTCTATCAAAACTTCTGCGCGGCTAAATGCCAAATTAACCACATCGAAACTATCGTCACTGCTAAATGCTTTTTGTTTACAAATGTCATCACAGATACCGCACGATATGCATCTAAGTTGCATAAATAGAATTTTTGTTTTATCACTTGTAAAACTGAGTGCATTTGTTGGGCAAAACTGCACACAATCACCACAATTATCACAACTTTTAAAATCTATATTTTTATGTGTAAAAAAGCTAAATTTATCATTTTTCTTTTCTGTAGGCAAATTTTCTATAACGGCCTTAAGTGAATTTTGGAAAATTACTCTTGATTTTGGCAATGTCTCTTTTGGATCAAAAAGTATATCTATATTATCATCTTGTGTATCAATAGAGTTCACGTCTTTTACAAAAGATTTCAATACTTGACGCCTTGATATCTCTACTACTTCTTTGTTTATAGATATAACTTGTCTGTTTATATCGCTTAAAAACCTATTAGCCTCTTCTATATTTTTTTCTATCACATCTGATACCATACTATCGATATTCAATTTACAATCATCACATTTACTCATGTCGCAAGTTACACTATTTGCTCTTAAGCCCAACGATATCAGCTCTTCGACCTTAAAGATACTTATGCAGGTTTTGCTGCTGTTGCAAGTCAAATTCAAATCTTTATCAAATCCACTTTTGATTATAAACGATGATGTATCAAATTCACCATTTATGATTGTACTTGTGGGACAAATGCCGATACAGGCATTGCAACTGTTACACTTTGTACTATCTATAGAAATTCTTTTAGATACTAAGCTTATAGCGTCTGTGGGACAAATATCCATACACTTAGAACATTCATTATGAAAATATTCGCCTCTCAAGCATTTTAAAGGCTCTATCTTTATGCCATTATTGTCCAACAAGCTCATTGCCAACCTCTTCAAAAAGACTACTATAATCTTCAAACATAAAGTCTATTGCGAAATCACATATATCACTATAAAAAGGATTATCGCTCATTTCTCTTGTTGAAATTAGATATGGCGGAACCCACATCATGAGATGCTCTTCATAAAATTTTATTTGTGCCATTTTATCATTTTGGAGTACTAAGTTTTGCATAAAACCAAATTCTATTGCCAAATGATCTGGTACATGCAAACTAGATGCTGCCAAATTTAAATCATATCCATGATTAAAATAAAATTGCATAACCGGATTTTGAAGTCCTACAAGTATCTCATTTTTGGCATCAATTACTGCTGATTCGATTGGATGATTGTTTGTAACAAAAAGAGAGTGAAACGCCACATTTAGCTCTTCTAGCAATACATCTTCATCGTTTTGTTTGAGATAATTAAACGCACCCTCTCCAATAGTTCTAAGTAAATCATCATTTGATTGAATTTCATTTAAAAGCTTTTTTTCTATGTGTGTGCTGAAAATCCTAGAAAGAAATGCAAAAATGTATGCCCTTATTTTGTTATCCAAAAAAATCTCCTAATTAAATTTAGTTGTAGCATATCTAAAAAAATATAACAGTAAAATAATTTACAATATATACCCCAATATACATTGAAAAATATTTAAACTCTCCCTAGCAAAAGCTAGAGAAAATACTTTATAAACATCCCTTAAAGAACGATTTTGCAGGTGGCGGTGGAGCTTCAAACGAAGTAACAATAATAGTGTTATTATTATCTGCCAAGTCTCCTTTGATTAAAACTTGATCTTTATTTATTCCTTCTTCAAGAAGTTCTGCCACGTGATGAAACTTAGATAAATCTAGTGGATAGTATTGTAAATCATCATTTGAATACAAAACTAACTCCATTTTTTCTTCATCACCAAATTCCCACTTTTGATAACATTCGCCCTCTCCGCAAACAATGCTTTCCATTCTACAATCTTGAAACATTCCTTGCTCGGCACACCATTTTGTTGTTAAAAAACCTTGTTTTTCAAAAGATGCATTAGCTTCTGACATATTGGAGTCATTATGATCTCCGCCACCTTTGCCACATCCAATAATCATCAAAGAGGCAAACAGTAAACCTAATATACTCTTTTTCATTTTTCTACCCCCGCTTTTAGTGTTTTTAGGTAAGCAACGGCATCATTAATCATCTTATCATCCGTCATCATTGGTGGCATTGTTGATGTTCTTTTGCCTGTTTTTGGATCTACGTTATACCAAGGTGAATTTTTGTGAGCATTTTTATTGTACCCAGGAACTACTACGGCACTTGGATCTTTAATAGACTCAGCAAGATACGCATTTGTAGAGTACCCCCCGATATCTTTTAAGTTTGGCCCCATATAAGGATTTGCTGCTTTTTTAGCGTCACTTAGCGTATGACAACTTGCACACATAGCTTCAACTTGTGTTTTTCCAGCCGTAGCGTTCCCACTAGGAGTAGCCGTAAGTTCTCTCACAAGGGCATCATCTCCGCCTTTTCCTTGTAGTTTAACAGCAATCCAAGAAGAGAGATTTTTTACTCCTCCTCTGTTAAGCTTGCCGCCATCCCATATAGCAAAAGATACAGGCAATGCGCCATGTCCTCCTAGTCTTACAGTTCCATCATTTAATGATTTTGCAACAACTCCTGTCCACTGTTTAGTTTTTGGATTATAGCTCATTTTCATACCCAGCTTAGCACTTCCATCTTTAACTTCTGTCATAGATCTAAAGCCTTCGCTTATAAAGCTTTTTACATATGGAATATTACCTGTTGATGCAACTTTTGCTTTATAGGCTTTTAACTCATCTCCAAAAAGAACTGTATTGGAAGAGCTTAATTGATGTTCTATATCCCCTTTGCCATTTGGTTCATAATGAGCCGTTATGGCTTTCATTAGACTTACAACGACTGGTCGTCCGTCACTACCCATGCCTATATAAGGCAATTTTTTAGGATCGCTGAACGCAACAGGAAGTTGCATAGCAAATCCATCTCCATATACATCAGTTTTGATTCCACTCAATGTATCTTGAGTTGGATCGCTCCAGACAAGTCTAAATGCTACAGCACTACTGCTATAAATAGCACTAACTTGCACTTTTTTAGCCAAATTAGCGGCATTAAGTTTATTGGCTTTTGCATCATTAAGTTTAATTGTTTGCTGAGGATAAAGGATGACTGTCGTTGCTCCTACGCCTCGCCATACTCCATCATTTGGAGATATAGTTGAAATATTGATATTGCCTACTCTTTTGGCACTAATTGCTCCAGTGTAATTTATAGCTGATGCGGGCTTAGCAAAAGATGCTGTACTTAGCCCCGCTATTAAAAATATTTTTAGCATTTTATTCATGTTCTTCTGCCTTAAAATGAGATATTTCTGTTGTATATTTGCCTTTTACATAACGCTCATCAATTGGAGCCAAAGGATTGGCATTGCCTTTTGCTTTTGCAATTTCTTGGTAATAGTTATTGTCAAGTCTAAACATATCTTCATGGTTATACGCAATCAACAGATCCATAAGTTCACTCTCACCGCTTTTTGCACGTTTGTCTTTTTCTGCTCTTAATGTTTTTATAGCATCATGAACTTGTTTTCCAAATAGTGTTTCGAGTTCTTTTACTGGTATTCTCTCGCTACCTTCTATAATTTTACCCTCAGCATCAAATTTAGCAGGGGCTTCTGTTGGTGGAATATAATAAATATTTGGACCTGTACCATAATCACTTCTTAGTGGCAATGCAACTTTATATTTATTTACAAGTTTATGCACTTGGCTCTCTTCATCATCTAAGAAACCTACAAATCTGATTCTACCAACGCACTGTTGAGCACAAGCTGGCGGTAATCCTTCTTCGATTCTAGGGAAACACAAAATACATTTTTCAGATTTTGAGAGTTTTGGATTGAAATATATTTTTTTATAAGGACACCCAGCTATACAATATCTATAACCTTGACATCTATCCAAATCAACCAAAACTACACCATCTTGATCTCTTTTAAATATAGCATCTCTTGGGCAGGCGCTAAGACATCCAGGATTTGTACAGTGGTTACAAATACGAGGAAGATAAAAGAAATAGTTATCGCTTGGAAAATTTCCAGTCCCAACATCTTCATCCCAGTTTGGACCCCATGTTGGAGTTTCATCTGCTCTAAAAGCTGGTGTTGGATTATTTTTTGTATAATCAAATGTTGCTATCTCATCAAAAGAAAAATCCCAAGGCACACCATAGTCTGATTGGATATTTGGTATAGTCCCCTCTTTTAAATCTCCTGCTGCGTCAAAGCCGCCACCTAATTCCATCCATTTTTTTGGATAACCATCTCCTGGATATGTTTCAACATTATTCCAGTACATATATTCTCTACCATTTCTATTGGTCCATTGGGTTTTACATGCAACTGTACAAGTTTGACAGCCTATGCATTTGTTAAGATCCATAACCATTGCTAATTGTCTTTTTGACATATACCTCTCCTTAAGCTTTCTCTATATTAATCGCACCGTCATATGCGTATTGGTTTCCATCCCAAAGACCACCAAACTTCAAATGACCCCATCCATCTGCCATCTCAAGAAGATTCAATGATGTTGGAACAACTTGGTTGTGTCCTTTGTTGTATTTATACATATAAGGCTCCCATCCATGCTCCATAACGATACCATCAGGAGGGCAAGAACTTGCTACTTTTGCCATAACAAAAAATTCTCCAAGGGCATTATAAACTCTTATATTATCTCCATCTTTGATACCTAATTTTTGAGCAACAAGATTGTTTATTTGACCGTAAGGAACACCACCACGTTGTAATCTTTGAAGTGTTCTACTTGTTTTATAGTTAGAATGTATAGACCATCTAGCATGTGGTGTCATCAATACAAACGGATACTTTTTAGGATCAATCGGTCTGATGCCCTCCATAGCAGTATTTGTATTTGCACCCATTTTTATATACATATCATGATCTACATAAAAAGTTTGTCTTCCACTTAATGTTTCAAATCTTTCAAATTTATAGAGCATATTCTCAAATGTATTGTATGGTCTATCACTATACAATGGAGACATTTTCCCAGCTTTTTCATTTAATTGCAAAAATCCACCTGCTTTATACATCTTTTCAATTGTCCAAGGTTGATACTGATCACACTTCTCAAGTGCTGTTTGAACAGCCATTTTATCAGTACCCAAGTAAGGCTCACTTGCTTCTTCTGACTCTGTATCTGTATTTGTAAATTCTTTGTAAACAATAGAGAGGTCATGAAAACCAGGTTTTGCGTATCTCTTATCGTCTTTTACTTTTGCCTTAGAGATATTTTCAGGTTTATTTGCTATCTCTTCGAGTTTTTTGGCGATTAAACCCATCATACTCCACTCATCCATAGCTTCACCAACAGGTTTTAGATTTGCTACTGGTTGGGCAAGATTTGTAAATCTATGATAACCTGGACTTGTTCTAAGATCCCATACTTCATAATGTGATTTGGCAGGAAGTAGTATATCGGCATAACAAGCTGCTTCGCTCATATGATAATCAACATAAGCAAAATATTTCATTTTTCTTAAGAATGCTTCTCTATATTCACTACCTTTGTTTCTTCTAAATCTTGAATCTGCGACAATCAGTCCAACTTCAGGCTCCCACCAAGGCTTAGACACATTTCCATGCTCACTCTTATCGTTTGCTTTGCCACTTTCTCCAAGCTTTAGCATCTCTTTTATGACATCCATATACTCTTGCTTGCCCATACCATTTTGGGCTCTTTTTACATCTTCATCACTAAAGTATTTATCAAATGTTTTAAGCCCATCGCCAAATATAAATTCGCCAACAAATCCTGAACCAAATCTTGCTGCATATTTTCCACTAAATCCAGCCAATGCTTCAAGCCCACTTAGCTTAAATTCATTTTCAGTATTTAGCCCACCATATGGTCCAAGTCTTCCAGTAAGTCCACAAATTGATGAAATATTCCATACGCTCATTAGCCCATTGAAATATTTATTTAAAGAAAATCCTGTTGTTATGGATACAACTTTTGGCAAAGCTATATCACGTGCCAACATTTTAACAGTATCAGGATGCACTCCTGTTTGCTCTTGAGTATTTTCAGGAGAAAACTGCTCAATATTCTCTTTTAGCATTTCAAATACGGTTGTTACCTCAACATCATCGCCATTTAAAAGCTCAACATCCCATTCGCCTTCAAGCTCAGGATCTATACCAAGATTATTTAGTCTTATCGACTTGTGCTCACTTCCTTCTGTTCCAGGCATAAGAGCAATTTCCTCTGTGTTTTTATTCATAACATAAAACTCTTCGTGGAACTTTTCTTCATCTTCTGGTTTTGCTGGTTTTTCAACATCACTTCGTCTCAAAAGTTTTTTTGTATCTTTGATGACCAAGAAAGGAAGATCTGTGAAAATTTTCATAAACTCAGGCTTATAAAGTTTCTCTTTTATAATTTCATAAATTACAGAAGCAGCTAGTATATTATCAGATCCCGCTTTTATCGGTATCCAAATATCTGCTGATTTTGCTGATGCATTAAACTCTGGCGTGATAACAATTACCTTTGCACCATTATATTTACCTTCCCAAACAAAGTGTGCATCTGGGATTCTTGAAACAGATGGATTTCCACCCCAAAAAATAGCAGTATCTGCATTATACATAAAGTCATAAGTACAGCCTACATTTCCTTCGCCATATGCTACAGCAGCGCCTGAGAACATATCTCCTAGATAAGAAGATGGATAAATACGGCTCGACCCAAGCATTGTAGAAAACCTAAGAACTCCGCCTCTTCTACCTTCTGTGAGCAAACCTGTTCCTGCATGAACAGTTAATTTTTCAGGTCCTTTTTTAGGATCTGTCATAACATCCCATATTTTTTGTGCTACTTCGCCAGCTGCCTCATCCCAGCTAACTCTTTGCCATTTGCCCTCACCTCTAGCCCCTACTCTTTTCATTGGGTATAAAATTCTATCTTTTTCATACATTACTTGAGAGTGCTGAACGCCTTTATTACATCCTCTAGGATTGAAATCAGGTATTTTTGGGTTTATAGATGGATATCTAGCTGATTGATTTTCTCTTGTCACTACACCATTATGTGACCAAATTTCCCAAGCACAGTTACCTTGACAGTTAACACAGTGATAAGCAAAACCAGTATCTTCTACATTTCCTCTAATAAAACCAAATTCATTTCTATACATATCTTCTGTATACGTTGTATTTGGATAATTTTCTTTACCATTTTCAACTTTCATAACATCTGTTTTGGCAAATAAAACACCTTGGGATGCAACCATCCCAGCAGTTACCCCAGAAAATTTTAAGAAATTTCTTCTTTTTTCACTTGTTATAGTTTTTGTCATTAGCATACTCCTCTTATCTTCTAATTGGTAATTTCATATCATTGCCCCAAGTATCCCAGCTACCAGTGAATACTTTAACATTTTCATATCCTAATTCTCTAAGTGCAGAGATGATATGCGAACCTCTTCCTGCTCCAACTTGACAATAAGCATATATTACTTGATCTTTTTTCACACCTGCTTTGTCGAATGCTTTTTGGAGGGCTGCTTTTGATTTAAATGGTTTTGAATTTTCTTCATCACTAATCTGTTTCCATTCTACAAAAGTAGCTCCTGGTATATGTCCACCCCTTGCAACATTATCCATTTTTTTCTCACCAATAATCTCTTCCATACCTCTAGAATCAATAACCACATATTTACTTTTTTTACCATTTTTCATTATATCAAATACTGCTTTTTTAACTTCATTTTTATCTGCTATGTATTTTTTATTGATTGATTTAGGATCAATTTTATAGTTACTTTTCGCATGTTTAGATTCAACCCCTGGCTGAATTGCCATTTTAGGTTCAATCGCAGCCATTTGAGCGTCAAGTGATTTTATGTTTGCTTGAAGTTTGGCAATTTGAGTTTTGTCTTTTGATGCTTCTATCTGTTTTTTTAAATCTTTTTTTTGTTTTTTAAGCGCATCATATTTTATTTGCATCGGATCTACTGATTTTATTCCGTCCATGCCACCATCTAAAAGTTTCAAATTTTTGTGTCCAAAGCTCTCAAAGAAACTATACACACCAGTAGCATTTGGGCCCTTATAACTATCGTATGCTATAATAGTCTGATTATTGCTGATGCCTTTGCTGCTTATATAATTCTCTGCATCTTTTGGACATCTATAGAGTGGGGCGCAGTGCATATTACCCATCTTGTCAGAGTGATGCAAATGGTGTGCATACATTTCAACTGAACCTTTTATATGGAAAGCCTCATATGTTTCATTGTCATCTCCTGAAACAAAAACAACATTTTTATTACCTATTAGCTTCAATGCTTCTGATGGTGAAATTTTATTAATAGGTGCACCAAGCAACAAGCTAGTTGCCAAAATACTACCAATCAAAGCTATGCTAGTAGTCTTTTTCATGTATTCTCCTTAACCGTGTTAACTATTGTTTATTATATCTTTTTATATGATACAAATGTATCGTATAATTCAATTATAAGAATTTACACTTAAATAAAAATAAAAAAAAGTTATAATTAAAAAATATCTTTAACTTATACTAAATATTTATTTTTTGTAACATTTTCATCAAAAAGTCTAATTATTGCAACAAAAAAAATTGATTTAAAATATCACAATAAGCCCTTTATACATTATAATGTTTTTTTATATATTGTTTCTTGCACCTTTTAATGCTATTATGTTATATTCATATAAAATTATTACAAAAAGGTAATATATGAATTACGAAGAAGCCATAGAAAAATTAAACGATGTAAATCTGCCAATTAGTGAAGTAAGAGTTATTTTTGAAAAACTTCAAGATAATAATGAAATAGTTGGCATGGTTGCTATGAATATATCTAGAAAATGCAGTGTTTATGATAAAGAACAAGGCAAAAGTGAAGAGATGATAGAGCTTCTTAGGGACTTAAGTAAAGCAAGTGACATGGGTAGCAGATGGGCTGTTGCTAAAAACCATTTTACTCCTACTGATGTATTAGAAACATTATCAAATGATTCTATAAATCTTGTTCGTGCTCTTGTAGCAACAAATCCAAACACTCCTATTTCTATATTAAATAAACTTTTCTCAGATGAAAAAATAGTAAGAGATGGACTATCTGGCAACCCAAATACACCCTTAAAGCTCTTAAATGTATTAGCAGTAGATAGTGACAAAATGGTTCGTCTTAGAGTTGCAGAAAATCCTTCTGTAACGACAGAGATTTTAAAATCACTACTTGATGATAGCGAGCCAAATGTAGCAAAAGCTGCAGAGGTAAAACTAAAAGATAAAATGCAATAATAAACAAAGAAGAAAACAAATGAAACAAAAAAATCAAACAAGCCCATACGAATCATTGGAAAAGCAACTATTATCTCTATTTTTTAGTGGTATCTACATCTCATCCCACGACATAAGACAGCTCGGAGTTAAAATAGGGATAGAACTTCCAGTAAAAGATAGAAATATTTTACTTTCTCGTCTATTTGGAGATGCCAATAAAGAAAATAAAAATATAGAATTATATGCAGCTATTTCAGATTTTATCAAATCTCGTGCAAGAGAATATACAGCCCTTGGCAACAATTATCCACACACAAAACCACTTGTTTCGAAATGGCTTCAAAAAGCAAAATCAACAGACTTACTTATAAAAAGAGAGATGAATAATTTATGAATAAAAGATTTATAGAAAAAAGGCTTGAACAAGTTATCTATCCAGGCCTTGATAAAGATATAGTATCGTTAAAATGTGTAAAGAAGATAGAGCCAAATAATGAAAAGGTTCGCATAGAGCTTACTATATCAAATGAATCGGTTTATGAAAAAATTGAA
>FAXN01000001.1 GCA_001493195.1 Sulfurovum sp. enrichment culture clone C5 | reverse complement strand
TTTTTCATTGCCATCTTCTTCTATCTTTTCACTGTCAACCCATTTAATATTAACTCGACTATCTAAATTTGCTCCAGCATGAATGAGTGCTTCTGTTAATGATTTATATGACTCTTTTAAATCTAAGTACTTACCAACAAAAGCAATTTTAACTTCATTTGAAGGCATAATAATTTTATTTACCAAATTAATCCATTGATCCATATTTGGTTTTATATCACCAAGTTCAAGTTGCTTTGAGATAGGTTTTAAAATATCTTGGGACATAAAATTCAATGGTACACTGTATATTGTTGCGGCATCCAAAGCTTCTATAACACTATCTTCATCAACATCACAACTATATGCTATCTTTCTTTTTAGTTCATTAGGAACTGGTTGTTCGGCTCTAAGAATAAGCATATTAGGAGATATACCAATACGACGTAATTCTTGCACAGAGTGTTGTGTTGGTTTTGTTTTAAGTTCTCCAGCTGCTTTGATATATGGCAAAAGTGTAACATGGATGTTCATTACTCTATTTTTACCAAGCTCATGCCTAATTTGTCTGATAGTTTCTAAAAATGGTAACCCTTCTATATCACCTACGGTTCCACCAAGCTCAACAACTAATATATCTTTTTTATCTCCGGCTAGAAATATTCTATCTTTTATCTCATTTACAATATGAGGAACAACTTGTATTGTTTTACCAAGATATTTTCCTTGTCTCTCATTTTCTATAACAGTTTTATATACTTGACCTGTTGTAAAATTATTTGATTGTGTTAGAGATGAGTCTATAAATCTCTCATAATGACCTAAATCCAAATCCGTTTCTGCACCATCTTTTGTTACAAAAACTTCACCATGCTCAAGTGGTGACATAGTTCCTGGATCTACATTTATATAAGGATCAAGTTTTAATATTCCTATTTTTAATCCTGAATGTTTGAGAAGTGTTGCGATGCTTGCCGCACTAATCCCTTTTCCAAGAGAACTAAGTACACCACCTGTAACAAATATAAATTTGGTCTTATTGTCCATTAATAAAAAATCCTTATAAAATAATTGGCATGATTATAGTTGTAAATTCATCACTTTTTACAACAAATGGTAAATTTGATTCATTTAAATTCATTTCAAAAATATCATCATCTATTTGATATAAAAAATCTAAAATATATCTACTATTAAAGCTGATTTCAAATCTCTCGTTTATACCAGTATTTATTTCTAATTCTGTTTTTGCTTCTAAATTATCACTACTTAAAGCATGAAAAATGATATTATTTGAATTGATTGTTAATTTTATATCTTGAGATATAGTTGACATCATTTTTATAGATTCAGCCATATCTTTTCTTGGTAATTTTAAATTATGTTTTGTTGAACTTGGAATTATTCTAGCATAATCTGGATATTTACCATTTATCAATTTAGAATAAAAATAATAATTATCATTTGTGATAATTAAATTTACACTATCATAATATATACTTATTTTATCTAAAAATAGTTTTTGGATTTCCAATATTGCTTTTTTAGGAATAATAATTGCCAATTCTTCAGAACTTGCACTATTTATATTACTAATTGCTAATCTTCTCGTATCAGTACCTACAATATCTGTTGATTTTTCTTTAATATTTATAAGTGCACCATTAAGTTCAAATTTTGGATTATTTGTATCTATTGCTGGAGATATTTTTTTAAAACCTTGAATTAATTGGAGTGAATCAAGTGTAATTTGAGGTTTATTTTCTGTTTCTGGAAATGCTGGATAAGTAGAAGCATCAAAAATAGGTAATTTAAATTTTGATTGTTTTTGTTTTATAACAAGAGAATTATCTAATACTTCAAGAGTTAATTCATCGTCTTTTAATATTCTAATAATATCGAGTAATTTTTTACCATTAGCAGTACAAGTTCCATCTTCATCTACTTTTATGTGTTTTGTATTTACACTGAGACCAATTTCAAGGTCAGTAGCTTTTATGGTACATTCATTTTCTTTAGCATCAAAGTATATATGAGATGTTATTTGACTTGCATCTTTTTTTTCCAAAAATGGTTGAAGATTTATAAGTATGGATTCAATTACCTGTTTTTGAACTTTTACTTTCATAAACACTCCTTTTATTTAAAAGTAAAATAGTATTAGTAGTATTAACTGATGAAAAAGTGAAAAACAGATCTAAGCAAGAGAACATCTAGCTTAGATATATTTAAAAACTATAAAGTTTTTCACATTAATTCACTAATTTGGTATTATATCTTTTTTTTATTCAATTTTAGTATGCTTCAATTTACCACCATTTAAAATATAAAATGTTTATTTAAATTCAATTATCTTTAGAATTTATTTTATTTGAAATTTCTTCTAAAAATACTTTTAAATTTTCATCGTTTTCTATCATTTCATTTATTTTTTTCATAGCATGGCTTATAGCTGTATGGTCTTTCATTCCAAAATAAAGAGCAATTTGTGGCATAGAATTTGGTGTTAAACTTCTAGCTAGATAAATTATTATTCTTCTAGCATTTACTATATTTGATGTTCTTTTTTTAGATTTTATATCAGATGGTTTTATATTTAGTTCTCTTGATACAACTTGTGAAATTTGTTCTATTGTTACATTCTCTTTTTTTTCTTTTAATTGATCTTTTATAGTGTTTCTTGCAAAATCAAGTGTAATTTTTTGGTTCAATATAGAACTAAGAGCATTTAATTTTATTATAGTTCCTTCTATTTCTCGTATATTATCTCCCATATTTGTGGCGATGAAATTGATTACATCGCTTGTAAGATATATTTTATCAAGTTGACATTTTTTCTTTATTATTTCTATTTTTGTCTCAAGTTCTGGCGGTTGAATATCAGCCATCAGTCCCCACTCAAATCTTGTTTTAAGCCTATCTACAAGCCCTGCAATTTTATTTGGTGGTCTATCAGCGGTTAGAACAATTTGTTTTTTTGCATTATAGAGTTCATTAAATGTATGAAAAAATTCTTCTTGCGTCTGCTCTTTTCTACTGATAAATTGGATATCGTCTATTAAAAGAAGATCACATTCTCTAAACTTTTCTCTAAATCTATCCATGGTTTGATTTCTTATATGCGAAGTAAATGTATTCATAAATGTTTCGAGTGTTGTATAAACCACATTTTTGCCTTGAGCTATTTGAGCATTTCCGATAGCTTGTAAAAGATGTGTTTTTCCAAGTCCGACACCACCATATAAAAATAGAGGATTGTAAAGTTGCCCCGGTTTTTCACTTACGCTTTTAGCTGCAGTGTAAGCAAATTGGTTTGAGCTCCCAACTATAAAAGTATCAAAAGTGAGAGAGGGATTTAAAAAATTTGATTTTCCAGAACTCTTTTCTGTTGATTGTTTTTTGTTTGCGGCTGTTACGTTTTTACCATTTTTCACATCAATTATAAGCTCAGGCTTGATTCCGCTTTGAAGCTCAAAAAGATGTGTTATTTGTGGTGCAAATTTTGTTTTAACCCATTTGGCAATAATAATATTAGGGGCATGAAAACATGCCAAATCACTTCTTGATTTTTTTTCATCAAATGTAAGTTTTTTTATATACTTATCATAGTCATTTTGAGATATCTCTCTTTTTAACTCTTCTAATACTTTTTGTCCTATGTTCATTTGTTATTACTCCACTCTGTAAATATCAAATTAAGATATAGCAATTAACCTTAATGTGAATAACTTTTATGATTTTATCTAAATTTAGCTAATATATCGAAAAGAAATGATTGTGCAATAAAATATTCACAATGTGAAAAAAGGTGTGAATGAAAATACTTGGAATTGACCCTGGAAGCCGTAATTTAGGCTACTGCATACTAGAAATAGATGGTGTGAAAACTTCACTCGTTGAAGCTGGTTTGCTTAAAATAAAGTCAAAAATTCTTCAAGAGCAGATAGTAGAGCTAATAGAGGGCATTGATGTGATTATAAGTGAAAAAAATATAGATGAAGTTGCTATCGAAGATATATTTTTTGCATTTAATCCAAAGAGTGTTATTAAACTTGCACAGTTTCGCGGAGCATTGTCTTTGAAGATTATCCAAGAGATTGGATATTTTTATGAATATACACCACTTCAAGTAAAACAGTCGGTAACGGGTAATGGAAAAGCCACAAAAGAACAAGTTTCTTTTATGGTTAAAAGACTTTTAAATATAACAAAAGAGATAAAACCGCTTGATATTACAGACGCTATGGCTGTTGCTATTACCCACGCCCAAAGGGTAAAGCTAAGAAAGTAGTTGATAATTTTTCAAAAATTATATATAATATACAAAAATGTTTATTTATAATAAAGGCTTATCGTGAACAATACTTATGATATCGTTATAATTGGTGGTGGACCAGGGGGAATTGGTGTTTCTGTTGAAGCAAAAATACTTGGGGTTGAAAAAGTTTTACTTATAGAAAAGAGCGACAATCACTCTGGAACAATCAGAAAGTTTTATAAAGACCAAAAAAGAGTTGACAAAGACTGGCAAGGACAAAAGGTAGAATTGGAAGGAAATGTAGAGTTTTTTGATGGCACAAAAGAGACTACAATCGATTATTTTGAACAACTTTTAGATACACATCAGATAGAAGCAAGATTTAATTGCGAAGTTGAAAAAGTTATAAAAAATGATAAAGTGTTTACTGTAAATACAAATTGTGGAACTGTTGAAGCAAAAAATGTCATTATAGCAGTTGGAAGAATGGGAAAACCAAATAAACCTTCTTATGACATACCACCATCAATTAGACAAGCAGTTAATTATAATCTTGATAAGTGCAGTAATGCAGAGAATATTATGGTTGTTGGTGGAGGAGATAGTGCTGTTGAATATGCCTGTGAACTTAGCAGTTCAAATAGTGTAACCTTAAGTTATAGGGGGAGAAGTTTAACAAGACCAAATCCAACAAATGTAGCTATGTTTGAAAATTTTTTAAATGAAAATAAAATAAATGCAAAATTAGGTGTAAATATAGAAAGTTTAGAGAATGAAAAAGGCAAAATAAAAGTAAATTTTGATGATGCTTCGTCGCAAATTTTTGATAGAGTTATATATGCTATAGGCGGAACTACGCCGATTGATTTTTTAAAAAAATGTTCAGTGGATTTAGATGATAGTGGAGAACCTATATTTGATAAAAACTATGAAACAAAAACAAAAGGTATGTTTATTGCCGGAGATATTGCATTTAAAAGCGGAGGAAGTATAGCCATAGCACTTAATCATGGATATAGAATAGTGAGTTATATTATGAATAGGGCGTGAGTGGGATTTTGTCATGCTGAAACAAGTTCAGCATGACGCAGGATGTTTGTTTGGTATGACGTGAGGTTTATCAGAATTACACTGCTCACTGCTAGTTGCTCACTGCTCACACACTTTATGGAGCTGGCTCTTCGTCTTTCTCGGTTTTTTTCTCTATTTTTATCATTCTTTGTTTTGGTATTTCAAAATAAGGTTTTTTGTTGCCCTCGCTCGATTCTTGTATTATTTGGTCATACATATAAATATCATAATCAAAATGAACTTTGTCTTTATTCTTGCTAACCGTAAAATATAAAATATTTATAGGCACACTTTTATCAAATTTAATCGTAGCTGTTTTGTTTGAGTCTAAAATCTCTTGCATTTTATTTTTATTATACTTGCCAGCCGTTCTCGTTTCTAATAAAATCTTAGCAATTTCAAGAGGCTTTTGTGTTCTTATGCATCCAGAGCTATAAACTCTGTATCTTCGATTAAATAAATCTTTGTTATCTGTGTCATGTAAAAAAACATCATGATTGTTTGGAAAAGCAAATTTTACTTGACCAAGTACATTTTTACTTCCAGGGTCTTGTACAAATCTGTATGGAACTTTTGCCGAACTATTTTCATACTCATCTAGCTGATTTGGCTCTAGTTCTATTTCGTCATTGCCAGCAAATACACGAATATTATGTTCTTTTAGGTAGTTCGGCTCTTCTCTTAAAACTCCGATGAGGTCTTTTTTTATGAGGTTATCTGTAACTGTCCAAGTAGGATTTAAAACCATATATTCTATGTTCTCATTCATAATAGGAGTTGGTCTGTCGATCCTTCCTAAAACAACTTTAGTGTTCAATGAAGACTTGCCATTTTCATAATATGTGAGGCTATAACTAGGTATATTTATCTCTATTCTTTGTTCGTTTAATTTTTTGGGATATATTTTTGTTTTATCAAGATTTGTAGCAATTATCTTTAGATATGTGGATAAAGTTGTATTTAAATAATAATTTGTAACTCTATCAAATATTCCTGTTTCTTCTAAATTAAATCTTTTTTGAAAATTCAAAACAGCTTCTCTTAGGCTATTGTCAAAATTATTGTCAAGCGGCAGATGACTTGGATAATCACCAAGATCTTGAAGTCTTTTTTTAACCAACATAACTCTTGGCGAGTTACTACCCAGTTGGAGATCATCATAGCTATATGGTATTTCATTAAATGGCTTAAGTTTGCGATATTTATCATATATGTTTATAAAAGTTCTATATTTATCTTCAAGAGGGATTAGAGATACTAGATAATCTTCTATTTTGCCCTGAGCTACAGCATCAGCAAGAGCATTTTGATTTGGAAATTCTTTTTGTTGCATCTCCCATGAGGCATTCGTTCCATCACTCTGCTTTAGTGATGAAATTTTATCTTTTACCATATTCCAATCAACATCACCAACATAAATAAATTTAACAAGCTTTACAAAGCTATCACTTAAAGCAACATCAAGCCTTGCTAAAAGCTCTGCTTTGTTTTCTTCTGTGCCATTGTCAATCATAAACATAAGTCTTTCTATCTCTTTTTGACCCAAATCTTTTTCTTTGTAGTTAAAAAGTGGATTCTTGAGTGCTAAAAGTAACTCTTTTGTTTTGTGCTGATTTTGTTCGCCAATCCAAATTGGAGAATAGCCCATATTCGAGTATAAATTATTAACTAAAATTGACTCTTTTGATTTTAAGGAATTTGATAATGTGTACCTTATAAGATTACTATCGATATTTTGTGCATTTGCAAAATAGCTCGAAAATATTAAAAAAAATAAAACAATATACTTCAACTTTAAACTCCAGTGCAATATGAAAGTAGTTAATTATAGTCAAAATAGATTAAAATAATTTATTTTTAATTGTATTTTTAATTTATTTAAATTTTAATGGTATAATTATGCGATTTAAGTAATTTTTTACTTTAGAGGAACTTCATTTGAAATATTTATATCTAATACTTATATTGTCTATTAGTTTACTGCATTGTGATGAAGTGCAAAATAAGAGTAACTATAACATAGATGAACTAATAAATTTTACCATCAACTCTCACCCTAGCATAAAAGCTTCTAAGCAAGCCCTGATAGCTTCAAAAGCTGGAGTGAAGAGTGCCATGTGGAACTACTTTCCTACTCCAAAAATAAGCGCCCAACAAACAAAAGATAATGTAAATGGGGTAACCATAAGCTTAGAGCAACCTTTATGGACTGGAGGAAAACTTAGTTCCGCCATGGATATGGCAAAAGCAAATAGAACAGATAGCGAGGCAGCGCTTGAAGAAAATGCATATAATTTAGTAGAGTCGCTTCTAAATGCACTAAGAACACATATAACGGCACAAGGCAATTTAGATGCACTTTATGAAGGGCAAAAACAACTTCTTATCCTAGAAGGAATGCTCTCGCGGAGAATTGCAGCAGGCGTATCCGCAAAGGCGGATATGGATCTACTTAAAGCTAGGCTTTATCAGATGGAAACAGATATTAGTTTGGCAAAAATAAAAAACAAACATCGCTTTCGCAAATCGAACTACTTACGGGCAAAAGATTTAATGGAGGGTTGCAGATAGAAGCATCAAGTATATATTTTGATGATAACTTGGATAAGGTTTTAAAAGAAGTTCTAAATACTCATCCAACTTTGTTCAGGTATGATGCCAAAATAGAATATGCCAAGGCAGAAAAGAAAAAATCAAAATCTGTTTTGTGGCCAAATTTAATGCTTGTTGCTCAAAAACAAATTGGGAGCGATTCTGTTTATGTTGATTCTCCTGCTGATGATACATCAGTATATCTCTCTTTGCAGGCATCCCCAGGGGCTGGGCTATCTTCATTTTCTGAGATAGAGGCTAGCGAAGCTAAAGTTATGCAACTAACACAAGAGAGAGTATCAAAACAACAAGAGCTTGTAGAAAAAACGATGCTTGCTTATAATGACTATATTTCAGCTCTTAGAAGAGTAGACGTTCAATCACAATCAATCGGCTCTGCCCAAAAGGTTTTTGCCTCATATACAAGGCTTTTTTTGGCGGGGAAAAGACAATGGTTGGATTTGGTTAATGCGTCAAGAGAGCTAACTCAAAATGAAATTGCATTTTCTGACATAAAAGCAACTTTGGCGGTTTCGTCTTATCAAGTTGCACTATTGTCTGGAAAAGTAAAAGAGTTAGAAAAAATATCTATAGCCAAAAACAATAAACAAAAATATGAAGAACAAGAGATGAAACTCGAAACTTTAACAAAGATAGACAACGACAAATCCCCAAATAGACCAAGCTTTGACTCTATTATGGACAGCAATACAAGCAGTAAAAAGTGAAAAATATGGAGAGTACAATGCAATTTTATAATGATGTTAAAAATTTAAAAAAAGACATACATTGGCTAACACAAGAGTGCTCGTTGCCTTTGATTTCAAAAGGAAGAGTATCTAAGCACGCTTTTGCAGATTTTGAAAAAAAGGTTTTAGGAAAGTCAACTTTAGATGATGAAAGTGTATTGTCTGTATATACAAAGTTACTAGAACTTTATGGATTAAAACAGATAGAATATTCAAGTGATATAACAGAAGAAGATTTACCATGCATAACACTTGTTCCAGAAGATGGTTTATGTATAGCTTTGGAAAAAACTGCAAGTGGAACATGGAGATGTGATACACCAAATGGAGTAAGATATCATCCATATTTTGAAAAAGGTGCATATTTTTTACCTATTAGACAAGAGAGGGAATGTAAAACAGTTGCTAGTGCATATGAAATGTTTAAAAAAGTTGCCTTAAGAGAAAAAGACCATATTACTCATGCAGCATTGGCGACTTTGAGCATAAATGTACTCGCTCTCGGGACATCTTTTTTTAGTATGCAAGTTTATGATAGGGTTATACCAACACATGGCATTTCAACTTTGGTTGCATTAACGGTTGGAGTTGGTATAGCTATTTTGTTAGAGATGATTTTAAAAGTTTCGAGATCTATTATTCTAGATGAGGCATCTACGTCTATGGACAGAACCTATTCTCATAATATTTTTGATAGATTTTTAAAAATCAGATCAGATGCCCTGCCAAATAGTATAGGGACACTCTCTGGACAACTTCAAGGATATGCAAACGTAAGAGCATTTATAACAACAGCAGCTTTATATTTCATCATAGATTTGCCATTTACGCTTTTCTTCTTGCTCGTAGTTATAGCGCTTGGCGGATTTGCTATGGGAGTAATTCCGTTGATATTCTTTTTTGCCTCTTTAAGTGCGGCACTCTTTTTTAAAAATAAAATTGAAACTCTAACTGAACTTTCTGTCGCGGCAAACAATAAAAAACTTGGACTCCTCGTAGAATGTGTTGAAAATGCAGAAACTCTAAAAGCACATGGTGCAAGTTTTGGGGTGCAAAACAAATGGAATTCACTAACAGAAGATGCCATCAATGATGACATATCCATAAGACATTATAGCGAGCTTTCAGTCTATATATCCGCACTACTACAACAGTTTAGCTATATTGGTATTGTTTCTTGGGGTGCATATATGGTAACATCAACAGATCAGCTCACAATGGGGGGATTGATAGCAATTTCTATACTTTCATCTAGAGTTCTAACTCCTCTTGCTGCGCTGCCAAATATCTTTGTTCAATGGGGAAGAGCCAAAATATCTATAAAAGATTTGGACAATATCTTTGCTCTTCCTCAAGACAATCATGGGGTAACACAACCGTTGGCACCTGATTTTATTGAACCAAGATATAGTTGTCAAAATGTTAAGTTTGCTTACAAAGATAGCAGACAAACTCTAAATATACCAGGGCTAAATATCAGGCATGGAGAGAGGGTCGGGATTTTAGGTGTTATAGGAACAGGAAAATCTACAATGCTAAAATTGCTATCAGGTCTTTATGCACCAACAGAAGGGCATGTCTTGTTAGGCGGTATTGATATTCAGCATATTTCAAGACACAAAGTTAGCTCGATGATAGGTTATTTGCCACAAGCCACAAAGCTAGTTTCTGGAACAATTAGAGATAATTTAACCCTAGGATTGGTTGGAATTAATGATACAAAAATTATGAAAGCATCTCAAGTTACTGGATTAATAAACCTAATTAATTCTGCACCAAACGGTTTGGATACGGTAATACCAGAGGGGGGCAATACCCTCTCTGGCGGACAAAAGCAACTCATTGCTATAACAAGAATTATTTTGGAGAACCCAGCTATTTGGTTGCTAGATGAACCAACGGCAAATATGGATGATTTCACAGAAAAAAATGTTATAAATGCACTGAATTCACAAATTGCTGCGGATAAAACACTAATTTTAGTAACACACAAACCAGCACTTTTGGCACTTGTAAATAGACTTGTTGTATTGACACCACAAGGCGTAGCTATGGATGGACCTAAAAATTTGGTTTTAGAAAAACTTTCAAACAACCAAAAAGCCCATACCAAACCACAAACTCAGCCCCACGCCCAACCCCACACCAATATTACCAAAGGTTAAGAAATGAATGAAAAAAAAGGCATAGAAAAACCATTTATCTATAAAATAGATTCAAAACATATTGTTTTTGCTTCTCTGTTTTTGCTTATTGTTCCATTTTTGATTTGGTCTCAGTTTGCTTCATTAGATCAGATTTCGCATGCACAAGGGCAAGTGATTGCAGTTGCAAAAACACAAGAGATACAAGCTACAACAGATGGGATAATAGAAAAAATCTTTGTTAAAGAAGGACAGAAGGTTAAGAAGGGCGAAAAGCTTATAAATCTTGAAAAAAACAAAGCTCAAGCGGCTTATGATGATAGCAAGTCAAAAGTTGCAGCACTAAAAGCCGCGCTAGCTAGGCTTGAAGCAGAAGTTTATGGTAAAAATTTGATATTTCCACCATTGGTGAAAGAGTATCCAGAATTTATATCAAACCAAACCGAACTATATAAAAGAAGAAAACAAGCAGTTGGGGATGAGATATCGGCACTAAGCGAGTCGCTATCTCTGGCCCAACAAGAACTTGATAATAGTTTACCGCTATTAAAAAGTGGAGATATAGGTTCGTCAGAAATCATCAGATTAAAAAGACAAGTAGCAGATTTAAAAGGACAAATTTCAAATAAAAGAAATAAATATTTTCAAGATTCACAAGCAGAAATGACCAAAGCCGAAGAAGAGCTCTCTACAAAAGAACAAGAGATGATGGATAGACAAATCAACCTAGAACGCACAGAGATATTTTCTCCTATGAATGCAATAGTAAAAAATATTCTTATTACTACTCGTGGAGCCAATGTGAGATCTGGCGACATCATCATGGAACTTGTTCCTTTTGGAGATCGTCTCATCATCGAAGCCAAGCTGCCACCAAGCGATATTTCATTTGTGAGAGTTGGGCAAAAGGCTGCTGTTAAACTAGATGCTTATGATTATAGTGTATATGGAATATTCGATGGCAAAGTCGCCTATATAAGTCCAGATGCTTTGGTAGAAAAAACTTCACAAGGCGACAAATTTTACTATAGAGTTGGAATTGCTTTAGGAAATACAAAACTTGTTGCTAAAAATGGGAAAGAGATAGAAGTTACTCCTGGGATGACAACGCAAGTCGACATCATAACAGGCTCAAGAACAGTCTGGGATTATTTAACAAAACCAGTAACCAAAACTATGGGCGAAGCATTCGGGGAAAAATAATTTCCCTGGCACACAACTTTAGGCGCACTAAAATCAAATAAATTTATGCTAATTTAAGCTCCAATACAGTAAAGTACATCAAAAATAATTATTTAATTTATCATACAATATTATTATTTTTATATTTTTCTAAGACTAATAATATTGTAAAAACTGATGAAGTATGTACGGAGCAAGGAAAAAATATGTTGCAATTGATAGCAAACGATAAAGTTATAGAGACTTTTGGAGATGGCGAAAACAACAAAACACTAATATTTCAAGCTTGCTCTGGAGATAAAGTTATCATTCAAGACATAAATGAAAAACATACACAAATAAATATAGAAACAAAAAAATAGATTATGATTTGTATATTTTTGAAGAAGGTATTGATACCCCATCTATAATTATAAAAGACTATTTTGCTATTGATGAGATAAGCCTTTATGCATATAATGCAAATGGTGCTTTAGTGTATAGCACATATACCCAGATAAATAATGTGGATGGATTGTTAAACTTAGTAGTAACAGAAAGAGTTGCCATAAGTACTGGGCAGTTGGCTCTTGGCGGATTGGCGATAGGCGTTGTTGGTGCTATATCTGGCAGGGATGGAAACAGCACTGATACAACTGCTCCGAGTTCTCCTTCTTTGTCAATATCAAACTATGACAATGATGGCAAACCAACAGCAAGTGGAATAGCCGAGCCAAATTCAATCATAACCATTACGTGGTCGGACGGAACCAAGTCTAGTACAAAAGCAGATAACAATGGAAATTACTCTATCAAATCATCTTTTATTCAGCTAGATGGAGATATAAGTGTCACAGCGACAGATGCTAGTGGCAACGAAAGCACACCATTTTTAGTAACTTGCAAAGATACACAAACACCAGCTCTCATAGAAAACATAGATGAAAATGGTAAATCTACAGCAACTGGTGCAACAGAGCCCGATTCAAACATAAATATTATATTGCCAAATGAAAACAAATCCGCCACAACAATCAATAATGATGTAAAGTTCCCTAAAGAGTCCCCAAATACAGAACCAGAAGATGGTGGCGGCACAATCGTAAACGAGGATTTTACAACAGAGATTGTTCCCGCAGAAATAATTATAATAGACACCACATACCCAACAACTACCATAACCATAGAAGATATGCAGTTGAGCATAAATGAAACCTCCACAATAATCATCACATTTAGTGAATCTGTTAAAAACTTTGATAAAGAAGATGTAATCGTAGAAAATGGAACACTTAGTGATTTTGTTACTACAGATAATGTTACTTGGAGCGCAACATTTACGCCCAATACCAATATATTAGACAATACAAATAATATAATCCTAACAAATAACTATAGTGATATCTTTGGCAATACAGGTACAGCTGCTATAAGCGAAAACTATGAAGTAAATACTTTGGTCATGGAAGATTTACTTGAAAACGAATCTCTTAACGATATAGAAAATTTGTTGCAATGTATGCCAAAAGAGATACAGATATATAGTCCTATCCCTAAAAGCTCGCAAGAAGATTTTATCACAGATACTTATAGTTTCTCACTTAAAGATACTTCTACAACCCCAAGCGATATAAATCTATCTTTTTTCAACATAAATGATGAAGAGATTATTGCAACAATAATAAATCAAGCGACACTCGTCGTTTAATAGCAATAATTTTTATTAGTTAATTATTTTTCTTAAATTGATATATTAAGTTGTCATTTTTATATCATTTAACTTAGTTATACTTCAAGAGTAGATTAAAAACAAAAATAACTTTTTATTACATTATTTTTTGTTTAGTCCCTAAGAAATCTACAATTAGTTTTTAAATTAAATATTAGTTTAAGATTACAACTAAAAATCCACATGTCCCCCCAAAAAATTCATTTTTTAGTGTCAAACAACTATTAAATGAATTGATAAATGATATATTTATCATAAAAACTAAATTTATTAATGAATAAATATTATTAATTGCACCTATTTTTAATATATTTTTAATGATTTAAGTATAAATTAATAATTTATTTATTATAATCCCCACCAATGATTTAAGAAATGGATTTGGAGTTATAAGTCTAATTTATGAAAATTAGGCAATTTTAGGAGTTTTTTCGATTTTTAGGAGTTCTTGTTAGTAATCATTTACTTTAACGACCATCTAAAAGGATAGACTAATGAAACTGATGAAATATGTTGCTTTTATAGCATCTATTATACTTACAATGATGTTGAGCGGATGTCTCCAATCAACAAGTGCCATAAGTGGCAAATTTAATAAACCTGGACTTAATGATAAACAATCAATGGTTGTTTTTTATCGTGATTCAGGCGATAAAGATTTTATACCAACAGTTTGGGTAGAAAATCACATAGTTGGAGCATTGACTACAAAGTCGTATGCACAAACACTGGCATGCCCTGGTAAAACAAAAATTAAAATATATGATTGTTTTGGTTGTGCTGGCAGTAGCGAAGACATATATATAGATGCCCAAAAAGGCAAAGTAACCTATTTGCTTGTATCAAAAGCAGGAGAGCATTTCACAGCTTATGAAGCTGATGAAAAAACGGCAGAAAAAGTTTTAGCCTCAGCAAATAGATCTCATATAGCAAATAGACATACATCTTTGTGTAGTTTGGACTATGTAGAGTTGGATACTGATGCATTGTTTGTATTTGGTAAAGCTACATTGACACCAAAAGGGCATGAAGCTATCGCTAAAATAGCTCAAGATATAAAGTCGCTTGGAGTAAATGTTAAAAAACTTCGTATAGAAGGACATACAGATAGAATCGGCTCAGGTGAATCAAATGATAAACTATCTTCAGCTCGTGCAGACGCTGTTAAAAATGAATTGAAAAAATTAGGTATCAATGTTCCTATAGACAGTTTGGGTCTTGGAGAGAGATATCCAAAAGTAACAAGTTGTAGTGGCGAAAAAGCAACGTCAAAACTTATAGAGTGTCTTGCTCCAAATCGTAGAGTTAAGATAGAAATAATTGGGATTACATCAGGTAATTCTTCTTTATAGCAATAGATTTAATTTAAAGGATAAATTATGAGCAGAGAGATAATGATTATAGCAAAAAACAAAGATGGTATTGTTTCAAATAACATAGTTAAAATTGGCGAAAATGGAGAACATATCGTTATAAAAGGGACAAAAGATACTTTTTATGAGATAAAAGATATGGCTACCAATAGAGCACCAGACCAAATTTATACAAAAAGATTTAAAAATGATCTCAAACTCAAAATAAATCCAAAAGGTGGCGCCTTGGATGGTATGGGCGAAGCGGATGTTACTATAGAAAACTATTGTGCAAATGGTAATTGTGAAATAGTTGGTGTTCATGAAACAGGAGAATATTATCAATACGTTCCACAAAGTGGAGACAAAGGATTAATGACAACCAATATAGCAGATGGAGAATTTGCTTATCAAAGTCTAGGTACCGTAGAAGCTGGAGGTTTTGGACCTCTATCATTACTTCCGTTAGCCGGTCTTGGTGGACTAGGCGGCGGCGGTGGAAGCAAACCAGATACCACTGCACCTGATGCACCGAATGTGACTATGGTAGCCGATAATATTGATAGTGCCGCAGGAGCAACTGGGCTTTTTTGGGGAGCAGATACTGACACTGGAAGTTGGAATATAGACAGCACAACAGGCAGCATAAGCATAAGTGGCAACGTCAATGTAACAAGTGATGGCAAAATCATCACAAATGACAGCGCGCCAACGCTGAGTGGAACAGGAGAGGCTGGAACGATTGTAAGAGTTTATGATGGTAATATCGACCCAAACAATCCTACGACTAATCTTATTGGTGAAACTACAGTTGCAAACGATGGAACATGGAGCATAACTACTAAAGAACTACAGCCATATTCAACAGTAGATGGAACTTCTAATGCCTCGCCGCTTCAAAACAGCGAACATACTCTCAATATAACACTTACAGATACAGCAGGTAATGTTTCAACCCCAACCCCAATAGATATGATTGTAGATACTTTCATGACTTATAATATGAGTCATCTTACATTTACTAATTTGGATGATGGGAATGAAAGGAATGACCAGAATGTAGAAGTAGGGGATAATCACTATTTTACAGGTGCTTTCACTATCAGTGATGATTTTGTAGCCGAGGGGGGCACGGGTGAACTAGAAAATGTTCCTTATCAAGAAGGCGATGAAGTTTATGTAAAACTAACAAACCAAGAAACAGGCGAAGAATATCTCGTGGGAGGTCCAAACAACCCTACAACTATAGTAGACAGTAATGGCAAATGGAGTATCATTATTGACCCTACCCAATTGTATTATAATAAAACAACAAACACAATGGAAAAACTACTAGACGGACATTATACAAATCAAGTTATAGTTCTCGAAGCTTCAGGGGACATATGTGTATCAGCTTCAGGGACTTTTACTTCTCAAAATGGAATATCATTTGGTAGTTTTGGGATTGATACAACTGCGCCTGATGTAAGTCAGATTACAAGCATAACCTCACCAGATCATACTCTAAAAATTAATGTAGTTGATTCTACACCACTTTATCTATTTAAAGGCGATGAAACAGATGGCTTGCAAAGAGATTCTGATTATCTAACTGGTTTGGGTGTCAATGAAGTAATTATCTATAAGGATGGCAATTTGAGTACGCCAGTTGCGGATATATATATTGGCTCAAATAGTGTTACTGATTCGGTATTTTGGAATGACACTTCTATAGTAGCAGACGGAGTTTATGAATATCAATTAGAGACTATTGATGTTGCAGGTAATTCTTCTGGGATTAGCGAAACTTTTTATGCTGTAGTGGATGCCGATAGAAATGGTAGTTACAGTGGAGCTACAATAGATGTTGCAGGTACTGCTGAAGATGAGGTATTTCAAACAGATGTACTCAATTTAGGCTTCAAGCTTGATGGAGGCGGTGGCGTAGATACATTGGTTTTAAATCCAACTTCTACTACTTCTACTACTTTGACATTAGATAGCAATGATACAGTAAATTTTGAAATTTACAATCTTGGTACTGCGGCTACACTCAAAATAGACGATCTCGCATCAGTGCAAAATGCAGGCTCAAGCTATACTGATCATGCATTAACCATTCAAGGGAAAACTGGAGGAAAAGTTGATCTTGATACTGCTACATGGGCAGATACAGGGGTTAATCAAGTAATTGATGGCGTAACTTATAATGTTTATCACAATAGCACCATAGACCCTGCGAATACAAATTATGATCTCTGGATTCAAAGTAACGTAAGCGTTATATAACCAATAAATTAAAAAAAGTAAAATAAAAAAGGGAAAAGAATGGCAGTAACAGTAAATTATACAAATATAAATCCAGCGGCGCAAAATGGAGAGATTTTTGCAACGATAACGGCAGATGAAGCTATGATGTCTATGTGGCTTTCAGATAATTATAGCGGAGCATTAACACTTGTGATGGTAAGTCCAACAACTTATAATGTAGTGGTAGTAGATAGTAGTGCCTTGCCTTCAACAGTTGGATTAAGTGTTCAAGGGTATAGTATGCTTATGCAACCTATCGCACCTAATAATATTGATGTCATAATTGACTCTTCACTTGAAGCTATAGCAGATACGGATGATACTCAGATAAATGTAGCTGTAACTACAGATGTATTGGATAATGATAATGGAAAAGATGATGCGACAGTAGTTTCTGTTAGTGTAGATTCTGCTCAAGGGACAGCGGTTATCAATCCTGATGGGACTATCACATTTACTCCTGCACAAAATTTCTTAGGCGATGCGGTTGTAACTTATACCATAGAAAATAGTGCTGGCGAAACATCAACAAGCACACTTACTATTAAAGTTTCAGATACTGTTGCCCCAACACAAACAACAACTATCACAAGCATTATAGATGATGTAGCTCCTGCTACGGGTGATTTTGGTAATGGAAGCACAACAAATGACACAACACCAACACTAAATGGAACTATCTCTGCAGTTTTAGATAGCAATGAAGTTGTAGCTATATATAAAGATGGTGTAAAAGTTGGCACAGCAAATGTTGTAAATGGTACTTCGTGGACATATGCCGACAGTGGTCTCGTTGATGGCGAAGACTATACTTATACTGCTAGAGTAGAAGATAGCGCAGGTAATTTGGGCAGCACATCAGATGAATTTACTATCACTATAGATACCAGTGC